>NZ_CAXBHN010000002.1:0-467766 GCF_963975605.1 uncultured Zhongshania sp. | reverse complement strand
AAGTCTTCTAAGTTGTTGTTTTTATAAGCTTACATGGTACCAGTGGGCGGACTCGAACCGCCACTCCCGCAAAGGAACCAGATTTTGAATCTAGCGTGTCTACCAATTTCACCACACTGGCATGTAAGTGGGGCGCGATTATAACAAGCTTTCCTGTGGGGTCAATCGACGGGGACATTTTATTTATTAATGTGGCAAGGGCTGTATACATATTGATCTACTCTGGTGGAGTCCCGTGCCATTTTCCGCTAATCTTGCGCCCTTCCGAACGAAAGCAGACATTATGCGGCGCAGTGATTTTAACTTTGAGCTTCCTGAAAGCTTAATCGCCTATCATCCCATGCCTGAGCGCGATGGCAGTCGTCTATTGGTTTTAGATGATGAACAGCGCTGTCAACATCGGCAGTTTAAAGAATTGCCGTCTTATTTGCAGGCGGGCGATTTGCTGGTCTTCAACAATACTCGGGTTATCCCGGCACGATTGTTTGCGGTGAAGGCGACTGGCGGTCGGATAGAAATACTCGTTGAGCGCTTGCTAGACGAATATAAAGTGTTGGCCCATATACGCTCTAGTAAATCGCCCAAGGCGGGCGCTGAGCTGAGTTTGTGTGTGAGTGCAGAGGCGAAGCCAACTGGTGATATCGCGACTGTGCTTGGCCGTCACGATGCTTTGTTTGAGCTGACTTTTGCCTCGCCGGTGTTAGACGTGCTTGATCGTATCGGTCACATGCCGCTACCTCATTATATAGAACGTGAGGACGCGTTGGACGATCGCGAGCGCTATCAGACGGTATACGCCAGCCGTGATGGGGCGGTCGCCGCGCCGACAGCGGGATTACATTTTACCGATGGTTTAATGCAGCAATGCCGTGATAAAGGCGTTGATATTGCGTTTGTTACTTTACATGTCGGTGCTGGGACATTTCAGCCGGTGCGCGCAGACGATATTCGCGATCACCAAATGCACGCCGAGTATATTGAGGTGAGCGAAGAGGTTTGTGAGCGGGTGCGCGCAACGCGGGCACGCGGTGGTCGTGTTGTGGCGGTGGGGACAACCAGTGTGCGCAGCTTGGAGTCTGCCTCTCAGTCCGGTGAGATAGCGGCTTTTTCTGGCGACAGTCGCATATTTATTTATCCCGGTTACCAGTTCCGTAGCGTTGATCTGATCGTCACCAATTTCCACTTGCCAGAGTCAACCTTGATTATGTTGATTAGCGCTTTTGCCGGTCGCGATGCGGTTCTTGGTGCATACGCCGAGGCTGTGGCCGAACAATACCGCTTTTTTAGTTATGGTGATGCCATGTTGGTATTCCCATCAAGTCATACCGAGAAATAGGATTAGTTTATGACTGAGTGCCGAATGCGCTTTGATTTGAAGGCCAGCGATGGTTTGGCGCGTCGCGGAACGCTGGATTTTCCGCGCGGTAAAGTGGAAACCCCCGCATTTATGCCAGTGGGTACCTACGGTACCGTCAAGGGCATGTTGCCGCGTGACATTAAGGAAATTGGCGCGCAGATTATTCTTGGCAATACCTTCCACCTTAGTCTACGGCCGGGCACAGAGGTGGTAAAAGCCCATGGCGATCTGCATGATTTCACGGGGTGGCAGGGGCCGATATTAACCGACTCTGGCGGCTTTCAGGTTTGGAGTCTCGGTAAACTGCGCAAGATTAGTGAAGCGGGGGTGTCTTTTAAATCGCCAGTAAATGGCAGCGACGTGTACTTAGACCCAGAAACATCAATGCAAATTCAGCGTGATCTGGGGGCGGACATCGTCATGATATTTGACGAGTGCACGCCGTATCCCGCCACCGAGGCGGAAGCGCGAACCTCTATGGAGCTGTCCTTGCGTTGGGCTGAACGCAGTAAAACCGCGCATGCCGGCAACGACGCGGCTTTGTTTGGTATTGTGCAGGGTGGCATGTACCCCGAGTTGCGCCGTGAATCTTTGCAGGGTTTAAAAGATATTGATTTTGATGGTTTTGCGATTGGCGGTTTATCCGTCGGCGAGCCAAAAGATGAAATGTTAATGGTGCTCGATTCGCTAGCGGAGCATATGCCAGAAGACAAACCCCGTTATTTAATGGGGGTGGGCAAGCCTTCAGATATTCTAGAGGCGGTTATGCGCGGCGTTGATATGTTCGACTGTGTGATGCCAACTCGCAATGCACGCAACGGTCATCTGTTTACGTCTACGGGTGTGATTAAAATACGGAATGCGAGCCACCGTTTTAATAATGCACCGTTGGATGCAAAGTGCGATTGTTATACGTGCCAGAATTTCTCGCGGGCCTATTTACATCATCTCGATAAGTGTAAGGAGATTTTAGGCGCACAACTAAACACGATTCATAATCTTCGTTATTATCAAAACCATATGACGGCAATTCGCCAAGCCATTGAAGAAGGGCGCCTAGCGCAATTTGCCGAAGAGTTTTATCGCGAACAAGATGGTAGGGCCGATGTATAAATTAGTGTTCTTTGTACCTGCCGCGCACTGCGAACAGGTGAAGAATGCGGTGTTTGATGCCGGTGCCGGTGGGCAAGGTAATTACGGTCGCTGTAGCTGGCAGGTATTGGGTCAGGGACAATTCTTGCCCTTGGCGGGTAGTCAGCCCTTTATAGGTGGGCTGGGAGAAATAGAAATAGTAGACGAGTTTAGGGTGGAAACACTGTGCCCCGAAGAGTGCGTTAACGACGTGATTGCTGCGTTGAAAAACGCACATCCCTACGAAGAGCCGGCTTACGAGTTGTATCAGCTGGCATCGATCTGAATTGTTGCCTTATTAAGGAGATTCACTATGTTGTACCAATTGGGTGAGCGCCGTGTTCAGCTTGAGGGCAGTGGTCATTTTGTCGCGGATAACGCGACCGTTATCGGCTCTGTGACGCTAAAAGAAAATGCCAGTATTTGGTTTAACGTGGTCATTCGCGGCGATGTCGATGACATCGTGATTGGCGCGCGCAGTAACATTCAAGACGGCTCGATACTTCACACCGATGCGGGTTTTCCCATGCATATTGGTGACGACGTCACGGTGGGCCACAAGGCAATGTTGCATGGCTGCACTATCGGTCAAGGCAGTCTAGTTGGAATAAACGCAGTCGTGCTTAATGGTGCCAAGATAGGCAAAGGCTGCTTGATCGGTGCAAACGCTTTAGTGACAGAAGGTATGGAAATACCCGATGGCTCAATGGTGTTGGGGTCGCCGGCTAAAATACGCCGTAGCTTAAGCGCCGAAGAGCAGGCGGCATTGATGATGTCTGCTGCGCATTATGTTGAAAATGGTCATCATTTCGCCGCCCAGTTAACGCCTCAGGACATGGCATGAGTGATGGCAAAGAAAAAGCGGTAGCGTCGCCCTGTGTCTCGGTTTGCGCATTGGACAATGACGACATGTGTACCGGCTGCTACCGAACGCTAAAAGAGATTGGCGATTGGTCGGAAATGGATAATGCGGGTAAGCGTGAAGTGATTGTGCTGGCAAATAAACGCTGCCGCAATCGCTATGGTGATCTGGGCTAGGGCGATATTTGCCGGCGCACTAGCGCCGGTTTTTGCCCTTGCTATAAGCTCGAACGGACTGGATTAGATTGCCTTTCATTTCGAGAATTTCAAAGTAGTAGCGATCTATGGTTAACCCGACTGAGCCTTCTGGAAACGATTCCAATTTCTCTAGCAGTAGGCCGTTCAAGGTTTTTGGCCCATCTGTAGGTAAGTCCCACTTCATACTTTTATTAATGTCTCGGATTGTGGTGGTGCCGTCTACCAGGTAAGTACCATCCGCCTGATGCACGATATCCTCGGTGTCAGTACTTAGGTTCGACGTAAATTCGCCGACAATTTCTTCCAGCAAGTCTTCCAGAGTCACAATTCCCTGCATCACGCCATATTCGTCAACGACTATGCCCATACGGCGTTTTTGTTTCTGAAAATTAAATAGCTGAGTATTGAGTGGGGTGCCTTCTGGAATAAAGTAAGGGTCTCTGATCGCTTGGAGTAAGGCGTCGCGCTGAACGCGACCTTGGGCATCTACACTGTTAATGATGTCGCGCTGATGCAGAATGCCGACGATGTTGTCGATGTCATTTTGATAGACCGGAATGCGCGTGAATTCGGCGTCGCGCAATTTGCGAATGATGGTGTCGGTGTCGGCATCGACGTCGATTCCAAAGACCTCGTTGCGGGGGATCATAATATCGTCCACCGTGATTTGTTCGAGGTCGAGGATGTTCATTAACATCCCTTTGTGGTGTTTGGGAATTAAATGGCCGGCTTCCCCGACAATCGTCCGCAGCTCATCTAGGCCGATATGTTCTGTTCCGTCGTTTTTTTCTATGCGCGTTAGGCGTAGCACAAATTGGGTGACGTGACTGACTAGCCAAATCACAGGAAACAAGAAGGCTTTCAGTGGCAGCAATGCATGGCTTACCGTATAGGCGACGGTTTCCGATTTATACGCAGCGATGGTTTTGGGAATGATTTCCGCAAAGATAAGGAAAACCAAGGTTAGCAATATTGACGCGGGAACGACGGCGTTATCGCCGTAGAGGCGAATTGCGACAATTGTAGCGATGGACGCAGCTAAATTATTGACCAGATTATTGCCGATCAAAATAGTGCTGATCAGGCTGTCAGGCTCTTCAAGTAGTTTTGCGGCGCGTTTAGCACCTCGATGGCCGGATTTTGCGCGATGACGCATACGATATCGGTTGAGGGACATCATCCCGGTTTCTGAGCCGGAGAAAAAACCGGACAGGACGATTAATGCAGCTAAAATGCCAAAAAGAAGACCCAGCGGTGCCTCGTTCAAAAAGCCCAAAACTCCTTAGTTACTTAAAAGAGCGCTAATCTTGACCAAAAAAAGGGGGCGCGACAAGCGTAATCTCAGGTGCTGCTCACATGGATGATGATAGACAGGGCGATTTTGGTGCCGAGATAGCCTAGTAATAGACAGCCAAACGCCCATAAAGTCCAGCGAATGGCGACTTTTCCGCGCCAGCCCAGTGCCACGCGGCCGCAGAGTAATATCGCTAATAATATCCACGACAGAACCGAAAAAGCGGTTTTATGAAGCAAGTGCTGGGCGAGCATGTCGTCGACATAGATGCCGCCGGTGATTATGGCCAGAGACAGCAGTGCAAAGCCGGCCCAAATAAGTTCGAATAGCATTGCCTCCATTGTTTGTAAGGGAGGCAAAATGCTCGGTAAGCCCTTTAAATGATGTTCGCGCAACATGCGATCTTGGAGAGCAAGTACTATGGCCTGAGTGGCGGCGATGGTAAGCACGCTATAAGCCAATATCGAAAGCAATATATGACATAAGACACCAATTGGCTGGTGTTGAAGTAATTGTTGGCGCTCAGGGATTAAAAGTTCAGCCAACAAGCTCACCGCGGCGAGTGGGTACAGGGGGATTAGCAGGTTGTGGAGCGGTCTGCGCAAGCTTGCACTCACGGTGATTAAGCAAATCAGCCAAGTAATCAGGGATAAAACCTGAATAACGCCGAGATCCATGCCGTTGACGGTGTGGATGGCGGTAATTGCGGCAACAGCGTGACACAATACGGCAGCCAAGCCGGTCAGTAGGCTGGGCCGGCTGAGATCGCGGTTTAGGTCGCGGTATTGCATGCCTGCAGCAATAGTATAAAAAGCAATGGCGGCGATACTGCTGTATAAATTCATCGGTATGTGTGGCCGTTATATCCGTATTGTTTACTGAGCGTTGGGTCTGCCTGATGACTCGGTTATACTGCGGCATTATTTTACGCCGCGCCTTCTATTTACGGTGCAGCACAGCGAATAGATTGTAAGCGGGTTCACGATAGTATGTCGACTTGAACCGTGTTGCCACATTAATTACTTTTAGCTTTCAGAGAGTTTACGCATGTTTGAGAATTTAACCGAACGCCTTTCGCAGACCCTGCGCCATGTCACTGGTCAGGCGCGGTTGAGTGAAGACAATATAGCCGATGCCATGCGCGATGTGCGTATGGCCCTGTTAGAAGCCGACGTTGCTTTGCCGGTAGTAAAGGATTTCGTTGAGGCGGTTAAGGCGCGGGCGGTCGGTCAGGAGGTGAGTAAGAGCCTGAGCCCAGGTCAAATGTTTATCAAGATCGTCCAGCAGGAGCTGGAGCGGATCATGGGCAGCCAGAACGAGACATTGAATCTGGCCACGCAGCCTCCGGCAGTAATGTTAATGGCGGGTTTGCAGGGGGCGGGTAAAACCACGTCTGTTGCCAAGCTGGCAAAATTTCTGCAAGAAAAGCATAAAAAGAAGGTCTTGGTGGTCAGCGCCGATATATATCGGCCAGCGGCAATAAAGCAGCTGGAAACGCTGGCGAATGATATTGGTGCCGGTTTCTTTCCAAGCAACATTGATCAAAAGCCAGTTGATATTGCTAATGCTGCCATTGCCGAAGCGAAGTTGCGTTTTTACGACGTTGTGATTGTCGACACCGCCGGTCGTTTGCATATCGATACCGATATGATGACCGAGATAAAGGATCTTCACGCGGCTATAAAGCCAATTGAGACCTTGTTTGTTGTCGATGCGATGACTGGTCAAGATGCGGCGAATACCGCCAAGGCATTTGGCGAGGCACTGCCGCTGACCGGTGTTATTTTGACCAAGGCGGACGCAGATAGCCGCGGTGGTGCCGCATTGTCGGTGCGTCACATTACAGGCAAGCCCATTAAATTCATCGGGGTTGGTGAAAAGACCGATGCGCTTGACCCATTTTACCCAGACCGGATTGCGTCGCGCATCTTGGGTATGGGCGATATTTTGTCGCTTATCGACGAGGCGGAATCTAAGCTCGATAAAGATAAGGCGGAGAAACTCGCCAAGAAGCTTAAAAAGGGTAAGAAGTTTGATTTAGAAGATCTGCGTGATCAGCTCCAGCAAATGCAGAATATGGGCGGCATGAAAGGCCTGCTAGATAAATTGCCGGGCATGGGCAATATGGCGCAAATGGCGCAAAGCCAGATGGACAATAAGATGTTCACGCGCATGGAGGCGATTATCAATTCGATGACGCCCGCCGAGCGGCGCAATCCGGATTTGTTAAATGGTTCTCGCAAGCGCCGTATCACTGTCGGTTCTGGCACCGAAATTCAAGATCTGAACCGTTTGCTCAAGCAGCATAAGCAAATGGCGAAGATGATGAAGAAAATGGGTCAGAAGGGCGGTATGACAAATATGATGCGTGGCATGGGTGGAATGATGCCGCCTGGTGGCGGAGGTGGTCGCTTCCCTGGAATGTAATGGCTTGAGCTAAGGTTGGTGCGGTTATTCTTGTGCAGGCTAATCGCCCATTCTTATCTTGATGTTGCGTATGATTTTTTCCGTTAATTGATTGATAAATATAATAAATTTTTATTTTTCTTAAGGTTTGCAACTGCCTCCCATTCTCTAGCTTTGGCATGCATTTGGGGGCGCTAAGAAAAAGCGCGCTAAGTGTTTCATATATCATCGATTTCCCTTATAATTCCGCGCCTTTATGGCTTCGGTCATATAATCGCTTCGAATTTTTCGATAAGCAGGTATGAAAACCTGCCCAAATGCTAGGAAATGAAACAAGAATGGTCACTATTCGTTTGGCACGTGGCGGCTCTAAAAAGCGCCCATTTTATCATCTGACAGTTACTGACAGCCGCACTTCACGCGACGGTCGTTTTATTGAGCGCGTTGGTTTCTTTAATCCAGTTGCTCGCGGTAACGAAGAGCGTTTACGCGTTGACAATGCGCGTGTAGACCACTGGGTTTCGCAAGGTGCTCAAGTGTCTGATCGCGTTGCAAAACTGCTTAAAGACGCAGCAGCTGCCGCTTAAATGACAGCATTTACCCCGGAAAATCGGGTTGTTATCGCTAAGATTTCTGCGGTGTACGGGGTAAAGGGATGGGTGAAAATACATTCATTCACCGATCCCATAAGTAATTTTTTTGATTATAGCGATATGTACTTCTGCAGGGCTGGGAAGTGGCAGCGTGCAGAGTTTGATGAGTGCCGAGCACATGGCAAGGGTATTATTGGCCACTTGAAAGGGGTTGATGATCGCGATGTGGCTGCGAGCTACTGCGGCCTTGAGTTGTCAGTTGCAGAAGCGCTGCTGCCCAAGCTTGAAGGTGATGATTTTTACTGGCATCAACTGACAGGCTTGAAAGTGGCAACACTTTACTCATCGGCGGAGCCGGTATTGCTTGGTGAGGTTAGCCACCTACTTGAAACGGGTGCAAATGATGTTCTTGTCGTGCAGAAGTGCACGGGAAGTCTGGATGATAAGGAGCGTTTAATTCCTTATGTACCTGAGCAATTTATAAAAGATATCAACCTAGATACGGGGATGATATTGGTGGACTGGGATCCTGAGTTCTAGTTAAAAAGGGCTAAGGGGACGACGTTTTGGACATATCGGTGGTCAGTCTTTTTCCCGAGATGTTCGCTGCAGTTAGCGATTACGGCGTAACCGGTCGCGCAGTTCAGAAAGGTTTGTTGAATATTTCGTGTTGTAATCCGCGTGATTACACCACTGATCGTCATCAAACGGTGGATGACCGGCCCTATGGCGGTGGTCCCGGAATGGTAATGATGACCGCCCCGCTAGAGCAGGCTATCCATGCCGCTAAAGCGTCGGTGGCGCCTGGTGCGACGGTTATATATTTGTCGCCTCAGGGGCGTCCACTAGATCAGCAGGGCTTGGTCGAATTAGCACAAAGGCCGTCGCTGGTGCTGTTAGCTGGACGGTATGAAGGAGTAGATGAGCGCCTAATCGAGGCCGAAGTCGACGAAGAGTGGTCGATAGGTGATTACGTGCTAAGCGGTGGTGAGCTAGCTGCCATGGTGATGATCGACGGCTTAAGTCGCTTGCTACCAGGTGTGTTGGGGCATCATTTGTCGGCAGAGCAAGACTCGTTTGCCGAAGGATTGTTAGATTGTCCGCATTACACGCGGCCTGAGCATTACCGAGATAGAGCGGTGCCAGACGTGTTGTTAAGTGGAAATCACGAAGCGATACGGCGTTGGCGACTGAAGCAGTCGTTGGGCCGAACTTGGTTGCGGCGCAGAGATCTACTGCAAAAAGTAGAGCTGAGTAGCGAACAAAATACATTGCTGGCGGAATTTATCCGCGAGCTTGACGATTAACTGACATCTAGCTGTGAAGCTATAAACTTTCGAATTTAGGAGCATGCCATGAGCACCAACAAAATTATTGCCGAACTGGAAGCAGAGCAGGCCACCAAAGAGCTGCCGGAATTCAGCCCCGGTGACACCGTTGTCGTTCAGGTAAAAGTGAAAGAGGGTGCTCGTGAGCGTCTTCAGGCTTTTGAAGGTGTTGTTATTGGTATCCGTAACCGTGCTCTGAACTCTGCTTTCACCGTACGTAAAATTTCTCACGGTGTCGGTGTAGAGCGTACTTTCCAGACATACAGCCCATTGATCGACAGCATTGAAGTTAAGCGTCGCGGCGACGTGCGCCAAGCGAAACTTTACTACTTGCGTGAGCTGAGCGGTCGTGCAGCACGTATTAAAGAAAAGTTGGGCGCAAAAGCCTAAGTTTTTGATAGTTCTAAAAAAGGCAGCCATTGGCTGCCTTTTTTGTTTTCTTGTCGAGCAAATTAAGTCGCTCGCTGCGTTAGATTGTAAATCAGAATAAGTGCAAAAAAAGCGAGTGCGTAGATTGTATTTTCATCGCATACTTTCTAGCCTGTCCCCGCCGCAAGATCGCGCTAGCTTCCCTGAGGCGGTACACAAGTTTGATAGTGTTTGGGTGGATGAAACTTGTAGCGATAAAATCGTTCATATTGAGGTGTTCGATATTCGCAGAATCTGGAGAAGTTGTTTGAATAATTACATGAGAGTTATTGTGCGTCGTGTTTTCTTGATGCTGGCCTTTGGTGCTGCGCTGTTTCAGTTATCCAGTCACGCCGCCGCGTCGGTCGTGATTGATAAAGCTGCCGACACGGCAATTCGTGCGTCTTTTAAGGCAACGCGACCTGATATCGTCATTAGTCAAATAGAGGCCAGTGGCATACCTGGTTTATACGTTGTTAGCATGCAAAACGGCCCTACAGTTTACGCTAGTGCGGACGGCCGTTATTTTATCGCCGGCGATATGTTTGAAATCAGCGCGGCGGGTATTGAAAGCGTAGCTGAGAAAAAGCTTAAGCCGGTTCGCAAGGAGTTGCTTGCACAAATTAAGCGTGAAGATATGATTATTTTTAGCCCCAAAGGTGAAACCAAGGGCGCTATTTATGTTTTTACCGACGTGGATTGCGGGTACTGCCGCAAACTTCATGAAGAAGTGCCGCAATTAAATGCTATGGGCATAGAGGTGCGTTACCTCGGTTATCCTCGCGCGGGTTTAGGTACGCCGACTTACGATAAAATGGTGTCAGCGTGGTGTGCAGATGACCGCAAAGCCGCGATGGATTCGCTAAAGGTAGGCGCTGCAATTGATCCTAAAAAATGTACTAATCCCATTGCCGCAGAGTATCAGCTGGGGGCTCAAATGGGGGTAACGGGAACACCAGCTATCGTGCTGGAAGACGGCAGTATGATTCCTGGCTACAAAACTGCTCAGCAGTTGGGTCCGATGATACTGAATTAATTGCTAGCAAATAGCGTAAAAAGGGAGCGATTAGCTCCTTTTTTATGCGCCGATTTTCATTCTGCTTTTTTCTTCGCTCCAACTTTGTAACCAAATGTCATTTTTTTTGTTGCTAATCGACATGGTTACACCTCATCTCTTTGTTCCAGAATAGCCCTCCTGATTTTAATGTGCTCGTCTCTAATTTGTGTCGTGGGCGGCTTGGCATTTATCGATCAGTGTGTCACTCAACACAATAATGGGCGTCTGACGACAGATTTTGCATCCAAGGCTAAGCTATATTGTTCTGAGCTGTAAGGTCGCATGGTGGATGAAGGTGTGCAGCTATGCGGCGGTGCGAGTTATATGCAGGAATACGAAATTTGTAATCTCTAAGCTAACGCCTGTATCGGCCGAAAATTGGCCGGTACATTAGAAATAATGAAATAAATCATCGCGCGTTCAATTTTTGAAAGGCGCTAAATTTTAACTCACCTTAAAAGTAGGAGAAAACGTATGGATATTAATGGAAAAGTAGCAGTTGTCACCGGTGGTGCTTCAGGTTTAGGTGAAGGCACTGTGCGCGCTTATGTTGCGAAAGGCGGCAAGGTCGCTATTTTTGATATGAACGCCGACCGTGGCAACGCCATCGTTGCCGAGCTGGGTGCGGATAAGGTTAGCTTCCACAATGTTAATGTCGCGGATGAAGACTCGGTGTCGACTGCCATCGCCGAAGTCATGGCAAAGTTTGGTGCAATCCATATCTGCAATAACTACGCGGGTATCGGCAGTGCGGCTAAAACCTTGAGCAAAAACGGCGCATTCCCACTCGACGCGTATAAAGCCGTTATCAATGTGAATTTAATTGGCACTTTCAATGTTGCGCGTCTAGTCGCCGAGCAAATGGCGAAAAACGAGCCCTACGATGGCGCCAATGCGCGTGGTGTTATTATCAACACCGCATCGGTTGCTGCTTATGAAGGTCAAGTTGGCCAAGTTGCCTACAGTGCTTCAAAAGGCGGTGTTGTCGGAATGACGTTGCCAATGGCGCGCGATTTGGCTTCTTACGGTATTCGTGTCAATACGATCGTACCTGGCTTAATTCACACGCCGCTGTTTGAAACTATTCCAGAAGCCGCCTACAAATCCTTGGAAAACAGCGTGGTTAATCCTCAGCGTCTGGGTCGCCCAGATGAGATCGCTCACCTGTCAGTCATGATTGCTGAAAACGAATATATGAACGGCGAATCTATCCGCTTGGATGGTGCCATTCGTATGCAGCCTCGCTAATTGCGCTTAACCAAGCCAAATATGGCGTCGTAGCGATTGCGCGACGCCAAAGAAAGGAGCTGCTATGTCAGACTACCAATGTCTTGAATATAAAAAAGTCGGTATGGTCGCGGCAATCCATTTGAATCGTCCGGATTCCTTAAATGCCTTCAATCGTCAGATGCGTAGCGAGCTACTAATCGCGCTTGAGCACGCGAATCAAGATAGTGATGTTCGCGTCGTTGTTCTCGGCGCCAATGGGCGGGGGTTTTCATCGGGAGCGGATTTGGCTGAAGGGTTTCTTGAAGGCCAAACGGTTGAAGATCAGATCCTTGATGAATACGGGCCGATACTGTCATTAATCGGCGCAATGGATAAAACTGTTATTGCTGCATCTCCCGGTGTTATGGCGGGTGTTGGCGCGGCGATCGCAATGCGTTGCGATCTTCTGGTGATGGCTGAGACCGGTAATTTGATGATGGCATTTAGCAATGTCGGACTCGTACCGGATGGCGGTGCGAGTTGGCAGTTGCTGCGCTATTTAGGGTACCAGCGCTGTTACGCTTTAATGGCTGAGGGTGGCCGCATCGACGCGTCAATCTGTCTCAATGCCGGTATTGCTAATAAGTTGGCTCCCGCAGATCAGGTACTTGACACCGCTATGACGTGGGCAGAAAAACTTGCCCTGCGAGCGCCGGTGGCGTTGCGTGAGATGAAAAAGCTACTTCGTCAAGCTGCGGATGATAGTTATGACGAAACCGTAAAGCGTGAGGCAAAGGCGCAGAAAATTTGTGTTGAAACGGCTGATGCAAAAGAGGCGATGCAAGCATTCTTTGAAAAAAGGCCGCCGGTATTTCGCGGGGAATAAATTTTTTGAGAATTATTTTGATAACAGCGTCCGCGCTGAAACGAGGATAGAAAGATGAGTGATGAAGTATTAGTCAGTGTTGAAGACGGTGTGATGATTGTGACCATCAATCGTCCAAAAGCAAAAAACTCTGTGAACCTCGCCGTTGCCAAGGGCATCGCTGCGGCAATGGAAGAGTTGGATAGCAATGATGAGATTCGCGCCGCGATTTTGACCGGTGCGGATAATACATTTTGCGCCGGTATGGATCTAAAAGCCTTTGTTACTGGTGAAATGCCTATTATTAAAGGCCGTGGATTCGCGGGTTTGTGTGAGCAGCCCCCCAAGAAGCCATTAATTGCAGCGGTCGAAGGTTTTGCTTTGGCTGGCGGTTTTGAGTTGGCTATTTGCTGCGACCTGATTGTGGTTGCGGATAATGCCAAATTTGGCATTCCTGAGGCTAAGCGTGGATTGGCAGCAGCAGCGGGTGGCCTGATGCGTTTACCGCGTCAAATACCTTCTCGCGTAGCAATGGAAATGGCTTTAACGGGCGATTTTATCAGCGCGCAACGCGCCTACGATTTAGGTTTGGTCAATAAAGTTGTTGAGGCCGGCGGTGCACTAGAAGGTGCTAAAGCCTTTGCACGTAGCATTGCAGCCAATGGCCCCATGGCTGTTATTGCGAGTAAGCAGGTTGTTATCAACTCGCAGGACTGGCAGCAAAACGACATGTTCCCAGAGCAAGCTAAAATAGTTGATCCGGTTTTTAGTAGTAAAGATGCCATTGAAGGTGCGACGGCATTTGCAGAAAAACGCGCGCCAAACTGGAAAGGTTGTTAATCGCCCGCAGGGCTTATAGCGAGGAAATAATGATGAAAGAAGCATGGATTATAGACGCCTGTCGCACTCCCCGTGGTATTGGTAAAGTGGGCAAGGGTTCATTGGCGGGTATCCACCCACAACAATTGGGTGCAACAGTACTAAAAGCACTTGCTGAGCGCACTAAATTAAATACCGCCGATGTTGACGATATTATTTGGGGTACCAGTTCACAGCGTGGCGAACAGTCCGGCGACCTTGGCCGTATGGCGGCGTTGACTGCTGGCTATGACGTGAAAAGTAGCTCAGTCACCTTAGATCGTTTCTGCGGTTCTGGTATCACAGTAGTGAATCTTGCTGCTGCATCCATCATGTCCGGTATGGAGGACGTGGTTATAGCGGGCGGCACCGAAATGATGTCGAACTACGGGCAGAACGGTAACGACCCGTCTATGTTCCTGGATAACGGCAATATGGTGTTGCGTGAGGTTCATCCCCAGCCTCACCAAGGTGTGTGTGGCGATGCGATTGCCACCTTAGAAGGTATTACGCGTGAAGACTTGGATAAGCTAGCGTTCACCAGTCAGCAACGCGCTGCCCATGCTATAGAGAACGGGCACTTCGACAAAAGCCTGGTGCCCGTATACCGCGAAGACGGTACGCTTGCTTTGGACAAGGAAGAATTTCCGCGTCCTAGCACGACATTAGAAGGTTTGTCGCAGCTTAAGCCCGCCTTTGCTGAGCTGGCTTATTACCCACTAGATGAGGCGGGTACTACCTACGCGGGTCTAGTGAATAAAGTCTACCCAGATCTAAAAATTAGCCACGTTCACCATGGCGGTAACTCCTCCGGTGTGGTTGATGGTGCAGCGGCTATTTTGCTGACGTCGCCAGAATATGCAAAAGCAAATGGCCTCAAGCCGCGCGCGAAAATTGTTGCTATGGCAAATATGGGTGACTCACCAACCCTTATGCTAAATGCACCCGTACCAGCGACGTTGAAAGTGCTCAAAAAAGCCGGTTTAACCGTTGATGATATCGACCTATTTGAAATCAACGAAGCCTTTGCAGTTGTTGCTGAAAAGTATATTCGCGACCTGAAATTGGATCGTGACAAGGTCAACGTCAACGGCGGCGCAATGGCACTTGGCCATCCTATCGGCGCTACCGGTGCAATCTTGATTGGCACGGTATTAGACGAGTTAGAGCGCCGAGGCCTTAAGCGCGGTTTGGTTACCATGTGTGCCGCTGGCGGTATGGCACCTGCAATCATCATTGAGCGTATCTAGTTGCTTGTAGATTATAGGATGTAGCAAATGAGGACTCGTATTACCGAGATGCTGGGGATTAAATACCCCATTATTCAAGGCGGTATGCAGTGGGTCGGACGCGCCGAGCTAGCCTCGGCGGTGTCTAATGCGGGCGGCTTGGGAATTTTGACTGCGCTAACGCAGCCAACTCCCGAAGACCTGTACCGCGAAATCCTTCGCTGTAAAGAAATGACGGATTTACCTTTTGGCGTAAACCTCACTATTTTGCCGACGATTAATCCCGTTCCCTATATGGAATATGCTGAAGCCGCGATTCAGGGTGGCGTTAAAATAGTGGAAACCGCTGGGCGTAGCCCAGAGGACTTTATGCCGCTATTTAAAGCCAATGGTGTGCGGGTTATTCACAAATGCACCTCCGTTCGTCACGCCCTTAAAGCCGAGCGAATTGGTTGTGATGCGGTTAGTGTTGACGGTTTTGAGTGCGCGGGACACCCTGGTGAAGACGATGTCACCAATATGATTCTGCTGCCTGCGGCGGCAGCAAAACTGAGTATTCCCATGATCGCCTCCGGCGGTATTGGCGATGCACAGGGTCTCGTTGCTGCTCTGGCGCTGGGTGCGGAAGGCATCAATATGGGCACACGTTTTGTCGCGACCAAAGAAGCGCCGGTTCATGACAATATTAAGCAGGCGATGGTCGATGCCGATGAGCGTCAAACCGCATTGATTTTCCGCAGTCTTAACAATACCGCGCGGGTTTTTCGCAATGCGATTGCCAAGCAAGTGGTCGAGATAGAAGGGCGCGACGGCAAAACCGACTTCGCCGATATTCAGCCTTTAGTAGCGGGCGCACGCGGTCGCGAAAATGTGTTGGAAGGCGGCGACGTCGACGGCGGTGTTTGGACGGCCGGTATGGTCATTGGTTTGATCAATGATATCCCAAGCTGCCAAGTTCTGTTAGACCGCATGGTAAGCGAGGCAGAAGCGATTATTAGCCGACGTCTCATGAGTTTGTGCGGGGAAGATTGACGCTCTTCTTCATACGGAACTCCTTTAGCAAAACAGCTGCATTTCATGTGGCTGTTTTGCTATCTGGGGGATATTTTGACCTCACAGCGGTGATGCGGCTGAATAAACTGCCTTGAATTGCGACAGCCCATAGCCTTAGCGCCTTACCTTGACTAAAATGCACACCTTTCGGGTACAAAATACTCTGGTGCTTCCACGTGTATCTGCGTGAGTAAGCAAGAGCGACGCACCCAATGGTTTACCTGACGTTTAAGGAGCAGTGGTGGATTCGGTCAAAGTAGGAATATGTGGTTTAGGAACCGTCGGTGGCGGCACATTTGCGGTATTGGCTCGTAACGCGACAGAAATTGCGGCACGAGTGGGCGCAGATATTGTGGTGACGCAGGTTGGTTCGCGTCGCGATAATCCAAAATATGATTTGAGTGGCGTGGCCGTCGAGCGCGATGTATTTGCGGTGGCTGATAACCCAGAGATCGATATCCTCGTTGAGTTGATCGGCGGTACAACGGTTGCTAAAGAATTGGTATTGCGCGCAATCGCCAATGGCAAGCACGTTGTTACTGCGAACAAGGCCCTAATCGCTGAACACGGCAATGAAATTTTTGCAGCGGCTGCTGAGAAAGGCGTGACCGTTGCATTTGAAGCAGCAGTAGCCGGCGGTATTCCGATTATTAAAGCGCTGCGCGAAGGTTTAGCGGGTAATAAAATTCAGTGGTTGGCGGGTATCATTAACGGTACTGGCAACTTTATTCTGTCTGAGATGCGTGAAAAAGGCCGTGATTTCGCCGATGTGTTGGCAGAGGCGCAGGCGCTTGGCTACGCCGAGGCTGACCCGACTTTTGACGTAGAAGGGATCGATGCCGCTCATAAACTAGTAATTTTGGCGTCCTTGGCCTTTGGTATTCCACTTCAGTTTGACAAAGTATTTACCGAAGGCATTAGCCGGATTGCCCAAGAAGACGTCATTTACGCCGAAGAGCTTGGCTACCGTATTAAACATCTCGGTATTGCTCGCGATACCAACGACGGTATAGAGCTTCGTGTTCACCCCACACTCATCCCTGAAAAGCGTTTAATCGCCAATGTAAACGGCGTGATGAACGCGGTACTGGTTCAGTCTGACGCGGTTGGCCCAACGCTTTACTACGGCGCCGGTGCCGGCGGTGAGCCGACAGCATCAGCAGTGGTCGCGGATATTATTGATGTGGCGCGTACCTTGAGTGCGCAGCCGAGTAATCGCGTGCCGTACTTATCTTTCCAAACTGCATCTCTGAGCACGCATCCAATACTACCGATAGATGCGGTAGAGACCGCGTATTACCTGCGTATGGCCGCGGTCGATAAGCCCGGTGTGTTGTCGAAAGTAGCGCAAATTTTGAGTGACGGCGGTATCAGCATCGAAGCCTTAATCCAGAAAGAACCCGCTGATGGCGCGAATCTGGTACCGATGATTATACTGACCAACCGCACAGTAGAAGCCAAACTATCAGCAGCGGTCACCCAGATAGAAGGGCTAGAGAGCATAGTCGGCGAAGTCACCCGGATTCGCGTGGAGTCATTGGCAGGATGATCTGGTCAGACGTCTGAAGTCGGGCGTCTGATGCGTTCGACCTCAGACATCCAACGTCGGATTTTGGGTTTTGCACGTGCGTTAAAATTGAAGAGCGCACTGAAACAACAATTAGCAATGAGTAAAATTAAGTGAAATACATAAGCACCCGTGGCAAAGCGCCCGCCCTGAATTTTGAAGATGTTTTGCTTACTGGTTTAGCACCAGACGGCGGCTTGTATGTGCCAGAAACCTTACCGGAATACAGCAAAGAGCAGATTGCCGCGTGGTCGTCGCTGTCGTATACCGATTTGGCCTTCCAGATTATTCAGCCATTCATCGGTGGCTGTATTCCAGACGATGATTTAAAAGCGATTATCGATGACACCTATGTGGATTTTCGCCACCCTGCGATAGCGCCTTTAGTGCAGCTTGATCGCAATGAATGGGTACTCGAATTATTCCAAGGGCCAACCTTGGCGTTTAAAGATTTTGCACTGCAGATGCTGGGTCGTTTGCTGGACTACGTATTGGAGCGCCGTCAGCAAAAAGTGGTGATTATGGGGGCGACCTCTGGGGATACCGGTTCTGCTGCCATTCAAGGCTGTAAGCGCTGCACGAATATCGATATTTTCATTCTGCACCCTTACCAGCGTGTATCAGAAGTGCAGCGCCGCCAGATGACGACGGTGGTGGGTGATAATATCCATAATATCGCTGTGCGCGGCCATTTCGACCATTGCCAAGCGATGGTTAAGGCCAGCTTTGCCGATCAAAGTTTCCTGCCAGAAGGGCGCCAACTGGTTGCGGTTAACTCGATCAACTGGGCGCGGATTATGGCGCAGATCGTTTACTATTTTTATGCGGCTTACGCTGTTGGCGCACCCAATCGCTCGGTGAGTTTTTCTGTGCCGACAGGTAATTTTGGTGATATCTACGCGGGCTATTTGGCTAAACGTATGGGCTTGCCGATAGACCAGCTAGTGGTTGCCACCAACCAAAACGATATTCTGCACCGTTTTATCAGCGGCAATAAATTTGAGAAACATGAGCTGCAACACACGCTGTCGCCCAGCATGGATATCGTGGTGTCCAGTAATTTCGAGCGCATGCTGTTTGACTGCTACGACCGCGACGGCGCTGCGATTGCGGACTTAATGGAGCGTATGAATACCGAGACAGTATCTATTCCAGACAGCGCTTTCGCTAAGGTGCGTGGTTTGTTTGACAGCTACGGTGTTGACGACGCAGAAACGGTTGAAACAATCGCATCAATTTACGACGCTAGTGAATATCTATTAGATCCACATTCGGCTATTGGTGTGAAAGCGGCGCGCGAATGTCGGCGCGATATGGACACGCCAATGATTACCCTGGCGACTGCGCATCCCGCGAAATTCCCTGAAGCGGTTATGAAAGCGGGCTATCCGACAGCGCCAGCACTGCCACATCACATGAGTGATTTGTTCGACTTGGATGAGCGCTACGAAGTTATCGACAATAAAATTGGGGATGTTCACGCGTTTATCGCTGCCAACGTCCGCGCCTGAGTCGGTGTCTGATTTTCCTAAAATAATTTTGCGCACACCCGCCGCCACAGATTTTTCTGCGGCGGTTCCCCCTTTGCTGCAAAAACTCTACGGTGCGCGTGGCGTAGTCAGCGACAAGCAAATTGAAACGGGCTTAGAGCAACTTCCCAAGCCTGATATGAAAGGCTTGCCGCAGGCCTGCACTTTGTTGGCCGACGCAATACAAAACAATCAGCGTCTGTTGATCGTGGGTGATTTCGATTGTGACGGCGCCACCAGTACCTGTGTTGGGCTGCTCGGCTTGCGCGCTTTAGGTGCGGGCCACGTAGATTACCTTGTACCCAATCGCTTTGAATATGGTTACGGCTTAACACCCGAAATTGTAGCCGTGGCCGCAGAGCGCCAACCCGATTTAATTATTACTGTCGACAATGGCATTTCCAGTATTGACGGTGTTGCGGCGGCGGCTAGGCTCGGCATTCCGGTCTTGGTGACAGATCATCATTTACCTGGCGATGCCCTGCCAGATGCGGCGGCAATTGTTAATCCCAATCAGCATGGCTGCCCGTTTCCGGCAAAATCGCTAGCCGGCGTCGGGGTGATGTTTTATGTGCTGCTGGCTTTGCGCAGTGAATTGCGTGAACGGGCATGGTTTTCTGATGAGCGCCCCGAGCCTAATTTGGCCGAGTTATTAGACTTGGTTGCCCTAGGTACCGTCGCGGATGTGGTGCCACTTGAGCAGGCGAATAGAGTGCTGGTGACACAGGGCTTACGGCGGATTCGCGCTGGTCGTTGCCGTCCTGGTATTAAGGCTTTGCTCCGCGTTGCGGGTAAAGAGGCCACTCGCTTAGTTGCTGCCGATATGGGGTTTGCCCTTGGTCCGCGCTTAAATGCGGCGGGCCGCTTGGACGATATTAGCTTGGGGATTCGATGCCTGCTCACCGAAGACGAGGATGTGGCGCAAAGCTTGGCGGCGGAACTCGACGATTTAAACCGGGAGCGCCGGGCCATCGAGCAGAGCATGAAAGATGACGCCATGCGGGTGTTGGCGCATTTGCAGTTGGATGCCAGCCATATTCCCAATGGCATTTGCCTCTACGACCCCACTTGGCATCAGGGCGTGGTCGGTATTTTGGCTTCGCGGATTAAAGACAGATACCATCGGCCGGTTATCGCGTTTGCAGACGCAGATGACGAGGAAATGAAGGGCTCTGCGCGCTCCATTCCCGGCCTGCATTTACGAGATGCCTTAGACCTTTTAGCCAAGAGAAACCCGGGCCTACTGAATAAGTTTGGTGGCCACGCCATGGCCGCCGGCTTGAGTTTGGCTAAGGCAGATTACTCGCGATTTGAAATCGCCTTTGACGCGATTGTGGCGGAGCTGACAAACGAAGAGCAACTCACCGCCGCCGTGCATAGCGATGGCGAGTTACTGCCAGCGGATTTTTCCATTGAGCACGCCGAGTTATTGCGCAGCGCTGGACCGTGGGGGCAAAACTTTCCGGAGCCTAAGTTCCACGGCAGGTTTCGCCTTGTCCAGCAGCGTATTGTGGGTGAACGCCATTTGAAGATGGTGTTATCTCCAATCGGTGCTGATCAGCAAATAATTGATGCAATCGCCTTCAATATTGATACCGCGCAGTGGCCGAATCAACAGGCTGACGAAGTGGAGTTGGTGTACAAACTGGATAGCAATTTGTTCAGAGAGCGCCTATCGGTGCAATTATTGGTCGACCATCTGCGGGTGGTATTGTAGGACTTTTAGGGTCATCTAATTACGCCCGCTCTTTGTAGCCTCGTCTGATTCATAGCTACGCTTTGCTCAGTGCCTCGCATCAGGTAAAATGCCCGCCTTTTCCACGTCTGACCGGATATTGCTTAATGTTAGAAGTAAACGCCATACGCCAATCCCTTAAAAGCATGGGCGAAAGAACCGACGTGCTTCGGGGGTACCTTTGACTACGCCAACAAGAAAGAACGTTTAACGGAAGTTGAGCTAGAACTGGGTGACCCAAAAGTGTGGGATGACCCAAAGCGTGCCCAAGACTTAGGTCGCGAGCGAGCGTCTTTAGAGGCAGTAGTTGAGACCATTGACGAGTTAGATAGTGGCGTCGCAGATTGCAGCGAGCTGCTGGATATGGCAGTAGAAGAGGGCGACGACGATACCATTAGCGGTATGCAGGCTGATGTCGACCGCTTGGAAACCTCATTAGCGACATTAGAATTCCGCCGTATGTTTTCTGGCGAGATGGATCCCAATAACTGCTATTTGGATATTCAATCTGGCTCCGGCGGTACCGAAGCACAGGATTGGGCCAATATGGTTTTGCGCATGTATTTGCGTTGGTGCGAAAGCCGCGGTTTTAAAGCGGAGTTGGTTGAATTGTCCGATGGTGAAGTGGCGGGAATTAAAAGCGCGACCATCCATATTCAAGGGGAGTATGCCTTTGGGTGGCTGCGCACCGAAACCGGCGTTCACCGCCTAGTGCGTAAGTCTCCTTTCGATTCAGGCAATCGTCGCCACACCTCGTTTTGTTCGGTGTTTATTTCACCAGAGATTGATGATGACATCGAAATAGATATTAATCCGTCGGATGTGCGCACCGATACCTACCGCGCTAGCGGGGCAGGTGGTCAGCACATCAACAAAACCGATTCGGCGGTGCGTTTAACTCATGTTCCCACTAACATCGTAGTTCAGTGCCAAAACCAGCGCTCGCAGCATCAGAACCGCGACAGCGCCTGGAAAATGTTGAAAGCAAAACTTTACGAGTTGGAAATGCAGAAGCGCAACAGCGCGGCGCAGGAACTGGAAGACAGTAAATCGGATATCGGCTGGGGCAGCCAGATTCGCTCCTATGTCTTAGACGACCAACGCATTAAAGACTTGCGCACTAATGTGCAGACCAGTAACTGCGGTGCGGTGCTAGACGGCGATTTAGATCAGTTTATTGAAGCAAGCTTGAAGTTCGGCCTTTAACAGGCCGAGTCGGGTGTCCGAAGTCTGGCGTCTGACGAGAAATTCGTACGCGTTTTAAGTAAAGTGCCGAACTTGGTGCCTTAATTTTCAAATACAAATAAGCAGTGCGCTGCTTTTAATACGTCCGACGTCAGACCTCCGACGCCCGACCCAGGAACTAAAAATGTCTGAGAATCACAACGAAATTGAAAATGCCCAGGAAGAGAACCGCCTTATCGCTGAGCGTCGCGCTAAATTAAGTGCGATTCGCGAAAAGCGCAATGCCTTTCCTAATACCTTTCGTCGTGAAGATTACGCCGACCGTCTGCAGGTCGAGTTGGGCGAAAAGGGCAAAGAAGAGTTAGAGACTTTAGATCGTCAAGCCAGCATCGCCGGTCGCATTATGGCTAAGCGCGGGCCGTTTATGGTGCTGCAAGACATGACTGGGCGTATTCAGGTCTATGTGGATAAAAAGCAGTTTCCAGAAGAATTAGCAGACGAAATCAAAACTTGGGATATCGGCGATATTATTTCTGCTAGCGGTCCGGTTCATAAGTCAGGAAAGGGCGACCTGTACGTTTACATGAAAGAAACCTCGCTGCTGACCAAATCCCTGCGGCCTTTGCCTGATAAATTCCACGGCCTGCAAGATCAAGAAATTCGCTATCGTCAGCGTTATGTCGACCTCATCATGAATGAGTCTTCGCGCCGCACCTTTGCGATTCGCTCAAAAATGATCAGCTCGATTCGCAACTTCTTACAGCAGCGTGATTTCGTCGAGGTAGAAACGCCAATGATGCAGGTCATTCCAGGTGGCGCCAGCGCGAAACCCTTTGTGACGCATCACAATGCCCTGAGCATGGATATGTATTTGCGTATCGCTCCAGAATTGTATTTAAAGCGTTTGGTCGTCGGTGGTATTGAGCGGGTCTTTGAGATTAACCGTAACTTCCGCAACGAAGGCTTATCAACACGACATAACCCAGAATTCACCATGATCGAATTCTACCAAGCCTATGCTGACTACAAAGATATGATGGATTTGACCGAGGCCATGTTGCGCAACACCGCGCAGGAAGTGCTGGGTACTACCACCATAAATTACCAGGGCAGCGAGTACGACTTTGCCAAACCGTTTACCCGTCTCTCGGTTTTCGATTCGGTACTGCAATACAATACAGATATCAGCGCAGCGCAATTGTCTGATATGGCCCAAGCTACAGTCATTGCAAAAAAACTCGGCGTCGATGTGAAAGACAGCTGGGGTCTGGGTAAGATTCAGATCGAAATTTTTGAAGAGACTGTTGAGCACAAGCTCGATCAGCCGACCTTCATTACCGAATACCCAACCGAAGTATCTCCGCTGGCGCGTCGCAACGACGATAATCCGTTTGTGACGGATCGTTTTGAGTTTTTTGTGGGCGGCCGTGAACTTGCCAACGGCTTTTCGGAGCTGAACGATTCAGAAGATCAAGCTGAGCGCTTTATGGCACAGGTTGCTGAAAAAGACAGCGGTGACGACGAAGCCATGCATTACGATGCCGACTTTATCGCTGCACTGGAATATGGCCTGCCGCCAACAGCGGGCGAGGGCATAGGTATTGATCGTCTGGTGATGCTGTTCACCGATGCGCCGTCGATAAGAGATGTATTGTTGTTCCCACATATGCGGCCAGAGTAAGTCTGAGGTCGGAGGTCTGGCGTCGGATGTGTAAAGAACTCATTACACGCGTCTGACATCCGACTTCTGACGTCAAGAATAAAAGCTGTGTAGACAGCTGCTTACGCAACTATGCTATAGTGACCTCCACGTTTTATCGTCCTTGGGGAATGTGGAAATGAGTATCGAAAACGTCGATTTATTTGACGGTCTGATGCCGGAAGAAATTCAGATTTTACGCGATACCAGTGTGGTTCGTGAATTTGCAAAAAATACCGTATTAATACACGAAGGCGACGTTGCCGATTCACTTTATGTGGTCGAATCTGGTCGAGTTAAAGTCTATTGCAGTGACAAAGGTGGTAAAGACTTTGTACTGAATATTCTTGAGCACGGTGACTATTTTGGCGAGCTTGCTTTGCTTGATGACGATAAGCGTTCGGCCTCGGTGCGGGCGATGGAAGCCAGCAAAGTTCGCATTATCTATAAAGAAGATTTCAAAGCGATTTTGGATCTACATCCAAATATCACACGCATTTTAAATAAAAATCTTACCCGTCGAATTCGCAAGTTAACAAACGATGTTAAGAGCTTGGCGCTGCAAGACGTTTATGGTCGCGTAGTAAAAGTGCTGACTAGTTTGGCGCTACCAGCAGAAGAAGATGGCAGTATGCGTATCGATGAAAAACTCACTCAGCAAGAAATTGCCGATCGGGTCGGTTCATCGCGGGAAATGGTAGCGCGTATTTTGAAAGACCTTACCATCGGTGAATATATTGATGTTGACGGTCGCCATATTATTATTAAACGCAAGCTGCCAGAAAGTTATTAAATCGGCGCTTTTGGTAAAAAGTGATTATATCGCTTCTTACCAATGATAATTTAACTCTAAGACAAATTGATAACTGCTGAAACCGACTTCAGCTTCGCTCCCTAAAGGGAGATCGGTGTTGACGTATTTGCGTGCGTTCTCGGGGTTGGCGATGAATACAATGCTCGTCTGCCAATGCTTATTAAGTCGGTGTTCGATACCACCGCCAAGATGGTATTTGGCGGTAAGATTGTTTAGCGGATTGCTCGCGCCTTTTTTAACGGCGTAACCGACATGGTTTATACCGCTGTAAATTGTCGTGCTGTCGCTATATTTATATTCAAGGCCAATTGACTGCATAAACTGGTCCTGCCCGCCGAAATCACTCACCGTAACTATTTGCTGTGGTGCTAATAGTTTGTTTGGTCCTGAAAGGGTTGTTGTTACTTTGCCTAGTGCCTCACTCCATTGATACCAATTAATGTCGGCGCCAACGGTGAGCTTGGGGCTAATTTTCCAGCCAAAACCAATGCCAATTTCTTTTGGAAGTGATAAGCCTTGTATTGCAGCGGACTGATAATTAACGCGGCCGATGCCGGTCGACTCGAAGTTAACGCTGGCCTTACCATTCTCAAGGTTTAATTCCGTGCTGTGACCATACGCTAAGCCGATGTGCAACGTGTCACTGATGGCATACTGCACACCGCCTCGCCAAGAAAAGCTCGTGCCGCTGGCGTCCCATAGAGCGAGACCATAAAAGCCAGTGGCAAGATCCGAGGTGTTCGGCAAGATGTTTTGCTCGGCTTCGGCATAATTTATCGATGCGCTTAAACCAATACGAAGCTTATCACTAGCCTGCCATGCGACTACGGGTGCAAATCGAAAAACCCCAAACTTTGCAGATAACTCATCGCGGTTACCATAAGTGGTCTCCAATTTTTGATAGTCATATCCGACCCCGCCTTGCGCGAATAAACCAAGACCAATGGTGATATTGGGCGAGCTTTCGAGTGGTTTTGACCAACCTAAGCTCACTAAGAGCATGTTGTCGAGTCGAGAGTCCTGGGAGTTGCCTAGTGAGTCTCGGTAGTTCAGACCGGTTAATAGGTGTGGCTCAAGGGCCATATACAGGGCCTGGCCTCCAATTTTTGTCAGGCCTGCTGGGTTGTTATTGATACTGAGTGAATTGTCTGAAAATGCCATGTCAGTGCCGAGCATGCCTATGGATTTGGCACCATAGCCAATAGGCATAATTGCGACCCCTGCGTTCGCAGTAACGCTAAAGCTCGCTAATAGGCAAAGTACCAATAGTAGGTTGTTATGGCGTAGGTCGCCTTTTAACTGAGTGATCATGGCAAATCCAATATTTAGTATTTAATATACTAAACGGTATGTTATCAAAAAACATACTGCTTGGTATATTCTTATCGAAAAGTGGGTATGTGTTCTGAGTGTTATGTTCACATTGTCTTATGAAGTGGATCTAATCGGCGGGAGGGCTTATGGCAGAAGGTTTGGGGAAGCGGGAGCGTACTCGCGCCGTTATTTTATTGTCCAGCGCGCATCAATTTGCTAAACACGGTTTTAATGGCGTGAGTATGGACTCATTGGCCAAAGCTGCGAAGCTGACGAAAGGCGCCCTATATGATCATTTTCCCTCTAAAGAGGATATATATGTACAGAGTGCCGCGCATTACCTTGAGCAGGCTCTGGCTGGTTTAATTGATGCCCCCGAAGTAGATCAATCTGAGGAAGAGGCGTTGTTCTCTTTTTTGGCCAAATTTCTAGATCGCCTAAATGAAAAGCCGGTATTAAGTAGATTAATACTCAGAGTATTAACCGAGGAGACTGGAAAGAATACCCGCGAGATTGCAGAAAAAGCATTAAATCTGCCGTTTAAACATACCGTCGACTTGGTGTCAGCGTATAGGCCAGATCTGAACGCCAGTGATTACGCCTATTCGTTTTATTGCAACGCGATTCTCAGCGAAGATCTCAAGAATGTCGTCGATGTACTGAGCCCTGATAGCCCCTCATTGTCAGTCCATGCCGCTTTATTACAGCATTTTCGGCGTATTTTGGCGGTTTAAATAAATATTGTCCTATATCCCTGAGGCTGGCTTTTAAGGTTCAACGCGGAGTTTGGCGTCACCATGGTGAAATTTCACACTTAGTAGCTGGCCTTGAGCGAGCTGCTTGCTGTCCCGAATAATTGTGCCACTCGCATTTTGTACAATGGCATAGCCTCGATTGAGAGTTTGCTCAGGTCCGAGAGCTTTAAGTTGTTGTTCCATATTTTTTAATGCGACTCGGGGCTGTTTAAGCTGCTGATTCATGGCGTGTTGTAGCCTTTCACGCAACGTACTGAGCTCTTTCTGCTTGGTCTTTAACTGCCGCTCTGGATTTAGCAGAGCGAGTTGTTGATTTACTGCTATCAGGCGCTGTTTGCGCTGGCGCTGGGCTTGCTGCCACTGGCGCTGAAGGCGAATCTCTAAATCGTCTAAGCGCTGACTTTGCTCTCGCAATTGGCTGCGGGGATCGCGTACGCGCCGGCTTAGCGATAGCAGTTGTTCTCGCCAGCGGTTTATTCTGCGAAGTTGGCTATTGGCTAGTCGGCCTTTGAGTAAATGTAGTTTCGACACCAATTCACTTTGATCTGGGCTGAGTAATTCGGCAGCCGCAGACGGGGTTGCCGCGCGAATGTCGGCAACAAAGTCACTGATACTAAAATCTACTTCATGGCCGACTGCGCTCACCACAGGGAGAGCGGAGTTGTGAATAGCCTCAGCAACGATGCGCTCATTGAAGGGCCATAGATCCTCCAGCGATCCGCCACCGCGAGATACCAGGATAACGTCAAAGTCTTTGCGGCCCTGACTTTGCCAGATATTGGCTTGTAGTATGGCGTTGGCAATTTGCTTGGCGGCGTGCTCACCTTGCACAAGTACCGGTAGTACGCTGATTTGCATGCTGGGCCAGCGTCGCTGTAGTACCGACAGAATGTCGTGAATGGCGGCGCCGGTCGGTGATGTCACTACGGCGATATGGCGAATAGTGTCGGGAAGTGGCTTTTTTGTTTCGGTATCGAACCAGCCAGCAGCAAGCAACTCTTGTTTTAATTTCTCAAAGGCTTGTGCTAAGGCGCCTGCGCCAGCGGGCTGCATGCTGTCGACAATCAGCTGGTAGTCGCCGCGGCCCTCGTAGAGACTGACTTTGCCGCGCACACTCACTTGCTTACCTGGCTCGGGACTAAAGTTAACTCGCATATTCTTGCCCTTAAAAAAGGCGCAGCGAATTTGGGCGCGGTCATCTTTAAGGGTGAAGTACCAGTGCCCGGAGCTAGGGCGGGATAGGGTAGACAACTCACCGGTGACATTGACCTGAGCAAAGCAGTCTTCGAGCAATTGTTTTGCCAAGCCGTTTAATTGGCTGACGCTTAGGGTTTGTGGCGGTTCTTGTGTAGTCATTGACGCATTATACCAAGATATGGGATTTGATCGCGAAGTATCGGTTTACTCAGAGACGCCCATCAATTAAAATTGCGAGGATTCTAGCCACCGGCACCGGAATCAAAATATGTTACGCATTGCCCAAGAAGCTCTCACCTTTGATGATGTACTTCTACTCCCTGGTTACTCTGAAGTAACCGCCAAAGACGTTAGCTTAAAGACTCAGCTGACTCGCAATATTTCTCTGAATATACCCCTGGTTTCGGCCGCGATGGACACGGTTACCGAAAGTGCCTTGGCGATTGCATTGGCCCAAGAGGGTGGCATCGGCATTATCCATAAAAGCATGACTGTCGAGCAACAGGCTCAAGAAGTGCGCGCGGTTAAAAAGCATGAAAGCGGTATTGTTAAAGATCCGATCACCATTGAGGCCAGTGCTCCACTCAGTGAATTGTTTGAACTGCGTCGCCGCCACAAAATTTCTGGCGTACCGGTTTTAGATAAGGGCGAGCTCGTTGGGATTGTTACCAGCCGCGACGTGCGTTTTCAGGAAGAGCTGGATGTCCCTGTATCCAGCATGATGACCCCGAAAGAAAAGTTGGTCACGGTAAAGGAAGGCGTTGATATGGCGGTAGCGCGTGAGTTGCTGCATCGTCATCGCATAGAGAAAGTCTTGGTGGTCAACGACGATTTCAAACTTACCGGCATGATCACAGTAAAAGACATGAACAATGCGCAAACCTATCCGTTTGCTTGTAAAGATAGTGCTGGTCAATTGCGTGTAGGTGCTTCAGTTGGTACCAGTGCGGATACGGATGACCGAGTTGCCGCCTTAGTTGCCGCCGGTGTAGACGTGTTGGTGGTTGATACCGCTCACGGCCATTCGATGAATGTGTTAAATCGCGTGCGCTGGATTAAAGAAAAGTACCCGCAAGTTGATGTCATTGGCGGCAATATCGCTACCGGTGCCGCTGCGCTTGCCTTGATTGAGGCGGGTGCCGATGCGGTGAAAGTGGGTATCGGCCCAGGCTCGATTTGTACCACTCGAATTGTAACCGGTGTGGGTGTTCCGCAGATAAGCGCGATTGCCAATGTCGCTGAGGCTTTAAAAGGTACAGGAGTTCCGCTTATTGCCGATGGTGGTATTCGTTTCTCTGGCGATCTGTCTAAAGCGGTGGTCGCTGGTGCTAGCGCGATTATGATGGGGTCAATGTTTGCCGGTACTGAAGAAGCGCCAGGTGAGGTTGAGCTTTTCCAAGGCCGGACTTATAAGTCATATCGCGGCATGGGTTCTCTAGGTGCAATGACCAAAACCCAGGGCTCTAGTGATCGTTACTTCCAAAGTGCAGATGACGGTGCTGAGAAGTTGGTGCCAGAGGGTATTGAAGGGCGGGTCGCTTATAAAGGCCCGCTGTCAGCGATTGTCCACCAGCTAATGGGCGGTTTGCGCTCTGCGATGGGTTACACAGGCAGTCTTGATATGGAAGCCATGCGTTCCGTTCCTGAGTTTGTGCGCGTGACATCTGCCGGTATGAATGAAAGTCATGTTCACGACGTGAGCATCACCAAAGAAGCACCGAACTATCCGACCTAGTCGACATGTTTTTGTGTGCCGAATTAACAAACCCGCTATCGCAGCGGGTTTGCTGTTTTATTTATGCTCACAATCGTTGTGAGCCCTGTAGAGAGAATCACTGTGTCCATCCCTGATATCCACGCCCATCGAATTTTGATCTTAGATTTTGGCTCGCAATATACTCAGCTTATCGCCCGTCGTATTCGCGAAATTGGGGTGTACTGTGAAATTCGCGCCTTTGATATCGATGACGCAGATATTGAAGAATTTAATCCTAGCGGTTTTATTTTGGCGGGTGGCCCAGAGTCAGTCACGGAACTAGGTTCGCCCCGCGCACCGCAAAAAGTTTTCGATTTTGGTGTGCCAGTATTAGGCATATGCTACGGCATGCAAACCATGGCCGAGCAAATGGGTGGCAAGGTTGAAGGCTCGCCGGTACACGAATTTGGCTACGCGCAAATCAAACTCGAAACCAGCAGTGCCTTGACCATGGACATTGCTGATCATCTTGATTCGAGTGATGGCAAAACATTATTAGACGTGTGGATGAGTCACGGCGATAAAGTAATTCGTTTGCCCGAAGGTTTTGAGGTATTGGCTTCAACACCGTCTTGCCCAATTGCGGCGATGCAGTGTGAAGATAAAAAATTCTACGGTGTGCAGTTTCATCCAGAAGTGACTCATACGCTTCAGGGACAGCGTATATTTGAACATTTCGTATTAAAGCTATGCGGCTGTGATGCACTTTGGACGCCGGCTAATATTGTCGAAGACGCGATTGAAAAAGTGCGCGCTCAAGTCGGCACGCAAAAAGTATTATTGGGCTTGTCTGGTGGTGTCGATAGCTCGGTAGTGGCCGCTTTACTGCATAAGGCTATTGGTGAGCAGCTTACTTGTGTGTTTGTCGACAACGGCCTGTTACGCAAAAATGAAGGCGATCAGGTCATGGACATGTTCGCTAAGAACATGGGCGTGAAAGTGATTCGCGCCGACGCCGAAGAAGCGTTTCTGAGCAAACTCGCCGGCGAAGCTGACCCAGAAAAAAAGCGCAAAATTATCGGCAATACCTTCATTACTATTTTTGATGAAGAAGCGACCAAACTTAAAGACGTTAACTTTCTTGCGCAGGGCACTATATACCCTGACGTCATTGAGTCAGCCGCCTCAAAAACTGGCAAAGCTCACGTGATTAAATCCCACCACAACGTCGGCGGCTTGCCAGACGATATGGCAATGGATTTGGTCGAGCCACTGCGTGAGTTGTTCAAAGACGAAGTGCGCCGCATTGGCTTGGAGTTGGGTTTGCCCTATGACATGGTGTACCGCCATCCCTTCCCTGGGCCTGGTTTAGGTGTGCGAATTCTTGGTGAAGTTAAAAAAGACTATGCCGATATTCTTCGCGAAGCAGACGCAATCTTTTTAGAAGAATTACACCGCGCAGACTGGTATCACAAAACCAGTCAGGCATTCGCCGTCTTCCTGCCCGTGAAATCGGTCGGTGTAGTAGGGGACGCCCGTCGCTACGAATATGTGATCGCATTGCGCGCAGTAGAAACCATCGATTTCATGACAGCGCGTTGGGCGCATTTGCCTTATGAGCTTTTAGAAACCGTATCTAATCGCATCATAAATGAAATCAAACAAGTGTCGCGAGTCGCTTATGATGTTAGCAGTAAACCACCTGCTACCATTGAGTGGGAGTAACTTAAGCTCAGACTAGGAGATAAAAAAAGCGGCGCTCTACGCGCCGCTTAGTCGATGTCAGGCAGTAATTACTTGCGCCTGTGATGGATTACATATCGAAACGATCGAGCTTCATCACTTTGCCCCATGCCACCACAAAGTCATTAACGAACTGTTTCTCGCCATCTGCGGAAGCATAGGCTTCGGTCAGTGCGCGCAGCTCGGCGTTTGATCCGAAAATCAGATCTACCGGTGTCGCAGTCCACTTCGCTTTATTGGTGGCGCGATCACGCCCCTCATAAACTCCGTCTGACGTTGATGACTTTGTCCAAACAGTAGACATATCGAGTAGGTTCTCAAAAAAGTCGTTGTTCAGGGTACCGGGTTTGGTGGTCAATACGCCAAGCTTGCTTTGCCCTGTGTTGGCATCGAGGGCACGCATACCGCCAAGTAGGGCAGTCATTTCTGGCACTGTAAGTGTCAGCAAATCGGCTTTGTCCACCAGCATTTCTGTTGGTGAACCGTAGGCATCGTCAGTGTAATAGTTACGGAATGCGTCTGCCTTTGGCTCCAATACGGCAAAGGATTCAACATCGGTCTGGGTTTGAGATGCATCGCTACGACCAGGGGCGAAGGGGACTTCAATATTGTGTCCCGCTTTCTTTGCAGCCTGTTCAATGGCTGCTGCGCCGCCGAGCACAATCACATCTGCCAGGGAGACTTTTTTGCCGCCAGACAGTGATTTGTTAAAGTCTTTTTGGACTTTAGTCAGGGTTTTTAACACCTTGGCTAACTCCTTGGGGTCGTTAGCGGCCCAGGTATTTTGAGGTGCCAGCTGAATGCGCGCGCCGTTGGCACCGCCACGATGATCTGAGTCTCGGTAGACAGACGCTGATGCCCAGGCAGTCCTGACCAGTTGCGGGATCGTCAATCCAGATTTCAGGATTTTTACCTTGAGTTTGCTGGTATCCTTGGCATCTATCAGTGTGTAGTCGACTGCTGGAATGGGGTCTTGCCAGATAAATTCTTCGCTCGGTACTTCACTGCCAACATAGCGAGAGCGTGGCCCCATATCGCGATGTGTTAGCTTAAACCAGGCACGAGCGTAGGCGTCATCGAACTCTTTTGGATTAGCTAGGAAATGCTCGATTATTTTTCGGAATCCCGGATCTTTTTTTAGCGCCATATCGGTTGTAAACATAATCGGCGCGCTGCGTTTACCTGGTATATGCGCATCCGGAACCATATTGGCAGCGCTTGCATCCGTGGGGGTCCATTGGGTGGCCCCAGCGGGACTCTTCGTTTTTTGCCACTCAAAACTCATTAGATTGCTGAGGTAGAGAATGGACCACCTTGTGGGAGTGGCTGTCCAAGCGCCCTCCAATCCGCTGGTCATGGTGTCCTCGGCATTGCCTTTACCACATTTATTTTTCCAGCCAAAACCTTGATCTTCGATCGCTGCAGCAGCTGGTGCGGCACCAACGCATTCACCTTTTTTGGCGCCGTGAGCCTTACCTAGGGTGTGTCCACCGGCAACCAATGCGACAATCTCCTCGTCATTCATGGCCATTCGGCCAAACGACAAACGCATATCTTGAGCAGCGGAAAGAGGGTCATGGTTGGCGTTGGGGCCTTCTGGATTGACATAGATCAAGCCCATTTGTACTGCGGCAAGGGGATTTTCTAACTTGCCATCTTTGTAACGCTTATCATTGGCCAACCATTTGGTTTCTGCGCCCCAGTAAACATGATCTGCTTCCCAGTCATCAACTCGACCACCGGCGAAACCGAGGGTTTTGAAACCCATTGATTCCAACGAGACATTACCTGCCAAGATCATAAGGTCGCCCCAAGAAACATTGCGGCCGTACTTTTGCTTGACCGGTTCTAGTAAACGGCGGGCTTTATCTAGGCTGACATTGTCTGGCCAGCTGTTTAGTGGCTCAAAGCGTTGCTGAGCACCCTCTGCACCACCACGGCCATCTGCCGTGCGATAGGTGCCAGCGGCGTGCCATGCCATACGAATCATCAGGCCGCCGTAGTGTCCCCAGTCGGCAGGCCACCAGTCTTGCGAGGTTTTAAGGGTCTTTTCAATGTCTTGTTTAAGCGCGTTGATGTCGACGCTTTTGAACGCCTCTGCGTAGTTGAAGTCTTCGCCGTAGGGATTGGATTTGGCGTCGTGAGAGCGCAGTTGATCGAGATTGAGTTTGTCTGGCCACCAAAATTGATTGGATGGTGACGCCACGTCTGCCGCTGCCGCGTTTAGCGAGACAAGCAGAGTCAGACCTGCCGCGGCGCCAGTAAATAAGGATGTTGGTTTCATTATTGTGCCCTCCAGAGCGTACATCGATAATGCACAAATATAGTGCATCATCGCGCGGGAGGTAATTGCAAAAATTAGAAGATAACGTTCAGTTTTATGAGTGCTTTAATCTTGCCGTTTTGTCGCAGGCTAAGGCGCTTTTGCACACTGCTATTAAGGCTTCAATACTCGACATGCGGGTGTAATTGGGGCGTAACACAAAGGCAATACGCCGGTGTGGTCCAGGGTCGCTTAGGTGTACTGCAGTGAGTTCTTCGTTTTGGGCAATGAGTTGCTCAATTGCCATTGCTGGGATGAGTGTGGTGCCAAGCTTCCCAATGACCATCTGTACAAGAGTGTTCAAGCTAGTCGCGCCAAAACCTTGGTTGGCCGCCTGCTCAGGTAATTTACAGGCTTCAAGAATATGGTCTTTTAGGCAGTGCCCATCTTTAAGAAGCATAAGCTCGCAGTGATTTAAGGTTTTACTATGAATGGCTTCTTGTTGGGTGAGGGGGTTGTCTTTTGGTGCGACCCAATAAAAGTCTTCCTGCCAAAACTCCATGCTCAGCAAACCCTCTACCGGGTAGGGTAAGGCCAGGATTGCTGCATCTAAATCGCCACGGCGCACCATCTCGACCAACACATGAGACTGCTCCTCAACAATATTGAGTTTGGTCTGGGGGTGCAGCTCGTTTAACACAGGTAACACCTTGGGCAATAAAAACGGGCAGACCGTGGGTATAACGCCGATAGTAAGGGGGAAACTGAGCGGCAATCGCTGGGAGTCGGCTAAGTGTTCCAGATCGTCTACGTGCAACATAATCGTTCGGGCTTTATCTAGTACTTGCTTGCCGACAGGGGTTATAAGCACTTTTTTGTTGTCGCGTTCAAAAATTTGCAGCCCAAGCTGCTTTTCTAGCTCGTGTAGGGCGGTACTTAAGGCGGACTGGCTAATATTGCTAATCTCAGCAGCCTGTTTGAAATGAAGGGTTTTTTCTACCGCTAAGGCATAATTTAACTGTTTGATGGAGATCATTATTGTGTAGCCCAGTTTGTTATTCTATTTTTTAGAATGTTAATCTAAAAATTCGCAAATTTACAGTAGGTCGGCTCGGAGTAAAATTCGCTAGGCTTGCTAATTGATGAGGAGGTTATTGGTGCGGTACTCATCGTCACGGACTCAGGCCCACTTCCTATGAAATCATTACAAAGTTAATTTGGAATCCAATGTTGCAGTCGTTGAATAATGTCTAAAGGCTGGTATAACAGAGGAATAGCATTTTCTCTGGGCGCTAATTTTGTATGGGTATAGTAACTTGATATTAATCATGAAAACTGAATTTGAGAATCTACAGCAGAATATTGCACACTCTTATGATGTGGATACTAATTCTGATAAACAGGTTCTTAAAATCTATTGCGGTGAAGTGTTGATCGCCAAAAAGATCAAACAGAAAAAATCCATTCGCTACTTTGGGGTTCGGGATTACCAGAAGTACCTGCACTCAGTTTAATCGTTTTTATAAGTCCAGTCTCGAGCGGCCTTTTGGCCGCTGCCATCGCATAGTCTATTGCTCGCCCTCTGATCGAATCCATATATCCCGTTGTGGAAACGGAATTTCTATTTCGTGTTTTCTCAGCGTTGCCTCTATTTCCACGTGAATCTCGTGAATTAAGGGCATGATGTCGAGCAAGCTGGGTACAAATACGCGGAGTTCAAAGTTAAGGCTGCTGTCGCCAAAGCCGACAAAGAAGACTGATGGCGGCGGGTCTTTGGTAATTCGGCGGTTGTCTTCAATGACTTTAGAGAGCAATTTATGAACTGCAATCACATCGGAGCCGTAAGCAACGCCAACTTTAATAATTTGCCGGGTAATAGAGTCGCTTAATGTCCAATTGGTGAGCTGCTCGGTAATAAAGGTTTTGTTGGGAATTATCTGTTCCTTGCGATCCCAGTCGGTGAGCGTTGTTGCCCGTATGCGAATGCGAGTCACGGTGCCGGTGTGATTTCCTACGGTGACGGTATCGCCAACACGAATGGGACGCTCGAATAAGATGAGTAAGCCGGAGACAAAGTTCGCCACAATTTCCTGCAAACCGAAACCAAGGCCGACACCTAGCGCGGCGACGAGCCACTGTAGTTTTGACCATTGAGCGCCGATTATATTCAGCGAAACGATAATGCCGACCATCACGATAATATATTTCACCACCGTGGTGATGGCATAGCTGCTACCGGCTTCGAGTTGCAGTTTACGTAAGATCGAAATTTCCAAAATGCCGGGTAAATTGCGCGCCCCCAGGTAGGTTAGCGTCATCATAATGATGGCTATTATGCCGTCGGCAAGGGTGATCGCCTTGTCACCCATCGCGGGGTTGTCGCCTGTTACATGCCACAGTTCAATATTATTGAGTATGCTTAGTGCCGGTAGTATTTCTGCCCATAATCTCCAGACTAAAACGATTGCGGCAACGCCAGCTAATAAACCCAAAAAGCCTCTGGTTTGCTGGCTAATCGTGTCCATATCGTATTCTGTTGCTTCAATGGTTTCGGGTAGTCCTTCGCCGGCGTTATCTGCCGCTTGGCGCAATGCATTTTGTGCTTGCTCGGCTTGCCGTTTGAGGTGCAGCCGTTCAAGGGTCATACGCCGCTCAATTACCGAGAATATTCGTAAGGTGAGCGAGTAAAGTATAAAGAGCAAAGCCAGTAAACAGGCGCTGATAAAAAGCTTATTTTGAATCATGAGTGCCGAAAAATGATAGCCGTACCAAGAGAGCCCTAGCAGGATCAGGGGAATGCAAACAGCCAACGAGTGAGCGATGTGTTTAACGGTGGTTTGTTGACGAGATACCCGGTCTCTAAAACGGAAAAGTTTCCACAATACGCGGTGGGCGACGTAAGCCAGCGCCAGCGAAGATATACCGAAAAGTAGCTGACTAATAATAGTGTTGCCATCGCTACTGTGGTCTGCGATGGGGATAAAAAGCGATACAAATACCAGTGTAATGGTGAGCCAAGTTAAGTTTTTTCTGGTGACGGCGAGTATGTCGATGCGCCATTTGAAGTGGAATTCGGCAACGCCATCAGCCCTGCATATTTCCCTAAATATATTTAGCAACAACCATAGTCCAGCCGCATTTTTCAGGCCTTGGTGAATCTGCTGGGTAAACGTGCCGCCCTCAGACGTTAAGATTGCTAGAAAGCCGAGAGTTAAGGGGCCCGGTGATGCGAGGACGAGTGAGATGAATAATGCCGCGGCAGTGTATGAAAATCGATCTCGATTGACTTTGTCGACATTGGTGGCCAGTGTTTTTAACAGGGTTAGCAGCCGTGGTTTAAGTAAAAGAATCAGTCCCGGAATGGCAAGTAAAAAAAGTTGCCATTTATTATCCCATTGTATGTTTTTCGATAATGTATTTTCTTGCCACTGCGGTAAGCTGTCTAGCCACGGTGAGTCCTGCTCCAGGGCGCGTTTTAGCTGGGCCCACAGTGGCGTAGCGCTGGGAATCCACAGCAAACGGGAATTGAGAAGTTTAACGTATTCAGCGGTTTTTGTTGTTAAGGCAATGTTTTCACTGCGGGTAATCATGATCGCTTCTATGTAGCGTCGGTATATCTTGATGCCGTCTTGAAGCAACTGAGTTTGTTGGTCATGCAATTCCTTGCGTTGCGAGTTAAGACCACTAAGCTCGGTCTTAGTCATTAAATATTGACGATCTTCGAGTCGAAGTTTGCTTAGTTGCGCGCGGGCGAGTTCTTCATTTAAGGCTTTCGGCTTTAGCGTTAGGGCCGAACGCTGAAAAAACTGCTGGCGCTGCGCCAGTAAATCGCCCCCTAAGCTTGAGAGGCGGTCTGCGCCGGTAATTGCAAGTTGCTGCGCCATGCTATTGGCGTAGCGCTCGACGTAAGTGCGTTCATCGCGCAATACCACCAGTTTATTGAGTAATTCGTCGGTGCGGGCGGTGATCTGGGCAATATCGCTTGCGAGCTCGGCATTGTCTTTGGCAATGGCCTTAATGTCTGGTTCGGCATTCTCCAATTGCGCTAGGTGTTGTAGGGCGCGCTCGGCGACAGCATCCGCTTGATTGCGGCGGGCGCTGCTGACCGCGTCTTGCAGCTTGCCTATGGCCTGATTGGCGATATCAATTTTGCGTACCACTAAGCGTTGCTGAAGATCCAGAATTTCGAGTAGTGAATCTCTGGAAATTAATCGCTGGCGCAATAATTCAACACGGGCATTTGCAGCGTCGCTTTCGCTTGCGTTAAAGGCTCTACGTGCTTTCGCGAGCTCGCTTGTTTCACTTTCTGGACGTTCTGCTAATTGAACTTCGGCGGTCGATTGTTTTTGTAGCGCAGACTCAATAAGGAGCGATACGTCTTGTTGTCCGGTCAGAATCCGGGCATTTATGCCGGTTTCTTCGCTGCGTAGCTCCAGTAAGCTTGCCTGCTGGTTGAGCAAACGCTTTTCCAGAAGAGCGAGCTTGCCGCTAGTATCGGCTTGCGGTAGCGTTTGGTCGAGTTGGCGTTGAATATCGGCGAGGCGGGAAGTGGCGTTGGCTACTTGGTCTATATAACCCTGGGTTTGGTTGCGATCCTCAGTTACTTGCGTCAGATTATCTATCGTTTTTTGGTAGAGTTGAACAACAAAGTCGCGTTGCTCAGCATTGAGTGTCTCGGAGGATTGAGCGGCGTTCAGTCGAAGTTTGATGTCATTGATACGTTGCGACGCGTTTGCCTGCGCAGCGTAGCTAGGGCTTGCGGTAATACTCAGTAGTACGAAAATCACGCCTAGTATGTTTAATAAAAGGTGTTGCGATTGACGTCTAGTATTAATGAACTTGCAACTTATGTTGGAGGTAAAGGCCTTGAATTTGACGGCTGTTGTGATAATCAATATGGCTTTTCTTAAAAGCAGCAAAGCTTGTTTAGGTACTTTATGATGTTGCGTGTGAGATAACATGCGCTGCCTTTTCGGTGGTCAGTGCGTGTTTAACGCGCCGGGTTAGCTTAACGGGTAAAAAATAGATATGACCATCCCTTTTTACCGGAAAACAGATGTTTAGCTCTTACATAAAAAAACCATTGCTGACGTTACCAGAAATGAAAGCCGACGCGTACACAAATGAGTGAAGGCGCAGGGTAATTGTCGAACTTTGGTGGCTTGTTAATCTGCTCATTTCCTAATTTCGTTTGAATTTTATTTTTTGGCTCCTCGTATCTTCCTATATCAGGCAGGGAAGGGCGGGAGGAATTAGGTGTTTGCTTGATCCTAAATGCCAGCAGTGGATGAAAATTGCATCATGCACGGGGTATTATTTTTCTGGCATCGACGATTAACTCGATGATCTAATCAGCGGTGTTAAAACCTAGAGCCTATGTAATAAATTCCTTCACAGGCTCTGTTACCTGCCAGATGATATGGAAGCGTTACACGGGGTCGTTTCCAAATATGCGATTGCCTTACGTGGGACTTAACATTGTTTTCATGGCGGCGAATTGGGTATTAGTGCCTTAGTCGGTGAAACCGCCTAGGCGGCAGCGTTTACGCTCTAGCATTGCTCTGCATAGCGGCGCGTGCCCGTGATGCCATTTCCAACATGCCGTGATGAAAAGCGACCACGGCAGCCATCGAGTGATTTCTAATTCTTAGCTTCCTGAATATGTCCTTCACATACCCGTCAACCGTATAGGTACTGATGGATAAGGTCTTTGCAATTGTCTTATTGCTGCGGCCCTGCGCGAGTTCCCTTCGGACATCGTTTTCACTTGGGGTGACTGGAAGGCTTTGAAGCTGTTGCTGTGACCAATGGCTACATTGGTTTCAGAATTCTCTAAATCGATTCTCGATGCGTCGGAATCAATCTAAATGTTTAATTCAGGGTGTTCTGCTTGGAATATCATGGATATTGGGAAATAGCAGTAAGCTCACAATATTGGGCAGGTTGTTATAGGTCGAATTCGCCGCGGGGCTGATAACAAAATACTGATGCGCGTATTTCAATTCTAGTCGCAGTAGGGCGTGGCTGACCATCTGAAAAAGCGCTGTGGTCATGTGCATAAAACTTTGAATGCGTGCTTACTGGCTCAGTAGACACGCTGCTAAATGCGATCTAAAAAGGCCGTCGGTGTGTTCATTGACGGCCTGGTATTTTAGTTAGCGGCGTATGCCATCACATTTATTCTGACAAATTAAGTGTTTCGACGGTGTCCGCTGCGATATCTGCTTCTAAATAGGGGAATTTGATCCACTGCTTGGCGGAATAGGCCTCGGTCATATTCTTATAATACGGCGAGGCTGGATCGGCAGACTGGGAGTAGGTGATGAAGCCCTCGGCAACTGGGTTCCCGGCATTATCCCAGGTAACAGTTTGGATATAGCTGTTGCCATAGGTGATGTTGTAGCCGTCTTCTTCTAGTCCACCACTACGCGCGTTGGCAATGGTGAATGAGCCCTCAAAGCCTTCGCCGCCAAAGATGGGGATGATGCTGTCGTGCACTCCCGAGTGCTGAATTTGGCCCATCGGTGTATCCAGTTCGAAGGATGAATCGAGGACTTTCTGTATGCCGTCGGCGAAGGCGGTGGCCACAATGGGATTGAGCACGTTCAGGCTGGCGGGGGTGTTAACCGGGTCGCTAGCGGAGAACGGCGTTAACCAAAGGAGGTCATCGATAGGGGTGGCGATCGGCAACGGTCCACCAGTGTTACGCCAGAATTCACGCCAGATATGCCCGCCGACGGAATCTAGATTATTTTTGCCATCCCACGTCGCGAGTACTGAACAAGCCGCGCTGGTGTCTACCGATGCACCCCCGGTGCTTAGCAGTGGCAACGGCAAGGCACAATAGCTGCTCAGCATCGACGGGCGTGCGAGCTGCTCAGATAGAACGGCGCTGTCCAGCGCGACTTCCTGCAATGTTTCCAAATCAAAACGGTCGCCGGGGCGGCCATCGCTGCCATCCAGACGTTTGATGACTTGCTGCATACACAGCCGGGTGCGCAGGGTGCGCTCGGTACCTTCATCGCCAATGATGGCGGCAAAGCCAGTCAGTGGTTCTGCAGGATTGCTGACCCAGTAGCTGTCGTTACAGTTGTGGACCCAGTCATTACGAGTGATTTTGGGGAGATTTGCCGGTCCAAAAATGCCCGGCCGAGGAGCGTCTTCATCACTGTCCCATTCGCAGGTTGACCGCGAGCCATCGAGGATGGGTAAGCCGGGCATTAGCTGTCCCAGCACGGCTTGTAATGGCAGAGCACCACAGGTCTGGACCTTGGCATCGGAGACATTGGGGACGACAGTGACATCGCCGTAATAGGCTGGTTTACCGGGGCCGGTGGCGGCGGTGTTGACCCACGGTACGCCGAGAACGCTGCCGTGCAGTTCAACAAACTCTTCAAAGCTTTGCGCCCTGTTCCAGCTAAAAAACTGGTTCATAAGACTGTCGTTTTCAGCATTTGCGTCGCGCAGGGTATACGCCTTAAGGGGGGACCATTCAAGCACTGGTACACCTGAGACCGCGAGTTCAAGCATGGGGCCGTAATGCGAACGATACAATGTGCGGGTTTCGCTAGTACTTGTGCCGTCGTCTTCTAAGATGTCGATCGATACCTCGCTCGCCTCCATATCTCGCATTTCGCCGTCATAGAGGTATTGAGTGGGGTCTGCCGGGTTCAGGGTCAGTTCGTAAAAAGTAAAGCGGTAGGCGGTGGAGACGGTATGACTCCAGGCAAAATGCTCATTGAAACCGATTAATACCGCAGGCACGCCATACAAGGACGCGCCCATAATCTCAGCGTCGGGTAATTCTAAGTGCGTCAAATAGAGACGCTCGGTGCCTGTCCACGGAAAGTGTGGATTGCCCAATAGTAGGGACTCTTCACTGACTGCATCGGGCCCTAGCGCATACATATTACTGCCAATAGGTAGTCCGCCTGAGAGCGGCAAGGCCCCGGGGTCCAGTGCGAGAATATCGTCCAGGTCAACGGGAAGGGGCAGATTGTCTGGCCCCGGTGGTTTGGCCTGAGAGACCTCATTTACAAACACAGATGAGCTGGCCAGCAGCGTAAGCCGAAAGTATCGGCGGAACATGTCGTCGGCGCTGATTTGCGTAAGCCAGGCTTCATCGCGACACGCCAAATGGCGACCGGGGTGCTCGCCAGCGTTAAGCTCTTTCACGTAGCGGTTATAGCCAGCCACGAAGCCCTTAGTGGCGTCGATCGCCTCTTGATCACTGTTCTTTAGTGGCGCGATGGCTGCGTCGGTGGCGATGAACTTCCAGAAGAAATCTGAATCGACGTTATTGGCTGTGGAGCCATTAGCCACAATGGTGTAAGTGCCGTCGCGGCCCAGATATTTGGCGCGTTCACCGCGAATGGTTAACAGGTCTTCAGCCAGTACGCAGAGGTTGTCTTGTGCATGAACATAGCCGTAGCCGTAGCCCATATTGGCGTAATTACTGGCCTTGATATGAGGGATGCCGAAGGATGTGCGACGCACTTCCACGTTGTACTGTGGGCTACCGTTGCCATCACCACCATTGCCGCTATCCGCGCCGCGAGAGCTACTTCCGCCGCCACAGCCGCTCACGATTAATAGGCCGATGCAGGTAATTATTAACGCGTAAATACGCATGTCGGTTCTCCCTCAGAGAAATTAATACAATCAATTAGTAAGTGTAGCTCAGTGTATTGGCTTGCGTTTTAGCATCATTGAATCTTTTTATTTCAGGATACTTCGCAAATTTTGCTTACTAAGCTGCTTTGCTAAAAGTTAGTTTGCGCATTGGCATTGTCGTGGAAAATTATATCGACGCTTGTGAATTTTATTTAGTGAAACAAGTGGTGCCGCGCGCAAGTCGGTCAATTTGACTGTTGTTATAAGGATTATAATCGCCGCTCTAATTTCGAATGTCACGTTAAATAATGTGTAGAAAGGTCGCCTTCCCGGTGTAGTCAAATTCATTCTCTCCTTGTTATACAGCACAAGTGTGCTTTCTATACCGATAGGCAAGCAAAGAGTGATGCCCCTTTTGACTAGGTTGCGCTAGGCAATCGATTAAGCAGTGCTACTCGTAAGCTTCCTTGTACGTTATTTTGTTTTTGCTAGATGACGTAAACCAATCATTTGGCCTAAGGCAATAGGCTGTTTTGTTTGTTTGGTAAAGGGCTCTATGTTCTGACTTGCCTGTGAGTTGCAGAGCTTAATTTATCAAGCTTAGCTGAGATCGAAGCTGGCAATACTAGAATTGCGGATTGCTATTATTTTGATATTGCAGAGTATGGGAGATCTTACGATTATAGAGAAACTTATATTCTATCGTTGCGCGGATGTTCGCAAAAGGTGAGAGCTGAAGGAGATCTAATGATCCAAATATCGATAACAGCTCCGGTTTTTAAATGTCTAACTGACGAAGATGCTTTTTATCAAAGACTGTCGGAGATAAAGGGGCTCCAAAAAGTCGTGGATCAAAAAGACGGCGTTTTTTTGTCGGTAGCGACGCCTCAAACCCCGCAGCTATTGACCGAGCTTGATCAAATCTGCGCGTTTTGGGGTGTTACGTATCTGGTGGTTTCAGCGTAACCCTTTGACTCGTTTTTATGTGCTTACGTTGCTAGCTAGAGCTCTCTGTAGCTAGTACGAAGATAGGTGTATTAGAGAGGGTGCTTGAGTATCAGCCGTCACTAGCGAAGGCGTCAACGTCAGTTAGTGACGTATACACCTTTGAATCCTTTAATAACTTTAACGCGCAGGTGTAAAAAATTGAGTGAAATTGTCGTATTGAAATTACCGCTAAATCGACTTTCGTTGATCACTACAAAACCATTTTGGTAGCTAATAAATGCTGACTGTTTGCTGGTCAGCGATTGAACCCTTGCCAGTCCCGGCTTGTCGGAAGAATTATACGAGAGGATAAAATTGTACAGTCACGTTTAGCGTTATGGCTGCTAGTCCGATACTTTACGAATCGCACGAGAGGTGGAATATGGCGCAGAAGGCAACCCTATATCGGATGGCAACCGCTGATCATCTATGTCCATTTGGCATTAAGTCCCGAGATCTTCTTAAGCGCATGGGTTTTGCGCTGGACGATAATACCTTGACCTCTCGCGCGGAAACCGACGTTTTTAAAGAGGCGCACGGCGTTGATACAACACCGCAGATATTCATTGATGGACAGCGGATTGGCGGCTACGACGATCTCAGGGAATATTTGAATTTGCCCCAAGAGGGCGGCGAGGGCACTACCTATAAGCCGGTGATCGCTATCTTTGGCTCCTGTTTCTTAGCCGCGTTAGCGTTGAGCTGGGCGCATGCCGGAACGTTGGTTTCAAGCATCGCGCTGATGTGGTTTGTGGGTTTAAGTATGCTGGTCTTGGCTATACAGAAGCTGCAGGATGTAACGGCGTTCTCTAATCAGTTTGTGACCTACGATTTACTGTCCATGCGTTATGTGCCCTATGCCTATGTTTACCCTTATGCGGAAGCCTACGCGGGTTTGGGTATGTTGAGTGGAGTCGCGCCTTGGCTGTTTGCGCCGATATCACTTTTTATAGGCACGGTGGGTGCGGTGTCGGTGATCAAGGCGGTTTATATTGATAAGCGAGAGTTAAAGTGCGCTTGCGTAGGTGGCGATAGCAGTGTGCCGCTAGGTTTGGTGTCGTTAACCGAAAACCTGTTCATGATGTTTGCAGGTATTTGGATGTTCTTGCGAGTGTAACAAGGTTTACCGGTATTTTGATTTTCAACGTGTTGTTTTCGCAGAGGATCGATCTTATTTGATTATCTTCAATATGATAAAAGATAGCAGGCTCGGTCAAGTAGACCTTGATGAAAATGGAAGTACCGCCTTGCGGGTGATGCTTGGAATTTAAGGTAAAAATTTTCACTGCACAATTTTCTTCAATTAAATCGCTTACTGCGACGTCTAATATTTATTTAGGAACAAGCTCGTCTTTGCTCGGTCACAATTCTTGTGATCGGGTTTAGCAGTGTATTCGTAGGCAATTTAGTTCTTTTGCGTGTAAAGCGCTACGCCTGACTGAACATGTGCATTTGAGATGATTCTGCCAAGCTTTTCGGCTGCGGTGCGCGGGGGAGATTTAAGACTGACTGCTTTACCCTGTGGCTCTGGCTAGTGTGGGGCGCCCCTACAAATATAGCTACATCTCCCTGTACGGCAACTAAAAATGACGAAACAAGGAGCGAGAGTGTGCGAAGCGTTTTTGTAAAAAAAGCGGCCATAACGACAATTTTATTTATGCTAATTTGCGCCAGTCCGTCTGTGAGCTTGGCCGCGTCTCCTGCTGCAGAGCCCGTTGATTATCGTGCTCTCGCCGCCATGCTCGAAAATGAACATGCTAGAAATGTATTAATTGAAGAACTTCGGGGTCTTGAAAATAAGCCGGTAACGCAGGAGCTAACCAATACGGAAGTGGTGTCAGCAGATGCTATTGCGGCACAAGCTCCCAGTGGTCAAAGCGCAAACGAGGTGTCGTTTGCCCGGCGATTGGCGGCGACCAGCCAAAGTATCGCCAGTGGTTTGAATGATCAACTTGGGGTGCTGGTAGCGGCGGCCCAAAGTCTGTTTTCTAGCAACGAAGAGACGATTGTCGTTGGGTCCCAAGCTGATCGGGATAAAATGTTACGTGCGGCTGGGCAATTGGCGGGGGTGATTATAGTCACCTTTATGTTGTTTATTGTTTTTAGAGCAATCGCGGCGCGGCCTTTTCAGGGACTAAGTTTATGGGTGAGTCGAGGGTCTGAAAAATTCACCATGGTGCGAACGATAGTTGCGGTGGTAATCGCCGGGCTAGTCGATGTGCTGGCAGTGGTTTTGGCTTACGCAGGTGGTGGGGCTGTTAGTAATTATTTAGCTGAAGACAACGCCACTGCGGCGACTCGGCTAGCGCTTTTCCTTAATGCCTTTATGATTGTTGAGCTGGTAAAGGTAGTGCTGAGAATGTTGTTTGCCAAGCGCTACGCTAGCCTGCGATTGGTGCCGGTAACAGCTGATCAAGCGGCATATTGTAATCGCTTTTTCGCGGGAATCGCCGGTTTTGTCGGCTATGGGGTGTTGGTGTTGGTGCCCATTTTAAACTTTAATATCTCGCCGAATTTGGGCTCGGGTGTCAGTTCATTAATTGTTTTTACTGCGGCCCTATACGCAACGGTGGTTATTTTGAAAAATCGCCGACGTATTGCTGACAGATTGAATTGCCGCGCCGAGGTTAGCAGCGGTGCGCTGGCTATCATTTTCCGGGTGCTAGCAAAACTTTGGCATTTACTTGCTATTGCTTACGCTGCCACTGTTTTTGTGGTCAGCGTGTTGCACCCTGAAACCGCGTTGCCCTTTGTCGCCATCGCAACTCTTAAAACCTTGTTACTCGTGGGTGGCGGCTTATTGTTCTCGGTGGTACTTGGGCAGCTGATAGGTAAAGAAATTAGTTTTTCAGAAGGACTTAATACACGTATGCCGCGCTTGCAGGCTAGGGTCAATACCTATGTTCCTAAAAGTTTAAAGCTTGCTCGCAGCTTGATTCTGATCGCGGTCGGGGTGTTTACCTTGGATGTGTGGGCGGTTTACGACCTTGGTGCCTGGTATAACAGCGATATGGGTGCGAGAGCGGTCTCTGCCTTAGTTGACATTATAATTATCATGTTTGCAGCCGCTCTGGTTTGGGTGGTTTTGGCCAGTGTAATCGAACACCGCTTAACGCCAAAAGACAATACGCTGCCCGCCGATGCTGCGCGGGCTGAGACCTTGCTGGGCTTGTTCAATACCACACTCGCGATCGCGATTATCGTTGTGACGGTGATGATTGTGCTGTCTGAAATTGGCGTGGATATCGCGCCGCTGATTGCCAGTGCCGGGGTATTGGGTTTGGCGATTGGCTTTGGTGCTCAAAAGTTGGTTCAGGATGTGATTACCGGGGTGTTTATTCAGCTTGAAAATGCGATGAACACCGGCGATTTTATTTCTGTAGGCGGTAATTCGGGAACGGTAGAACGGGTTGGAATACGATCTGTTGCGATGCGAGATTTATACGGCACCTACCATATCGTGCCGTTTTCCTCGGTCGACGCGGTTTCTAACTACACCAAAGAGTTTGGCAATCACGTGGGTGAGTATGGCATTGCCTATCGGGAAAGTATTGATGAGGCGATTATTCAGCTTGAAGCCGCTTTCGAAGAATTAAAACAAGGGAAGTTTAAAGATGACGTGTTGGCGCCACTCAACGTCGCTGGCGTAGTCGCCTTGGCAGACAGTTCGGTGAATATTCGCGTTGTTATCAAAACGACACCGGGTAATCAGTGGGCCGTGGGTCGAGCCTATAACCGCCTAGTGAAAATGTATTTTGATAAAGCGGGTATCGAAATACCCTTTCCGCACACCACCTTGTATTTTGGTGAGGATAAGGATGGATCTGCCCCTGCGGGGAATATTCGCCTTGCCGGTGACGCTAAGGTAGTGGATACCCAGGGCGGTTGAGTCGAATTGCGTTGAACCATAAATGAGGTCGCGCTTTGCGCGGCCTTATTTATAGTGTTGTTAGGATTGGCGTAACGCGGAAGCTTCGGATTTTTGACTTGGGGCGCGGGATTTTTCTGCCGGGGCGGTGACTAGAACGACTAAATGATAGCCGTTATGTAGCCATTTTATGCCCGAGCTTCATTTCGACTAGCGATGCGCGCCGGAGATGTCATTTCCAGCATGCCGTGATGAAAAGCGACCACGGCAGCCATAGAACGATTGCGAACCCCCAGCTTCCTGAAGATGTCCTTCACATACCCGTCAACCGTATAAGTGCTGATGGATAAGGTTTTTGCAATTGTCTTATTGCTGTTGCCCTGCGCGAGTTCCCTCAGGACATCGTGTTCACGCGGTGTGAGTGGAAGGGCCTGAAGCTGTTGCTGTATTGGATTGTGGCTGTCTAAGGGCATTTTGGCGATCACTTTTGCGTTTGCGATTGCCAAGTATCATCCCCCGCAAACGAGGGGCTGACAAATGAAAAGTTACCACACTTCGGGTTAGTTTTTCTTATCTTTCCACTCTTCGGCGATGATTCTTACCATCCAGTCGTAGAAGGCTTTGATAATCTCGTCGTCAGCATTGCTATTGCAGTAAGTCAGAAAACACTCGCCGTGGGGAGTCACCTTGTCGGGCATGGGGAGCACAAGGTCGTCGTCTTTATTCATGAATTGGTGCGCCGTGGGGAGATAGCCCATCGCTACGCCAATATTGTTTTTAACAGCTTCGATACTGGCTTGTACGGTGCTGACAACGAGCTCATTTGAGGTGTCTGGTAGCAGGTTCCATTGAGTTTGCCAGCGCGGCCACTGATACGTGTCACCCGAGATTTTGATGAGGCGGCAGTTGCGGAAATCACCGTTGCGTAGTTTAGGGTGTTGCTCAAGGTAGCTGCGGCTGCAGATTGGCGTGAGGGCAATTTGCACTAGCGGATGATAGGTCAGCTCGGGCTCATTACCACATTCGTGACGAATGGCTACATTGGTTTCAGAATTCTCTAAATCGATTCTCGATACGTCGGAATCAATCTGAATGTTTAATTCAGGGTGTTGCGCCTGGAATTCATGGATATTGGGAAATAGCAGTAGGCTCGCAATATTGGGCAGGGTATTAATCACGAAGCGCCGTTGCTTTTTCTCTTTGCGCACAGCCAAGGTCGCGGTGTGAATCAAGTCAAGTCCGCGTTTAATGTGCAGGTAATAGCGTTTGCCTTCAGGGGTCAGCGTGATTTTCCGGTTTGCCCGTTTGAACAACGTGACGCCGAGGTTTTCTTCAAGAGCTCTAATTTGATGACTGACCGCGGGCGGCGATACAAAGAGCTCGTCCGCCGCGTCTTTGAAGCTCATACGACGAGCCGCCACTTCGAAAACACGAATCAGATTCAGGGAGGGAAGGTGTTGATTACTCATTTGCTGAAAAACTCAGATTTGCTATCCGTGGATCTATTTAAGTTTTGAGGATCGACATTAAACAATCGTACTTCTACCCCATGATTTTTATCATTTTGGAATGCTTGTGCCGCCATCTCGCAAGGCGCCGTTACTTCTCCCCACCCCCCCGTTTAAGGGGGATAAGCAGGATAAACGCGCAGTTTTGCCAAGTCCAGCAATAGTGAGTCGCTAAAAGATGTTCGATCGGCGACTCGTGTGTTCTTTCATCTCAATCGTTACGTAGCATGTTAGCGATGCTTATATGCCAATAAGTGCAGGTTGGATTAGCAGCCCTTTAAATCAAATGCTGCGTGTCTGGCGGGCGCAGAAGGGTGTGTGCTGAGCAGACCTTGCTGTGAGAGGCTGCGGCGTATGACTTTTGTCAGATTGACCTGGTCAGATTGACTCGGTCAGATTGACCTAGTCTGGTCGATGCGCCCGGTAGCGGTAGAGATAGAAAAATGAAAAATCCTGGTGTTCCAGTAAACCATTTCTAAGTAGGCGGTCTGAATAAGATGATTCGCAAATATTCAGTCTTTGCCAATATGACGCCCAATCAGCTCTTTAGGCAGAGGCTCGGGGGTGAGAATGAAGCTTCGGAATTGGTGCTGGTGCTGTTTTGCTATTGCGGCGCCGACGGCACAGGCGCTTAAGGCGGGTGACGTAATCGTTCAGGGAGGTTGGTTTTTTCTGTCACCGCAGGAGTCGAGTACGCCGCTTAATACAAAACTTGCCCCCAGTCTGCTGGGTAATGTTTTGGGAATAGAGCAAGAGTTTAGCTCACCGGGTACTTCACTCTCTGTAAATGATTCGAATACGCCGGCGCTGACAGTGTCGTATTTTTTGACTGATCATCTTGTTGTGAAACTGGAGGGGGGCGTTCCCGCCGAGTTTGACTTGTCCGGCCAAGGCGATGTCCAACCAACGGGATTAACCGGCGCTCTGGTCAATGTTGATCTTGGAGCGTCTCAGAATAATCCCCTAGCTTCAGTGCGGCAGTGGAGTCCCGCGATACTTGCCCAGTGGTATTTCCGCGATGTGGATGCAAAGTTGCGCCCTTATCTTGGTCTGGGTGTAACGTATACGTGGTTTGACAAGATAGAATTAAATAGAAACTTCGAACAAAATCTCACTCAAAATTTTGGCTCGGTGCTGGCGCTGGCAACGGGCAGTGATGTTAATACCCGCGTTGATGGCGATGCGAAACCCGATGTAGCCCCAATTTTTAATGCCGGCTTAGCGCTGGAATTAGACGACCGTTGGAGTTTGTCTTTATCGGTATCTTATTTGGCGCTGGAGACTACGTCTAGTATTACTATTACGTCGGTTGATGGCACCCGCCTTTCCGAAAGCCACAGCAAACTTGACCTGAACCCGATAGTATCGTCTGTGCTGATTGCTTATCGCTGGGGCGGCGATTAATAAGTTTGTATCGAGTTGTTTTGGGGCGGTATGAACACAGCGTATGTTTTACACCTTGTGGCATAATAGTCGGCCGACACCTATTTGCGGTCGAGGCATATCACTGATGGGGCGCTCACATTTACCATGGAAACTCCTAACGACGAACACTGGATGCGCAGAGCCTTGCTCTTGTCATTAAAGGCGGAAGCTAAAGACGAGGTGCCAGTGGGGGCTGTTATTGTGCGTGATGGGGTCGTGATTGGTGAGGGGTTTAATCAGCCAATCAGTACGGTCGACCCAAGTGCTCATGCTGAAATTGTCGCGCTTCGTCACGCAGCAAAAGCCGCAGCGAACTATCGTCTTCCTGAGGCAACTTTGTATGTGACTGTGGAGCCCTGTGCAATGTGCGCCGGCGCTATCATCCATAGTCGTATTGCACGAGTTGTATTTGCGGCAAGCGAGCCTAAGGCAGGCGCGGTTTGTAGTCATCTGCAATTGTTTGATCAGCCGCAAATGAATCATCGGGTTGAATGGTGCGGCGGCGTATTGGCGAATGAGGCGAGTGATATTGTGCAGGCTTTTTTTGCTCGGCGCAGGGCGGAAAAGAAGCGTGACAAGCTCGCTTAAATTGGTCGCGGTGCGGGACGGCCGCTAGAGTTATTTAGAGTGCGTCAAAACCGCGGTTTAACTCGGCTGGTAGGTAATCGGAAACAATGCGAGGTGGTGGAACGCGATAGCGATTAAGCTCATCCCAGGTTAGCAGTGAATAGTAATCGCGGATATTGCGCACGTAGCGCGCCGCTTCGTCACCGCGGGCATAGCCGTATTTTGATGGCTTGTACCACTTTTGTTGGCGTAGCAATGGCAAATTTTCTTTTACATCATTCCAAAGGTTTGGGTTGCCGCCGAGTTTTTGCGTAATGACCCTGGCGTCTTCGACGTGGCCAAGGCCAATATTGTACGCCGCCAAGGCAAACCAGCTGCGGTCGGGAGCTTCTATTCCCGCCGGTATACGGCTATAGAGCTTTTTGTAGTAGCGGGCGCCACCGCGCAGGCTCTGCAGGGGGTCGAGACGGTCATCTACCTGCAATTCGCGTGCAGTCGATCGTGTCAGCATCATCATGCCACGCACTCCGGTGGGAGAGCGCGCCTTGGCATCCCAGTGCGACTCCTGGTAGCTGATTGCGGCCAATAGGCGCCAGTCCAAATCATATTCAATAGCTACTTGCTCAATGATTCCCTTTACCTCGGGCAGGCGCTCTTCCTTCATTTGCAGAAAGGTGTGGGTGCTAATAAAGGTTTGCCGCTCGTTAAGCGTAAAGTTCCGATCAATTAAACGGGCTAATTTGCCATTTTCGGTGATGCCTTTAAAAAAAATGGTCATTTCTTTTATCAGACTCGCGTTTGCAGGGCTCGCTGCCATTGCCCATGCTAATTTGCGTGGTTTGCCTGCACTGAAGGCGATGCGAAAGCTGGGGTAGAATGCCCGGTTTGCGTAGTATTCGGTCGAGTTGACGATGGTTGCATCAATTTGGCCGTCCGCGAGCTGTTCTAGTAAGTCAATTGTTTCAAGATCACGGCTTTCCATCCACGTCAGTTCCGGGTGCTCGTTTTGCAGTGTTTTGAGTTGCTCGGCGTGGGCAGTATTACTAATTACCCGTATTTGCTTGCCGATGAGGTCTTCTATTGAGCTCATTGGGCTATTTACGTCTCGGTTGTAGATAAAATACTGCTTTACGCTGAGGTAGCTTGGGCCGAAAAGTAAGGTTTCTTGTCGTGCGGGCGTAATGCTGAGAGCTGCAGCCGCGATATCGGCTTGGTTGTTTACCAGCCCACTAAATACGTCATCGAGGCTAACTACGGGAATTATCTCTAATTCAACGTCGAGGTGGTTGGCGAAAGCGAGGGCGAGTTGGTATTCGAAACCCGCTGGCGCACCTTGAGATTCGTAGTAAGTGGTAGAGCCGTTGCGGGTAAGTACCCGTAAAACACCGTTATCACGAATTCTTTGCAGATTGTCGCTGCTGTCTTTACTACTATTTAGCACGATGGCAACGAGCGCGAAGCACGCTGTAATTAGCCATATTGCTAGAAATCGTAATGTTTTTCGGCTTGCTGGCAAGTGTGGCGCTCCAGTGGATTCGGGGCCAATTGTATCGGGATGGGACTGATCGCACCATAAAGACTATTTTGGATAAAAATTCTCGCGTAAATCCTTTACAATGGCCGGCTTTAATCCCATTCGATCGAGGTTGTCGCCCCGAATGCTTATTCTTCCTGGTGCCCCAGCGCTTTCAGATTTCCGTATAGAAAAATTAAAGGCCGCTTTGGCCGCCTCAATTCCCGCTCTGCGGGGAGTGAGTGCTCAATTTATTCACTTGGTAGATACCGCTGCTGAGCTCGATACTGAGCGCAGCGATGTGTTGAGCCAGTTGTTGCAATATGGCCCCCGCGCCGAGTTTATTGCCGGTGGAGGCCTGAGTTATTTCGTGGTGCCTCGACCTGGCACCATCTCGCCGTGGTCTAGCAAGGCGAGCGATATTGCCCACAACTGTGGCTTGGATATGATCGCGCGAATTGAGCGCGGCGTGCAGTACCACTTCGATATTGAGGGTGATATTGATGGCGAGCAGCAAGCCCTGCTTTTGGCGTCAATCCACGACCGTATGGTGGAGTCGGTATTAAACACGCCGGAAGAAGCGAGTGTGCTGTTTAGCCGCCAGAGTCCAAAGCCGATGCAGGCGGTCGATGTGCTCGCGGGAGGCCGCGATGCGTTAGTCGCCGCGAATAGCGAACTGGGGCTCGCCCTTGCAGACGATGAAATCGATTATCTGCTAGAGAGTTTTATTCAGCTGGCGCGCAATCCTAGCGATGTCGAGTTGATGATGTTTGCGCAGGCGAACTCCGAGCATTGCCGCCATAAAATATTTAACGCCAGCTGGACTATTAATGGCGAGCTGCAGTCCCACTCTTTATTCGGCATGATAAAAAACACCCACGAACTGGGTGGTGAGGATGTACTAAGCGCCTATTCAGATAACGCAGCTGTGGTAAAAGGTCACCGCGCCGGCCGTTTTTATCCTGAACCTGGCACCGCTGAATACCAGTACCACCAAGAAGATATTCATTTATTGATGAAGGTGGAAACCCATAATCACCCCACCGCAATTTCCCCGTTCTCCGGTGCCGGTACTGGCTCTGGCGGCGAGATACGTGATGAGGGGGCGGTAGGTCGAGGTTCTAAGCCCAAGGTGGGCTTGAGTGGTTTTAGCGTATCTAACTTGCGTGTCCCTGGGTTTGAACAACCTTGGGAGGCCGATTACGGCAAGCCCGGCCGCATTGTTTCCGCACTCGATATTATGTTGGACGGGCCTATTGGGGGCGCCGCCTTTAATAATGAGTTTGGCCGACCTAATTTATGTGGCTACTTCCGCAGCTTCGAAGAAAATGCCGTGGGTGCGGCGGGCGAAGAGCGTCGCGGCTATCACAAACCAATAATGATCGCCGGTGGTTACGGTAATATAAAAGAAGAGCACGTGCTTAAAACCGAATTTCCAGCCGGTCATAAATTAGTGGCCTTGGGTGGGCCGGCTATGTTGATTGGTTTGGGCGGTGGCGCGGCGTCGTCAATGAGCAGCGGTGCCTCTACTGAAGATTTGGATTTTGCCTCTGTGCAACGTCAAAACCCTGAAATTGAACGTCGCTGCCAAGAGGTGATCGACCGCTGCTGGGCGATGGCTGACAACAACCCCATTGCCTTTATTCACGATGTTGGCGCCGGCGGACTCTCTAATGCATTCCCCGAGTTGGTTAAAGACGGTGGTTGCGGTGGTGATTTTGAATTGCGCAAAGTGCCCAACGATGAACCGGGCATGTCGCCACTAGAAATTTGGTGCAACGAGTCACAAGAGCGCTATGTCATTGCCATTGCACCTGAAAACCTCGCCACCTTTGAAGCCATCTGTGATCGCGAACGCGCGCCGTATGCAGTGGTTGGCGAGTCTGTTGCCGATAAGCGTCTGCGTGTTGGCGACACCCATTTCGACAATAACCCGGTTGATCTGCCTATGTCGGTGCTATTTGGTAAGCCGCCAAAAATGCACCGCGAGATTACTCGTCAAAATCCGCAGCTACCGGCCTTTGATGCATCTGCCATTAATGTGGAAGACGCCCTGGATCGACTTTTGGCCCTGCCTACCATTGCCGCCAAGAATTTCTTGATCACAATTGGCGACCGTTCTATTACCGGGCAGGTACATAGAGATCAAATGGTTGGGCCGTGGCAAGTCCCCGTTGCAGACTGTGCGGTAACAACGGTTAGCTACGACTCTTACGCCGGTGAAGCCATGGCGATGGGCGAGCGCACGCCGCTTGCACTTATCGATGGCCCGGCGTCGGGGCGCATGGCTGTTGCGGAAGCGCTAAGCAATATTGCTGCGAGCCGGATTGAAAAGATTTCTGATATCAAACTCTCTGCCAACTGGATGTGCGCGGCGGGTTATGCTGGCGAAGACGAGATACTATTCGACACGGTCAAGGCAGTGGGTATGGAATTTTGCCCGGCGCTGGGTATTACTATTCCCGTCGGCAAAGATTCCATGTCGATGCGCACCACCTGGCAGGACGGCGCTGACAGTAAAGCCGTTACCGCGCCTATGTCGCTTATCATTACTGCGTTTAGTCCCGTAGCGGACGTCCGTAAAACGGTCACGCCGCAGCTGCGCACCGACCTTGACGACAATGCCTTGTTATTAATTGACTTGGGTGCGGGTAAGCAGCGTTTGGGTGGCTCGTGTTTAGCGCAGGTTTATCAGCAGGTTGGCAATGACGCGCCAGATATTGATGACCCTGCGGTGTTGGCTGGTTTCTTCAATGCAATCCAACAGTTGTTAGAAGAGCAAAAAATAATGGCCTACCACGATCGCTCTGATGGCGGTTTGGTACTCACTTTGTTAGAGATGGCTTTTGCTGGTCATTGTGGTCTAGATATTGAGCTGAATGCCCACGGCAAACTGCATGGCGCACTGTTCGCTGAAGAAGCCGGTGCGGTGATACAGGTACGCTGCGCTGATGTTGAAGCGGTGATAGATACCTTTGCTGCGCATGGCATCGCCGCCTGTGTCCAAGAAATAGGTCGCGCTGTGGCCGGTAGTGACGTTGCGATTAGTTTTGGTGGTGTTGAAGTTCTTAGAGATGATCGCTTGGCGCTGCAGTTGAAATGGCAGCAGCTGAGTTACCGTATGCAATCACTAAGGGATAATCCAGAGTGTGCGCAACAGGAATTTGACTCAATCACAGAAAGCGACCCCGGTTTAAGCCAGTCATTGCGTTTCGATGCGCAGGATAATATTGCCGCCCCTTTTGTAAACACCGGCGTTCGTCCGCGAGTCGCTATCCTTAGGGAGCAGGGTGTCAATGGTCAGATGGAAATGGCCGCGGCATTCGATCGGGCTGGATTCACCGCTGTTGATGTTCATATGAGTGACATTTTAAGCGGCCGTGTCAGCTTGCAAGATTTTAAAGGCCTTGCCGCCTGCGGTGGTTTTTCCTACGGTGACGTATTAGGTGCGGGCGAGGGCTGGGCTAAAACTATTTTGTTTAATGGTTTGGCGCGTGACGAGTTTGCCGGCTTCTTTCAGCGCAGCGACACCTTCTCGCTTGGGGTGTGCAACGGTTGTCAGATGATGTCTAATTTGCACTCCTTAATTCCGGGTGCAGAATACTGGCCGCGTTTTGTGCGCAATCGCTCAGAACAGTTCGAAGCGCGGTTTTCCTTGGTTGAAATCCCCGAATCACCCTCCATATTACTAACTGGTATGGCGGGGTCGCATTTGCCGGTTGCCGTTGCCCACGGCGAAGGTCGTGCGGAGTTTGCAGATTCTGCTCATTTGCAGAATTTACAGCAGAGTGGGAAAGTGGCGCTGCAATTTATTGATAATCAGCTGAATGCGACTGAACGCTATCCCGCCAATCCGAACGGTTCGCCATTTGGGATTGCTGGTGCTAGTAGTGTTGATGGTCGCGTTACCATCATGATGCCGCATCCGGAACGGGTTTTCCGCACCGTGCAAAATTCTTGGGTGGCAGACAATTCAGTGGAAGATAGCGGTTGGATGCGCTTGTTCCGCAATGCACGTGTATGGGTAAATTAAGAAAGTAGGTAAATGAGCGCCGGCTTGTGCCGGCGTTTTTACAAGGGCGGTTCAGGGGTGCTCCGTCTGTTATTAACGTCCATTGTTGGCGTCCGTTACTAAATAGACACCGTCGCGACAGACGGTTTTGGTGGAAATACAATGCTAAATAAATATCCGCTCTGGAAAAACCTGCTGATTATTGCAGTGCTGGGGATCGGTTTTCTCTACGCGGTGCCTAACCTTTATCGACCAGATCCTGCCCTGCAGGTTTCTGGCGACAGCAGCGGTGTAGTCATCGACCAAGCCCTCATGACGCGTTTGTCTACCGCTTTAGATGCTGGTGGCATTGAGCACTTTGGTGAAAAAGCGGATGAGACCGGTAAGTCTGGCCTGATTCGTTTGTACGAAACTGATATGCAATTACGTGCACAGCGTATTGTGCAGCGCACTCTGGGTGACGGCTACGTTGTGGCATTGAATCTGGCATCAAACACACCTGATTGGCTCAGTAATCTGGGCGCGCAGGCGATGAAACTGGGCCTGGATTTAAGTGGCGGTGTGCATTTTTTGTTAGAGGTTGATACGGATTCAGCGATTGCCACGCGCCTGGAGCATTACAGCTCAGGCATAAAAAAGAAGACGGCATTATTTCGGGTAAGTTCACCTCTGCTGAGCTGCGCGACACCGCCTTGGGTTTGATCCGCAAAGACTTTACTGAGTTGACCGGCGAGCGTCTCGACTCACCTAGCGGCGATGATGCTTTTTACCTGCGCGCCATTATTGGTGAGGCTAAGCGCAAGGAAATTGAAGATTATGCTGTTAGCCAAAACTTAACGACCCTGCGTAATCGCGTGAACGAGCTCGGTGTATCTGAGCCTTTGGTTCAGCGTCAAGGTCGCAACCGGATTGTGGTGGAATTACCAGGCATCCAGGACACCGCTGAAGCCAAGCGTATACTTGGCAAGACAGCGAATTTGGATTTTCGTCTAGAGGCAAAATACGACGCGCCACTATCTGATCGCGAGCAATTTGAATTTCGCAATCCTGGCCGCGGCGAGCCGAGTGCATGGTTAGAGCGTGATGTGGTTATCACTGGTGAGCGTGTCGCAAATGCGCAGGCAGGCTTTGATCAGAATGGTATGCCACAGGTCAATATCACTCTAGATAGTCAGGGCGGTACCTTGATGCACAGAGTGACGCGTCACAATATCAACCGCCGCCTTGGTGTGTTGTTTATTGAGCGCAAGAGTCGTACTCACTATGAGCGTGATGCCAATGGCGTTGAGCAGGCGGTGAAAGTCCCCTACGACGAGAAGAAAATTATCAGCCTTGCCACAATTAAAGATGCCTTGGGTGTGCAGTTCCGTATAACCGGTCTTGATGCGCCGGGTGAAGCGGCGGAGCTTTCATTATTACTGCGTGCTGGTGCGCTGGCGGCGCCTATCGACTTTGTCGAAGAGCGCACTGTCGGGCCATCGCTGGGGGCAGAAAATATTGAGAAGGGGCTTAATGCCGTCAAGATCGGCCTAGGCATGGTTGCTCTATTTATGATTGTTTACTACCGCGTATTTGGTGTTATTGCGGTAGTCGCGCTTGGCGCAAATATCATTTTATTAACTGCCTGTATGTCATTGTTGGGGGCGACCTTAACCCTGCCGGGTATCGCCGGTATTGTACTGACAGTGGGTATGGCAGTTGACGCAAACGTGCTTATTTTCTCTCGAATACGGGAGGAGTTACGCGAAGGCCTATCAGTGCAGCACGCTATTGAGGCGGGGTACGGACGTGCGTTTGTCACCATTATGGACTCGAATATTACGACCTTGTTAGTGGCGGTGATTTTATACGCCGTAGGGACTGGCCCGGTTCGCGGTTTTGCGGTGACCTTGTCAATCGGTATCTTAACGTCGATGTTCACTGCGATCATGGGTACCCGCGCGGTTGTTAATTTCGTTTACGGCGGTCGTCGTATCACTAAGCTGGCGATCTAGGGGAAACGTATGTCTGACACTAAAAAAATTGTTAACTTTATGGGTGCGCGTCGCATCGCGATGCTCATGTCTATCGCGGTAATGGTCGCTTCTGTGGCGGTATTGGCTGTAAAGGGCTTAAATTTTGGCCTGGATTTTACCGGTGGCACCTTAATAGAGGTTATTTACGAAGAGTCGGTGCCGCTGGAGCAGGTGCGGGAGGATTTGCGCACCGCAGGTTACGAAAGTGCGATAGTTGTTAATTTTGGCTCGGATACTGATGTGCTTGTGAGAATGCCGGAGGGCATGAGTCCAACCTTGGGCGAAGAGGTTCTCGCGGTGTTACAGGCGGGCACCGAGGCCGAAGTTGAGCTTCGTCGTATTGAGTTTGTTGGTCCGCAAGTGGGTGAGGAGCTGAGGGAGCAGGGCGGTTTGGCAGTGCTACTGGCCCTTGTCGTGGTGTTGATTTACGTTGCCATGCGCTTCCAAGTTAAATTCTCTATCGGTGCGGTGGCTGCGTTGGGGCATGATGTTCTCATTACCCTCGGTATTTTCGCCCTGGTCGGCTGGGATTTTGATTTAACCGTACTTGCGGCCATTCTGGCTGTTATCGGTTACTCGCTTAATGACTCGATTGTTGTTGCTGACCGTATTCGCGAGAACTTGCGAAAGCTGCGTAAACACGACCCCGACGAGATCATCAATATTTCATTGACCGAAACCCTCGATCGTACTTTGGTTACCTCAGGGACAACCTTGCTGGTGTTGTTGGCGCTGGCGTTTGTTGGCGGCGAAATGATCCACAGCTTCGCGCTGGCATTGCTGATCGGTATTGGTGTGGGTACGTATTCTTCTATCTATATTGTGGCGAGCTTGTTGCTAACCATGAAAATCAGTCAAGATGATTTGATCGTGGTGGAGAAAGAGGGAGCGCAGATTGACGACTTGCCTTAACAGGGCCGGTCGCGCGTCAGACGTTGGGCGTCTGACGCGTTTAAAAGCTATCGAATATTTTCTAGATGCGGGCGAATAGCCTGCAAAATACCCTTTAAGCATTTTGGATTGGCGGCGACAATGTTGCCGCTCTCGTAGTAATTACCACCGCCTTTAAAGTCGCTGACTAAACCGCCGGCTTCACGCACTAGCAAAATTCCTGCAGCGATATCCCACTTGTTTAGGCCAATTTCCCAGAAGCCATCAAGGCGTCCAGCGGCGACATAGGCCAAATCTAATGAGGCGGCGCCAGCGCGGCGGATACCCGCTGTTTCACCGGCGATTGCCTCCAGGCTGCGCATATAGGCGGGGATATGTGCTTCATTGCGCGCTTTAAACGGGATGCCGGTACCAATCAGAGCGCCTTCTAAACTCGCGTTCATGGTTACCCGAACTCGGCGTCCGTTGACCTGTGCACCGCGACCGCGGCTAGCGGTAAATTCTTCGCGGCGAATGGGGTCTAAAATAACGGCGTGTTCAATTTGGCCTTGATGTACACAGGCAATAGAAACCGCGAAATGCGGAATACCGCGAACGAAATTGGTTGTGCCATCAATGGGGTCAATTACCCATTGATAGGGGCTGTCGGCATTGCCGGTTTGACCTGATTCTTCGCCTAAAAAGCCGTGATCTGGGTAGGCTTTTTGCAGGTGATAAATGATTTCCTGTTCGGCCTTGCGGTCTATTTCAGTAACAAAATCGTTTTCGCCCTTGGTTTCAATCTGAACCCGGTCGATTTGTTCAGAAGCGCGCGCGATAAGGTCGCCGGCTTTACGGGCGGCGCGCAATGCGATATTCAGCATGGGTTGCATAGTACTAAGGCCTTGATGTGCAAGCAATTGGACGCGCATTATAACAGAGACTGAGCAGCCTACGGAGGCCTAATTTCATTGTTTCGCTATGTCCTTCCTGTTAGACTGACGTCCCATCTCATGGGGGCGAACAAGCGCTGCTTTTTCAGGCCCTTATATCTCTTCGTACTATCTAAAAAGGCATTACATGGCGCGTTTTATATTCGTCACCGGCGGTGTTGTTTCGTCCTTGGGCAAGGGCATTGCGTCAGCATCACTAGGTGCCATTCTTGAGGCGCGTGGTCTCAAAGTCACTATGTTGAAACTTGATCCCTATATCAATGTGGATCCTGGCACCATGAGCCCGTTTCAGCACGGTGAAGTGTTTGTGACAGAAGACGGCGCAGAAACCGATCTGGACTTGGGGCATTACGAGCGCTTTGTGCGCGCAAAAATGGCCAAAGGCAATAATTTTACGGCCGGTCGGGTTTATGAAACCGTACTGCGCAAAGAGCGTCGCGGTGACTATCTTGGCGGCACTGTTCAGGTTATTCCACATATCACTGATGAAATTAAGCGTCGGGTGATGGCGGGAGCGGGCGATGCAGATATCGCCATTGTTGAAATTGGCGGCACAGTCGGTGATATCGAAGGTCTACCGTTCTTCGAAGCAGCCCGTCAGTTAAAGGTTGAATTGGGTGCCAAGCGCGCCATGTTAATGCACCTGACTCTGGTGCCTTATATTGCCACGGCGGGTGAGACTAAAACTAAGCCGACCCAGCATTCGGTAAAAGAACTTCGCTCTATTGGCTTGCAACCCGATATTTTGCTGTGCCGCTCAGATCACGAAATTGACCAAAGCAGCCGTCACAAGATCGCCTTGTTCACCAACGTCGAATCCCGTGCGGTTATCCCTCTGCGCGATGTTGACTCTATTTATCGCATACCGTCGCTTCTTGCGGCCGAGGGCTTGGACGAATTAGTTGTAGAGCGCTTTGGTTTGGATTGCCCGCCAGCGGATTTGACCGAGTGGGACACTGTTATCGAGGGTGATCTGCATCAGGATCAAGCCGTGACGATCGCCATGGTCGGTAAGTACATGGAATTGCTCGATGCATATAAATCCCTAAATGAAGCATTGAAGCACGCAGGTATACATAGCCGCACCAAAGTGCAGGTACGTTATATAGACTCTGAAGTCATAGAAACTGATGGTGTAGATATTCTAGACGGCGTGGACGGCATTCTTGTTCCCGGTGGTTTTGGAAGTCGCGGTGTTGAAGGCAAAATTCGCACAGTTCAGTACGCGCGTGAGAATAAAATTCCCTACCTGGGTATTTGCCTGGGTATGCAGGTTGCCGTCATTGAATTTGCTCGCAATGTGCTGGGCTTAACAGACGCGAACAGCAGCGAATTTAACGACAACGGTAAAAACCCGGTGGTTGGCTTGATTACCGAGTGGATCACTGCTGACGGTGAAGTTGAGCAACGCGCCCACGATGATGATCTTGGCGGCACCATGCGTTTGGGCGCCCAGCTTTGTCATTTGGTTGAAGGCTCCGCAGTGGCAGCAGTTTATGGTAGTGCACAGATCACCGAGCGCCATCGTCACCGTTACGAGGTTAATAACACCTACGTAGAGCGTTTACAGGCTGCCGGTTTAAAAGTAGGTGGTTGGTCTGCCGATAAGAGCTTGGTTGAAGTGGTGGAAATCGCAGATCACCCCTGGTTTATCGCCTGTCAGTTCCACCCCGAATTTACTTCTACACCACGCGACGGCCACCCTTTGTTTACTGGTTTTGTTAACGCTGCTATCGCGCATAGCGAATAAGCATTGTTGGGCTGAGCGAGTTAAAGGAATCGATCTATGAAAGATAAAGTGGTCAATGTAGCCGGTATTGAGGTGGCAAACGACAAGCCTTTCGTCCTGTTTGGCGGTATGAATGTGCTCGAGTCCCGCGACTTGGCGATGCAGATTGCAGAGCACTACGTTGAAGTGTGCGGAAAGATGGGCATCCCCTATGTTTTCAAAGCCTCATTCGACAAAGCGAATCGCTCTTCCGTGCACTCTTATCGCGGGCCGGGTATGGAAGAAGGGTTGAAGATTTTTCAGGAAATAAAACAAACTTTTAATATTCCCGTGATTACCGATGTGCATGAAGTGCATCAAGCTGGCCCGGTTTCTGAAGTGTGTGATGTTATTCAGTTACCGGCATTTTTAGCACGCCAAACCGATTTAGTAGCGGCGATGGCGGCGACAGATGCGGTTATTAATATTAAAAAGCCGCAATTTCTCAGCCCCGGTCAAATGAAAAATATTGTTGAGAAGTTTGCAGAGTGCGGCAATGAGAAAATCATGCTGTGCGAGCGCGGCAGTAATTTTGGCTACGACAATTTAGTGGTAGATATGCTGGGCTTTAGGGTAATGCGTGAAGCCAGTGGTGGCGCCCCCATTATTTTTGATGTTACCCACGCTTTGCAGTGTCGCGATCCTATGGGCGCAGCGTCTGGTGGTCGTCGCAATCAAGTTGTTGAACTTGGCCGTGCCGGCATGGCACTGGGGATTGGCGGCTTGTTCTTGGAAGCACATCCCGATCCCGATCGCGCTAAATGCGATGGCCCAAGTGCTTTACCATTGTCAGCATTGGCAGCATTTCTAGAGCATATGAAAGCGGTTGACGAGACAGTGAAGTCTCTACCGGCGCTAGATATTAAATAATTTTATTTTGACTTAAGACGGAGAAAACTCACATGGCAGAGATTGTCGATATCAAGGCGTTTGAAGTGTTGGATTCACGGGGAAACCCCACTGTTGAGGCAGATGTCGTATTGGCATCGGGCGCCGTAGGCAGTGCCTGTGCTCCTTCCGGCGCGTCGACAGGCTCGCGCGAAGCCTTGGAATTACGCGACGGCGATAAGTCGCGTTATTTGGGTAAGGGTGTACTAAAGGCGGTTGCAAATATCAATACCACAATCCGCGATTTGTTGATGGGAATGGATGCTGAAGACCAGCGTGCCATCGACAATGCCATGATTGAGGCAGACGGCACTGAGAGTAAATCTGTGCTGGGTGCAAACGCAATTTTGGCTGTATCATTGGCCGCGGCGAAAGCGGTAGCGATTGAAAAAGGTATTCCTTTGTATCAACGCATCGCACAGATTAACGGCACAGAAGGCCAGTACACCATGCCCGTGCCAATGATGAATATCATCAATGGCGGTGAGCACGCTGACAACAACGTTGATATCCAGGAATTTATGATTCAGCCAGTGGGTGCAGAAACCTTTGCTGAAGCACTGCGCCAAGGCGCTGAAATTTTCCACTCATTGAAGAAAGTATTGGTTGCCCGCGGCTTAAATACAGCGGTGGGTGATGAAGGTGGTTTTGCGCCGAACTTGCCCTCAAATGAAGCAGCACTTGAAGCCATCGCAGAAGCGGTTGCCAATGCCGGCTATGAACTGGGTAAAGATATTACCTTGGCGCTTGATTGCGCATCGTCAGAATTTTACAAAAATGGTAAATATTCTCTAAGTGGCGAAGGTAAGGAATTTGACGCAGAAGGTTTTGCCGCTTACTTGGATGAGTTAAGCCAAAAATACCCCATTATCTCTATTGAAGACGGCATGGACGAAAGCGATTGGGATGGCTGGGCTGCTCTGACTCGTCGTATCGGCGACCGAGTGCAATTGGTTGGTGACGATTTGTTTGTGACCAATACCAAGATTTTAAAACGTGGCATAGATAACAATATTGCCAACTCGATTCTGATTAAATTCAATCAGATTGGTTCGCTGACTGAAACGCTAGATGCGATCAAAATGGCCAAGGAAGCTGGTTACACTGCGGTTATATCTCATCGCTCCGGCGAGACTGAAGATACCACTATTGCTGATTTAGCGGTGGCAACTTCTGCTGGACAGATTAAGACCGGTTCACTGTGTCGCTCTGATCGTGTTGCCAAGTACAACCGTCTGCTGCGTATTGAAGCCGAACTAGGCGCGGCTTACCGCGGTCGGGATGAATTCCGAGCGTAATAAAATAAGGGGCGGCAGTAGCCGCCTTCTTTGTTTATAGTGCTCATTACTTTTTTATTGGACGTCGTTCTGGATTAGGATGAACATCAATATCCCTTTAAAGGGCTTGCTATGACTCGCCGTCGGCTATTTTATTTGCTGCTGGCAATACTTGTCATGTTGCAAGTTCGGCTTTGGACTGGCACTGGAAGCTGGGAACAGATTGCCAGCTTGCGTCGAGATATTGCCGTTCAAAAAAATACTAACAGCGAGTTAGAGCTGCGCAATGAGCGATTGCATGGCGAGGTGCGCAGCTTGAAGCATGACTTGGATAGTATTGAGGAGCGCGCCCGCAACGATATGGGCTTGATTAAATCTGGTGAGACTTTTTATCTCATAGTCGATGAATAGATACTTATATAAGAAGAATAATAGCTTGATTAGTAACAGGCAGAATGTCAGTGATAAATAAGCCGCGCCTATGGGCGGTTATCCCGGCTGCGGGAAGTGGCGCGCGTTTTGGTGCTGCGCTGCCAAAGCAGTACCTAAAGCTCGCTGATAAAACCGTTATTGAACACAGTATTTCAAAATTGTTGATGCATAGCGATATTGCCGCCATTGCTGTGGCATTGCATCCCGACGATCATTTTTTTTCTTCCTTATCTTGTGCGAACGACTCGCGGGTGTTGCGTGTTGATGGCGGAAGCGAACGAGCACATTCTGTAGCGAATGCCTTAGCCGCCTTGGAAAAGGCGGCAGATTCAGATTGGGTGTTGGTGCACGATGCGGCACGTCCCTGTGTTTCGAATCGGGATATAAAAAGGCTTATAGAATTGGGTTGTGCGCATTCGGTGGGTGCTATTTTAGCTTCGCCGGTGGTTGATACCGTAAAACGCAGTACCGCATTGGGGGAAATTGCCGAGACAGTTGATCGCAAGGAAATATGGCGGGCGCTGACCCCGCAGCTGTTTCGCTATGGTGACCTGCGAGATGCGCTGCGCTTTTGCCATGACCAACAGTTGCTGGTGACTGATGAAGCGTCTGCGTTAGAGCACTGTGGTCATCAACCCTTGTTGGTGGAGGGCAGCCCTCGCAATATTAAAATTACTTACCCAGATGATCTCGCTATTGCCGAGGTGTTTCTGCGTGGAGAAGAACAATGAGCGCTATTCGCATTGGTCATGGCTACGATGTGCACCGCATTGAATCAGGGGACGGTATCAGTTTATGTGGTGTCCGCATCCCATGTCAGTGGCGATTAATTGCTCACTCGGACGGCGATGTTGCACTCCACGCGCTGTGCGATGCCATGCTCGGTGCTTTAGCCCTGGGAGATATTGGCAAACATTTTCCAGATAGCGATCCGCAGTATGCGGGGGCCGATAGTAAAGTGCTGCTGCAGCATTGCTACAAATTAGTCTTGGATCAGGGGTATTGTCTCGGTAACGCTGATCTCACCATTGCGGCTCAACAGCCGAAATTAGCACCCTATATTTTGGCGATGCGCGAATCTATTGCTAATACCTTGGGTGTTTTAGCTTCCAATATCAGCGTGAAAGCGACTACCACGGAAAAACTCGGATTTGTCGGGCGCAGTGAAGGTATTGCAGTGGATGCAGTGGTGTTGTTGGAGCGAGCAGAGTAATGCAGCTAGCTGATTGGCCCCGAGCGCAAGGTTTGCCCAAGGTGTCTGGTGTACTAAAGGCGAGGCCTGAGGATTTTGTTGTCGAGGAAGTGTTTGATCTCGAGTTCAGTGACGATGGTGAATTCGACTGGTTGTGGATTGAAAAATGCGGCGACAATACCGAGTACGTTGCACGGCAATTGGCAAGAGTGGCCGGGGTTCAGCCGCGGGCGGTAACGTATTCTGGCCAGAAAGATCGTCACGCGGTAACGCGACAATGGTTTTGCGTGCATTTGCCGGGGAAAAATAAACCCCAGTGGGTCGTGCCGGAAAATGAGAGCTGGAAGATTTTACGGCAGGGTCGTCATCGCCAAAAACTGCGTCTGGGAAGCCACCGCTACAATCGCTTTATTCTCCGTTTAACGGATTTAACGGGTGATCTCGCAGACCTAGAGGCAAGACTGCCAATAGCTGGGCAGGGCTTTCCGAACTATTTCGGCGAGCAGCGATTTGGCCATGGTGGCGGCAATATTGATGCCTGTCGGCAATGGTTTGCCGGTGACTTAAGTCCGGGACGATTCGATCGCGGCATGTATTTATCCGCTGCACGATCGCTAATTTTCAATACGGTATTGGCAGCGCGTGTCAACGCAGAAAATTGGCAGCGCGGTTTGGACGGCGATGTATTTTCATTGCGCGATAGTGGCAGCGTGTTTTTGGCAGAAATAGATGCTGACATAGTTCAGCGCCTAAGCGAAGGCGATATTCACCCCAGTGGGCCACTTTATGGCAGCGCGAGTAAGGTCGCTGTGAGTGGTGCTGTCGCGCAGCTTGAAGAAAAGGTGTTTGGCGAATTTGCCGATCTATGTGCGGGCCTACTGAAGAATAATTTAACGATGGAGCGACGCGCTCTGCGAACCGTTCCAAAAGACTTGCAGTGGCAGCAAATCGATAAGCAGTCCATAGAACTAGCATTTTCACTACCTAGGGGCTGTTTCGCTACCGCGCTTGTGCGAGAATTAATCCATTACTAGGGGCTTTTTCGGCTCTGATGTTTATTGAGAAGACACGGTGACAATTTTAAATTTGCAAGGCATAGGGATGACGTCTCAGCGAACGCGAGATCGTTTGATCGAGCGTTTGACAGAACAAGGGATTACCGACAAGGCCGTATTGAATGTGATACGGGGGACTCCCCGCCATATTTTTCTTGATGAAGCCCTGTCGCACCGTGCCTACGAAGACAGCTCTCTGCCGATAGGCTTTCAGCAAACCCTTTCTCAGCCTTATATTGTTGCTCGCATGACGGAGTTACTCCTCGCAAACGGACCTCGAACCCGTGTGTTAGAAGTGGGGACTGGGTCAGGTTATCAAACCGCGATTCTCGCCCAAATGGTAGAGCGGGTGTTTAGCGTAGAACGTATTCGACCCTTACAAGAAAAGGCGCGGCAGCGTCTGCGCCAACTCGGCTTACACAATGTGCATTTGCGTCACGCCGATGGCGGTATGGGTTGGAAAGATCGCGGCCCGTTTGACGCCATACTCTCTGCGGCGGCGCCGGAACAGGTGCCCGCGGAATTGTTGGAGCAATTGGCAATGGGAGGGCGTTTGGTAATACCGGTTGGACCAGTGGGTAAACAGCAATCCTTATATGTATACGACAAAACCGAAGATGGTATTAAAGAGCAGCTAATTGAGCCAGTGTTATTTGTGCCCATGGTAGCGGGCGTTGTGGTTGCTTAATTTGTTGCGTGAAGTTGTTGTGTAAATTGATTAAAACTTAGCTGGTAGTTAAAAAGGACGTTTGATGAAGGGGTTTTCTCTAGGCGTATTTGTTCGCGGTATCGCAATGGGCGCCGCTGATGTAGTGCCAGGTGTTTCTGGTGGTACGGTTGCGTTTATTACAGGTATCTATGACCAGCTGATTGAGAGCCTTAAAGCATGTAATCTGCAAGCACTTAAACTCCTGTTTAAATCTGGCCCGCTCGCGTGTTGGGAATATATCAACGGTGGGTTTCTGCTGAGCTTAGTGTTGGGAATTGCCGTGAGTGTGGCGTCTCTAGCGCGCGTGATTTCCTACGGTTTGGAAGAGCATCCTCTGCCATTAGCTGCACTATTCTTTGGTTTGATTCTCGCTTCGGCTCTCATCGTTTTTCGCCAAATACCGCAAAGTAGCCGACACATAGGCTGGTTGCTCTTCGGTATTGTATTTGCTGTTGTGATCGGTGAGATTCGCCCTGCAGAAATTGCCGCAACACCGTTGTCCTTGTTTTTATCGGGTGCTTTAGCGATATGCGCAATGATTTTGCCGGGAATATCAGGTAGTTTTATTCTACTGCTGCTGGATATGTACGAGCCGGTGATCGGTGCAATTAAGCAATTTGATATAGTGTCGCTACTGAGCTTTATGGCGGGTTGTGCTGTCGGACTAATGTTATTTGTTCGCTTGCTGTCGTGGTTGATGCATCACCATCGACCGCAGTTGTTGGCTTCTTTGACGGGAATACTGCTGGGCTCATTGACGATAATTTGGCCTTGGAAGCTCGATGCGCAAGGGCAATTATTGGCTGAGTCGCTAGCGCCTGGTTGGCAGAATGTTTTGCCTTGGGAATATGCCCATACTGCTGATCCGAAATTGTTGGCATCGTCGCTAATCGCTGTGGCCGGGGTGTTTTTAGTCTTAGTTGTGGAGAAAATAGCGAAAAACGATTGATATTTTAAGACTGTTTTTTTCTATTACGTGCTTTTGAAAGTACTTTTAGTAATCAGGGAGCCACGGCGGCGGCTTATCGTAGTATGAGTACACATTATTTGATGTGAGTTTAGTGTTACTTCTTTAGCAAAAAAGGCTTATTTTTGTGCTTATAAAGACGGATACACGATGGCTATGCTGAGATATTTTTTCGGCATAATCACCTTGGTTTTAAGTGTTACAGCTTGCACTACAAGTGGCGGTTCTGCGCCTGTTTCTGATCGTTATAATCCCTCTGAGCGTCCACCTCCGTATTATGTTGTGAGTGCTGGCGATACGCTTTTTTCAATTGCATGGCGTTACGGATTCAATGTTAAAGGGTTAGCGACTGCTAACAAATTGGCTCCGCCTTATACAATTTATCCCGGTCAAGCCTTGGTACTTCAAGAAAGTACGCGAGTCATTGCTGCTGCAGCCAAGCCGGCGCCAACGAAAAACAAGCCATCCACTAGCAAGGCGCGTGTGACGCCAAGTAAGCCTGTTGCGGCGGCAAAAGTGCCCATTCCAAAACCTGCAATTAAATCAACCCCGGCGGTTTTGGATTCTGGCGAGGCTTGGCGCTGGCCGATTTCAGGTCCCCTGGTTCGATCTTTTGTGGCGACCGGGCAAGAGCATAAAGGTATTGATATTAAAGGCAAAATTGGTGAGCCTGTACGTGCAGCAAAGGCAGGCGTGGTGGTGTATTCGGGAAGTGGTTTAGTAGGTTATGGCAATCTATTAATTCTCAAACACTCTGATCGCTATTTAAGTGCTTATGGGCACAACCGACGTTTATTAGTCAAAGAGGGAGACAGCGTAAAGGCGGGTGCGGTTATCGCAGAGCTAGGTGATAGCGGGACAGATTCGCCAAAAGTACATTTTGAAGTTCGTATAGACGGAAAACCGGTTGATCCTTTGAGACTGCTTCCTAGGCGCTGAACGCCATTACGATCAGGAGATTGTCTTAAGTTTCACCCAAGTCGAGCAATAAAACGAAAATAAGGATTCGACGATGCGGGTATATGAAGAAAGTAATAATTATCGTTCTAGTTTAATTGAAATACCAAATAATGAAGATGCAAGTAGCGATGACTTTATTGCAGAACCCCCGGTAAAAAAGGCTGCAAAAGCCACTAAATCCCCTCGCGCTCGAAGGCAGAGCACAGATCTTGATGCAACGCAGATGTACCTCAGTGAAATTGGATTTTCGCCGCTGTTAAGCGCCGAAGAGGAGGTCCATTTCGCGCGTCTTGCGCGCAAAGGCGATCAGGCCGGTCGCAAACGCATGATTGAAAGTAATCTGCGGCTGGTTGTAAAAATTTCCCGACGATACCTAAACCGTGGTTTGAGTCTTCTCGACTTAGTTGAGGAGGGTAATCTCGGCTTAATTCGTGCGGTAGAGAAATTTGATCCGGAGCGTGGTTTTCGCTTTTCTACCTACGCCACATGGTGGATAAGGCAAACCATTGAACGGGCGATCATGAATCAGACAAGAACCATTCGCTTACCGATTCACGTAGTGAAAGAGCTGAATAGCTATTTGCGGGCGGAGCGAGAGCTCACTCAAAAGCTAGATCACATGCCATCGCCTGAAGAGATGGCTGAAGCCCTTGATCGTCCGGTGTCTGAGGCAAAACGCTTATGCGGGCTTAAGGATCGAGTTGGCTCCGTAGATGTGCCCCTAGCTCAAGATTCCGATCAGGTTTTGCTTGATACGATCGCCGATACGCAAGCTTTAAATCCCAGTGATATTTTGCAGGGCGAAGATTTGTCTAGCAGTATTGATGAATGGCTTGACGAGTTGAGTGTAAAGCAGCGCGAAGTGGTCGTTCGCCGGTTCGGCTTACGGGGGCATGAATCGTCGACGCTGGAAGAGGTCGGACGTGAAATTGGCTTAACGCGCGAGCGCGTAAGACAAATTCAGGTAGAGGCGTTAAAAAGTATGCGAGTGCTTTTTGAGGCGAATGGTCTCAGTGCCGCTTCGCTGTTTGCAGAGGACTTTAATTAGTCTTCAGTGAATAGAGTACGCAGAACTAAAAAAGCCCGCTATTGCGGGCTTTTTTAGTTCTATCAATGGCCTTGGCGATGCTTAGCGCTCAAGGTATTGAAGCTTGTCGGGTTTGCCAGCCCAGTCCTCTGCGTCGGCAGGAGGCGTTTTCATCTCGGTGATGTTTGGCCACACTTCCGCAAGTTCTGCGTTCAATTCTAAGAATACTTGCTGGTCATCTGGCAGCTCGTCTTCAGAAAATATGGCATTTACCGGACATTCTGGTTCGCACAATGCGCAGTCAATACACTCGTCAGGATGAATTACGAGGAAGTTCGGGCCTTCGTAAAAACAGTCTACCGGACAAACCTCAACACAATCTGTATGTTTGCACTTGATGCAATCTTCGCCTACAACAAAAGTCATTTCTGGTCAGCCCCTTTTAATCCTGACTTGGGTGGTAATTCTTTGAGCGGCGTATTGTAACACCAGTGAAAAAAATCGGTATAGCCTAAGTCTTAACAATAATTTATATGTGCCTAATCGTTTTTACCCCTTAGTCATTTAATTCGCGTTTTAAGACAGCTTAGCCTTTAAGGCATACAGTAATTCATGGGCTTGGCGAGGGCTCAGGCTATCGGGGTCAATTTCGTCTAATGCCTCAATAATAGGGTGCTCTGCGGTTGGCATGGCAAATAAATCTGTTTGAGGCCCCGCGGTGACTAGCTGGCCGTGGCCGATGGCTTGATTCTCGAGCTCTTGCAGTTTGATTTTAGCGGCGCGAACCACATTGGCGGGAATGCCAGCGAGTTTAGCGACCTGTAAACCATAGCTTCGGTTGGCAGGGCCCTCTTCAACACGGTGTAGAAAGACAATATGGTCATTGTGTTCGGTTACGCCAAGGTGGACATTCGCGGCCTTGGGGTAGGTTTCTGGTAATACGGTGAGTTCGAAGTAATGGGTGGCGAATAGTGTAAAGCCCTGGACGCGGTCAGCTAGGTCTATGGCGCAGGCCCAGGCGAGCGATAGGCCGTCAAAGGTGCTGGTGCCGCGACCTATTTCGTCCATCAGGATTAAGCTTTTATCCGTTGCATTGTGCAGGATATTTGCGGTTTCGGTCATTTCCACCATAAACGTCGAGCGTCCGCCGGCGAGGTCGTCAGAGGAACCTATACGGGTGAATATCTGATCCACCAAGCTCAGTTTGACGGCTTTTGCAGGTACAAAACTGCCGATGTGAGCTAGCAGTACAATCAATGCTGTCTGACGCATATAGGTCGATTTACCGCCCATATTCGGGCCAGTAATAATGAGTGTGCGTCGGTCTTCGGCGAGTTTTAGGTCGTTGGCAATAAACGGGTCGTCGAGCACGCTTTCGACAACGGGGTGACGACCCTGCTCGATATCTAATATAGGCTCGTTGCAAAATTGTGGCCGGCAAAGCTCTAACTGCACCGCACGCTCTGCAAGGTTGGCAATGACGTCTAGTTCGCACAGTGCCTGCGAGCAAACTTGCAGCGCATTTAATTCGGCGTTGACCGCGTCCAGGAGTAACTCATAAAGATGTTTTTCCCGCGCCAGTGCCCGGCTTTTACTGCTGAGGGCTTTGTCTTCAAAGGTTTTTAATTCTGGCGTAATAAAGCGCTCGGCATTTTTGAGTGTTTGTCTGCGGATATACTCGACAGGCGCTTGCGCCGCCTGCAGTTTGCTTATTTCTATGTAGTAGCCGTGTACGCGGTTATAGCCAACTTTAAGGGTGCTGAGTCCAGTTTTTTCGCGCTCTCGGCGCTCCATCGCTAATAGAAATTCACCGGCGTCGCTACTCAAGCTGCGCAATTCGTCCAGTTCGCTGTCGTAGCCTTCAGCGATAACGCCACCATCCCTCAACACCATTGGCGGATTTTCTGCTACTGCGCGGGCCAGCAGGTCGTCGAGTGCCGGAAATTCACTCACTTCGTTTCGCAAATTAATTAGGTAGGGAATGTCGAAGGGCTTTAGCTGACTTTGCAGTAAAGGCAGTGTCGCCAGTGAGCGCTGCAAGCGCGATAGATCGCGGGGGCGCGCAGAGCGCAGTGCCACCCGCGATAAAATACGCTCAAGGTCGCCAATCTGTTTTAGTGTGTCTCGTACCGATTCAAAGTGGTAGTCCTCAATAAGGCCAATAACGCCACTTTGTCGCGCATTTAGAGTGGACTGATTGCGCAGTGGGCGGTGCAGCCAGCGGCGAAGCAAACGGCTTCCCATCGCGGTTTGGCAGCGGTCAAACACCGAGGCGAGGGTGTTCTCAGTACCACCGCCTAGATTGATATCAAGTTCTAAGTTGCGGCGTGTAGCGGCGTCCATTGCCACCGCATCATCGCGGGACTCGTGTTTGAGTTGATTGATGTGGGGAAGCGCACTGCGCTGGGTGTCTTTGACGTATTGCAGCAGGCAACCCGCTGCGCCGATACCCTGGCTTAAGGTGTCGCAACCAAACCCGGCGAGGTCTTGTACCCCGAAATGCTGACATAGGCCGCGGGTGGCGGCGTCAATATCGAACTCCCATGGCGGTAAGCGCCGCAGTCCCGGTAATTTGGGCATATCGTCTAAAACAAGATCGTCAGACATCAACAGCTCTGCGGGGCGCAAGCGCTGCAGTTCGCCTAGGAAAGCGGCTTGGCCGAGCACTTCAAATACGTGGAAGCGTCCGCTGCTCATATCTAACACGGCAACGCCGATTTGTTGGCCGAGATTACAAGCCGCTAGCAGCAGGGCGTCTTTTCTTTCATCTAATAAGGCTTCGTCGCTAATTGTACCCGGTGTGACGATTCGGGCGACGGCGCGTTCTACAGGGCCTTTGCTGGTTGCTGGGTCGCCGATTTGCTCGCAAATGGCCACTGACCAACCACCTTTAACGAGCTTGGCTAGATAGCCTTCTGCTGCGTGGTGGGGCACGCCACACATTGGTATGGGCTTGCCGCCTGATTTGCCTCTTGCGGTTAAGGTAATATCGAGAAGTTCTGATGCACGTTTGGCGTCGTCAAAAAAAAGCTCGTAAAAATCGCCCATACGATAGAACACAATTTCGTTGGGGTGTTCGGCTTTAATTTTTAGGTACTGCTGCATCATGGGCGTGTGGCCCGGATCTATGGCGCTGCTAATATTTGCGTCAATGGTCATAGCGGTGGCTTATGCTCTGTGTGTTTGTGCGCTAAACGACGTTGTATAAAAATGTTGAGATCGAATATCGTTGTCTGGATGTATGGCGCTGAATAAAGAGCGCAAGGATAGCAAATCAAATATAAAACCACTACGCAGGGCGTCGTTGATTGCCCTCGTTTGCTAAATTTACTCCGATGCCCGCCAAGGCTTTTGGGCGAGAAATATGGTGTGACGACTTCCCTTGCCGGGGCGCGCGCGAACGGTGTGAATAGATACCTTAAAACGGGCTTTTTTAAGACGAATCGCAAACATGCTGTCTGCGCCGGCTGACCAAATTGCCAGCATTCCCTCTGGCCGTAAAGTCCTAGAGATGGATTCCAGTCCGCGCTGTGAATACAGCCAATTATTATCGGTGTGGGTGAGACCTTCAGGGCCGTTGTCTACGTCTAGCAATATCGCATCGTATTGCTCATGTTGATTCTCAAGCAGTTCGGCAACGTCGCCCAAAACTACCTTGGTGCGGGGATCACGCAGGGGGTTTTGTGCGCAATCACCCAGAGGCCCCTTATTCCATTCAACGACTTCCGGAATAAGTTCGGCCACTGTGACCTGTGCGCTAGCGGCGACAGCTTGCAAGGTCGCGGCGAGGGTGTAGCCCATGCCTAGTCCGCCGACCAACACATGCGCATCGCTTTTTTCCTTTATTAAGGCGCAGCCTAACTCCGCTAGTACCTGTTCTGAATTGTAAATGCGGCTATTCATCAATTCACCGCGCACCCCTGACAGGCGTATCGAAAACTCTTCTCCGCGTTGCGATAATTGTAATTCACCGCCATTGTTCGGTATCTGCGCGATACCAAGTTTTTTCCAGGGAATCATAGGTTTTGCCGGTGAGTTAATTAAAGGTGATTTTTTTGGGACGCGAACTTTAGCACAGTTCCTTATCAGGCGATTACCTAGGCGTTAATATGTGTCTCCTAGCAGCTTGTTGATGTAGCCACTGCTGGGTTAAAAACGGACTCAAATCGGTTATTTATGATGTATAAACTCCCTCATTTCGGCCGTTTTTGTCGGGGCGGCCTTCCGCTTGCATTGGCGTCCTCGAAAACGAAAATCTACAAGCTGCTAGGGCGCGGATACCGCAATTGGCGCCTTGTGTTCATTAAAGTGGATGGCGGCGAAAGAAATTGCGTTATGCCATTGACAAGCGCTTGCATAATACTGATCATATATACAGTGTATGGCTGGATGTAGATTTAGGTCATCGTAATTAATATCAACCTCCACAAAGGGTAGAAAGCACATGGATCCGAATAAACAGAAAGCACTGGAGTCAGCGCTGGGTCAGATTGAACGTCAGTTTGGCAAGGGTTCGATCATGAAAATGGGCGACAGCTCACGGGAAGTGATGCCCTCGGTTTCAACGGGTTCCTTGGGCCTTGATATCGCGCTCGGCATTGGCGGTTTACCCTACGGTCGTATTGTGGAGATCTACGGACCGGAATCATCAGGCAAAACAACCCTGTGTTTGCAAGTTATGGCTGAAGCGCAAAAAGCGGGCAAAACCGTCGCCATAGTCGATGCCGAGCACGCACTTGATCCGCAGTACGCCGAAAAACTCGGTGTTAATCTGGACGACTTATTGGTGTCTCAGCCAGACACAGGTGAGCAGGCTCTAGAAATTACAGATATGCTGGTGCGTTCTGGTTCGGTTGACGTGATTGTTATCGACTCGGTAGCGGCCTTGGTGCCAAAAGCGGAAATCGAAGGTGATATGGGTGACTCCCATGTTGGTTTGCAGGCGCGCTTAATGTCTCAAGCCCTGCGTAAATTAACTGGCAGCATCAAGCAGACCAATACACTGGTTATCTTTATCAACCAGATCCGTATGAAAATTGGTGTTATGTTTGGCAACCCAGAGACCACCTCGGGTGGTAACGCACTCAAGTTCTACGCATCGGTTCGCCTAGATATTCGCCGAATCGGCGCAGTGAAAGAGGGTGAAGAGGTCACTGGTAATGAAACTCGCGTAAAAGTGGTGAAGAACAAGGTATCGCCACCATTTAAGCAAGCTGAGTTCCAAATCTTATATGGTCGCGGCATCTACCATATGGGTGAGGTAATCGATCTAGGTGTTAAGCTCGGTTTAGTAGATAAATCCGGCGCATGGTACGCCTATAAAGGCGACAAGATCGGTCAAGGCAAGGCAAACGCCGCTAAATACCTGTCGGAAAATCCTGAAGCTGCTGCGGAAATTGAAGCGAATATTCGCGAGCAGTTACTGCCAAAGCCAACGGCGAAGAAAGTGCAGGAAGAAGTGGCTGCTGAATAAGCCAGCTAAGCGGCAAAGCAAAATGGCTATGAGTTATTTTGTCTTGCCGCTAAGCTGCTTTCTCATTGTGTTTGTTAACCCAGCTTTAGTACATCTACCGACTAATCACTTCTAGCTTTGCTCTTCTTCATCGGTTTCAATGCTAAGCGAGAAGGTGTTTTGCTTTTCTTCTTTAGCGACGTCCTCGACACTTCCCTCTGGAATACCACGACTACTGCGAAGCTTTATTTGCAGACGTAGGTTGTTCGCAGAATCTGCATTCTTTAGTGCGTCTTCAAAGGATATTTTGCCGCTTTCGTAGAGTTTGAATAATGCGGAATCGAAGGTTTGCATCCCTAAATTTTCGGATTTGCTCATTATTTCTTTGATGGTTTCTATCTCGCCCTTGTGGATTGCCTGTGCAACCGTAGGCGTGCCCAGCAGTATTTCTATCGCGGCGGCGCGCTTACCATCTTCCGTGGGCACCAAACGCTGGGAAACAAAGCACTTTAAATTAAGGGACAAGTCGAGTAGCAGTTGATTACGCCTCTCTTCCGGAAAGAAGTTAATAATGCGATCTAGCGCCTGGTTTGCGTTATTGGCATGGAGGGTAGAGATGCAAAGATGTCCTGTCTCCGCAAAAGCAAGAGCATGCTCCATGGTTTCGCGGTCGCGAATCTCGCCGATAAGAATAACGTCGGGTGCTTGGCGCAGGGTGTTTTTCAACGCCTGATGGAAACTTCTGGTGTCCATCCCGATTTCGCGTTGATTAATAATGCTGCGTTTGTGCCGATGAAGAAACTCAATGGGATCTTCAATGGTAATGATATGACCGCTACTGTTGGTGTTGCGGTGGTCGATCAGCGCGGCAAGTGAAGTGGATTTACCCGAGCCGGTCGCACCGACGAACAAGACTAAACCGCGTTTCGTCATAATGACGTCTTTTAATATTGGCGGCAGGCCCAATGCATCAACGTTGGGAATCTCGGTGACAATATTTCGCGCAACTATCGAGATTTCATTTCGCTGCTTAAATATATTTACACGGAAACGGCCGACTCTCGGAATATGGTAAGCCAAGTTCATTTCTAATTCTTGCTCAAACTCAATGATTTGCTCGCTATCCATAATCGAATAGGCTACCGCCTTGATGTCACCAGGTAGATATGGTTCCTTTTGAAGCGGCTTCAACTTGCCATGGAACTTCGCGCAAGGTGGCGCGCCGGTGCTCAGAAATAAATCGGAACCGTCGTTTTTGGCTAGAAGGGTTAGTAATTCATCAAAGGTCATATTTTGCAATCACCGATTTGTTATGGCGTTATCATTATAGGCTAACGCCATTTTCACAGATGATAGAATTGAAGTGTACTTTTAATTTGTTAATCTCACTTTGTCATTTTCACAGGTGAGGGCAGCGCCAACTTCGGCGCCGGCTAAGTCTGCCCCTAGAATATCCAATAAAGGTACGCCAGTATTTGGATCTATAAGTGCGTTTACAATACCTGCGATTAAACCATCATTTGCTAGTAGTGCGTCTAACAGACCATCAATTAGTCCGGTAAGTAAGCTTAGATTCCCACTGGCTAGCGTTCCATACGCTTCAATATTTAGGTCAATCCCCCCCAGCTCTCGCTCCCCAATTGGAATGGGTTGGTAGCATCCGGGGTTCTCTCCAATGCATGGGTCGCCAAGTTCTGGTAAATTGGGGTTCTGAAAGCTTGTGTTGAGGTTGGCTCCGACAAGCTCCGTGTCAGCACTCAGTTGAAGGCCGCCTTGAACGTGCTCGTAGGCACTTGACTCATCCGATGTGTTGAAGTTAGTGCCAGCTTCATTCGTTGCCCATTTCAGATTGCTACAAATCCCAATTATGCATGAGCTTGGCCTTGCTATTTTGTAACCTATTTCTATGATGGAGTATGGGGTTGTTGCAGGAGGAGCATCTGATGAAAATGCGTCGGCGTTATCTATTTTGCCTATACGGGCACTTAGTAGTGACGTTTTGACAATAGCAGTTAACTCTTTCGTTTCACCAGCACAGATGTAAACCGGCAGGTTTGCTTGGTTAGGCGAGGTGGAAATTTCTCCGCCCCCAGCGTCAATATTAATTTGGAGCGGTTCCGCAAGTATTTCAAGGTACGCAATTTTTTGTTTCGGACATTCGGGTTGTAGGAATCCCCCGCAAGCGAGTGTAGCCAACCCATTGAAAACATTTTCCAGCAAATTTCCTACAGCTCCGAATACATTTCCCGACACTACGTCATCAAGTAATTCTGCAACGGGCCCAATGAACGGCGCAATCACTCCAGTTAGTACATTTACTATTTGAGCAGTTTCGCTCAGGTCCACAGAGACAAGCGTTCTAACCTGTGCGGAGCGGACATATATTTCATCGGTCTCAGGATTGCCGATAGGAGATTGCTGCTGTGGCTCAATAATTTTTGCTTGCACGGATACGGATGCTAAGCCGGGTAGGTTCACGGGTAGATCGACGGCAGTCGCGTTGCCGTCAGATGCAAGTTGAATTGATCCTTGTATAAGGTTAAATAAATTTATGTCTGCATCTAGTGCAGCCTCGTCTGCACCAGTCTGTAGGTTTAATATATCTCCCAATTTAATTAGTGGAGTAAAACCTGGGATTGCGGCAGCTATGGTATTAAAGGCTGTTACTGAGGCTGTATCCCCTGAGTTATTAAGTACTTCCGCTGAAACTTCAATTAAGTCAGTAAGGCTAATATCTGTAGTTAAAACCCCATTGTAATCTCCCGCATCTAGATTTAGCTCGGCTCCCAGCGCGTCAAGATAGCTCAGTAGATTGATGTTAGTGTCCAATACTCCGTTCCAGTCGGCCGCACTTAGGTTGAGCGTTGTACCAAGTAGGCCGCCTAAAATTGGATTCAGTAATAGAGACTGATTGCTATCAATTTCGGCAAGTTTGCTTCGCATTGCTAGCTGCGCAATTGGCTCACATGCCTTCGCTGTAGCGGTGGCAGTCAGATTGACCTCATTGTCATCACTTGGAAGCAATTGCTCAAAAAGTGACGCGGGTACTTTATAGGAGAGGGCGACAGTAATTGCATTGCCATTTCGCGTTACCGTGACGGTGCTATTTGCGTCATTGCCGAGAAAGTTATTACGTTGAGCTGATAGTACATTCATATCCTCTAGGGTCATTGCTTCTACATCGAGGGTTTGATCTCTGCAATAAAGCAACGCCGTCTCCAAAGCCGCCAAGTCTGCATTCTTTTGCAAAGTGCGTTTTTCTAAATAAAGGCGCCCGGTATCGGTAACCACAGCGAGAAATGTAAATAAGCTCAGCATCATCAATACAGCGAGAAGTGTCGTTACCCCGCGCTGCTTTTGATAGGAATGACTTGATATTCGCCGCTGTGTTTGCATGTTGATTACTCTTCGTTGAACGAATCGTTGCTAAAGCGTTCTGGTATGGCATGCGAGAAGCTCTTTACATAGCGGTTATACACTTCGGTACTGACTTTGCCGCTTAGGTACTGTTCTTCCGTGCTTGCATTTTGTCCAGAGCGCTGTAGCTCAAGTAGACGATGGGTAGCGGTTTGTGGCGCTGGGTTTTGGGTGTAAATAACTTCTGGCTCTGCAAAAACAGTTGCCGAAAAAGTTGTAACACCAATAAAACATGCGATGGTTAATTTATTCATAGTGGTGCTCCTTGTTTAATGACGTTACTACCCGCAATTGTGGGTTGTTTAAATGCGTTGGCTTGGCTCAGTAGCTCTCTAAATTCTTGCGACGGGATGTCGTTATTTTTTGCCATGCGCAGGGCGGTTCTGCTGTCGCCATCCAGTATCAAACTCATTACCATATTGCGAATGGCAACTGGGTGGCCTGGCTGTAGCTGTAAGGCGGTCATAAACTCGCGCTGTGCGCCCTTAAAATTCTTGTGGGCTAACAGAATAAAACCGTAGTCGTTGCGAATATCGGCATTGCTTGGGGCAAGGCGACGTGCTTTTAGCATTTGCTGATGAGCTTGTGGGATATCGCCGCGGGTCGCTAAAATTTTTGCCATACCGGCGTGACCGAAAGCTGCCATGCAAGTTAGGCTTAGGTTTCGATAGCTTGTGTAGGCTTCATCTAGCATACCCGTATTGCGTTGTGCTTCAGCGCGCAGTCTTAACACCCGCGGAGAGCTGTCAGGCGCTTTTTCAAGATAGGCTAGCGCTGAGTAATACTGTTTTTCCGATACTTGCTGTTCGATTAGATCAAGTGTGACGCTTTCCTCTTTGCTAGTTGGAACATTGCAATTACTCGCCGCGGCTTGCTTGGAGGCTGGCGTACTAGCGCAGCCACTTAACAGCAGCACTAATGTGCATGAGGAAATTAATAATTTATTCATTTGCAACGCTCCTTGCTTAATTACCTATATTGCTCATTACACTTGAAACGGACATAAGGGCTGGGCCAGCAACGACGATCAAGAGGGCTGGGAATAAAAACACCATCATGACCAGCGACATCTTGCCCGACATTTTGGTAACTTCTTCTTGCAAATCCAGCTTTCTGCGGTTTTGCAAAAGTTTGTATAGTTCGTCAAGGGCTTTATCAATGCTGCCACCCGTAATGGCTTGTTGGCGGACAACAATAAGGTATTCTTTAAATCCCTCGGCGTTGGTGCAACCTATTAGCTCATACAGCGACTCTTCCTGACTTTGGCCGGATTCAATCTTGTTTACCGCAAGTTGTAATTCCTGCGAACAGGTTGGGGCAAGATTGCGCAATTGATCGCAAATAATCGCTAGTGTTTTAGGTAGTGATAAGCCCACGCGCCAAAGCATCCTTGTTGTTTGCACTAGTATCAGGGTTTCCTGGTTCAGTTTTTCTTGGCGATCTTCGGCAATTTTCTTCAAGAAAAAATAGGCCAAGTACACCAGCAACACGAAACCAAGCGTAATGGTAAGTAGTATGGTGGTAGCGGGGCTGCCTTTGAAATATGTATATATACCAAGGCATATAGCGCTGGTGATGATCGCGATGAGGCTTATTGATATGGCATTCACTTGTTGTTCAGTGTTGAACAAACCAGCGCGCCGCAATAATTGTGATAAAGACGCGATGTGGGTGTTTTCTTCACGTAGCTGGCGCCACATATCCTTTGAACTAAATTCAAATTCCTGTTTTTGGCCGGATGACGTTGTTTCTACATGGGCTATGGCCAGCAGTAGTACGGGGGCTGTGCACAGAATAACCGCGCCAATAATGTAATACAGGTGATGTGCTTCCATGTTGTTCTCCTAGGCCCCAATGGATTTGACCATGCGCCACAAGACGGTGACGCCAAGTAGCTGCATGACAATGGCAGCAATTAGAGTTTGTTGACCACCGGTGCTATTCCACATGTCGGTGAGCATTTTAGGATCATTAAAAAACGTGTAGCCCGCGATGCCGACAGGGAGGACAGCCAGAACAAATGCAGTAAATCTGGTTTCACCGGTCATGGCGCTGAGTTCGCGTTTACCCGAATCTTGCATTCTTAGAATATCGACGATGTCGTCGAGAATTGAGCGAATACTGCCACCATACTGTTCGTTGATGCGCAGTGCTGTTGCCAGTACATCAAATTCGTTTAGCTGATTAACGCGTGCTTCACGTTCAAAGGCCTGATGAAGGTCGTAGCCATAGTGCACGCGCCTGACAATTCGTCTCATTACCGTGCCCAGCGGCCGCTCCAATGTTTCTACCGAGTCGGCAAAGGCATTTTCCACAGAAACGCCGGCAGATAGGCGTCGCGTAACTTGGTTGATAAATGAAGGAAGCTGTTCTAGCATTTTAGCTCTTCGTTGCGCGCCAATTATTCTAACGAGCGAGAAAGCAATAAATACAACACCAGCTGCTGCGAGGACACCCACCTTGATAGGCAGGATTAGCAGGCTTAGTGCGATACCAGTGAGCATGATTGCAATGGCAACATAGACAATCGCAGGCGGTAGTTCAACGCCGTTGCTGCCGAGGTAGTTCTCTAATGCCGCCGGCAGCTTGGGGCCGGCCTCGGGAATGATTTCATTCTCGGGCGTCCGCGTTTCGGATTCGCCACTAATCAGCATTAGCACCACAAAAGCTAAGCCGACCAGAAGTAGTGCGAGTGCAATCCATAACATAGCGAAACTCCTTTAGCTCAGATGTGCGCCAAGTCAGGTGAGCGAGTTGTATCCTTAGCTCCATCAACGCGAAGTACTTTTCGGCTTGCATCGTCGTAGCAGAAGATATCTTTTAGGGTTAGTTCATTATTGATGACATGCAGTTCTGAGATCTGAAGTACACAGCGGCGTCCATCTGATTTGCGGCCTATATGCACAATTAAGTCGAGTGCGCTGCCGATCATTTTTAGGATTAACTCGCCAGTGCCTTTGAAACCGGAAATACCCACCATCATTTCGAGACGCGTAATGGCATCGCGCGCTGAGTTTGCGTGCACGGTACTCATAGAGCCATTGTGGCCAGTGTTCATCGCTTGTAGAACGTCCAGAATTTCGCCGCCACGGCTTTCGCCCACGATGATGCGGTCTGGGCGCATACGCAGGGCATTTTTCACAAGTTCTCGTGCGGTGATTTCACCGACACCCTCATTGTTCTCTGGGCGGGTTTCTAAGCGAACCACGTGCCCATTGCGAAGCTGAAGTTCAGCCGCGTCTTCTATGGTGACAATCCGCTCGGTGCCAGGAATAAATTGGCTGAGAATGTTGAGTAACGTGGTTTTACCCGAGCCAGTTGCACCACTTATCAGAATATTGGTGCGGTTGCTTACCGCATTCGTTAGGTATTCAAGGACATCTTCACTGATTGAACCGGTTGCTAGTAGTTCTTGCGCAGTAAGTGGATCTTTGCGGAACTTACGAATCGAAAGGCAGGGGCCATCGAGCGCGAGTGGTGGCACAATCGCGTTGATACGACTGCCATCCTCCAGGCGACCGTCAACAATTGGGCTAGACTCATCAATACGGCGGCCCAAGGGTGAAATCATCCGGCGAATAACCCGCAGTACGTGACGGTTATCGAGAAAGCGCATATCCGCCTTTTCGAGTACGCCGGCACGTTCGATATAAATATTACGCGGACCGTTAATCAATATGTCGTTTATCGTTGGGTCATCTAGAAGACTTTGCAGCGGCCCAAAACCGACGATTTCATTTAGTAAGTGCTTTTCTAATGAAAGGAATGTCTCGCGGTCGATGGTTGCTTCGTAGATTCGACAGTATTGACGAATGTACGCCGAAATCGCCTCTTCCAGCTTTTTCTGATTGTCGTCGTAAATGACTTTGTCATCTTCAATTCTATCGATAACAAATTTGTGCATATCTGACTTTAGTTTTTCATAATCGTCAGTAGGGGCAACTGGTTTACTTGGTGTTCTTCGTTCTATCAATCTCATCACGGAATACCTAATAATCAGTTAGAAAAGCCGACGCCGGCTGACGGTTTTGAAGTCTTACCTGAGCTATTACCCTCTAGTGAATCACCAAATAACATATTGGTGAACGAGGGGGTGTAGTCTTGGTAAATTGCACCCGGTAACTCGCGTAGCTCAGTATTCTTCGCAATGGGTTTGACTAGGTGAGGCGTTACTATCATCACCAATTCTTTGTCGTCCTGTTCAAAGCGTGTGGAGCGGAACAGTGCACCAAGAATGGGTATGTCACCTAATCCAGGTACTCTATCTGCATTGTTGAACGTGTTGCGAGTAACTAAACCGCTAATGACGAAACTTTCACCTGGAGCTAGCTGAATCGCTGTATCAGTTCTGCGAACTCGTAGGGTTGGAACAGAAACACCACTTGCTTGAACACCACTGTTAAAATCGAGATCGCTCACTTCTGGCGCAACCTTTAACATAATGCTGTTTTCGCTTAGCACCGTTGGTGTTAAACGTAGACGAACACCAAACTCTTTAAACTCAATTTGTACTCGGCCGTCTCTATTAGAAACAGGGTAGGGGAACTCGCCGCCCGCCAGGAAGCTGGCAGTTTGTCCAGATAGACTGACCAGTGACGGTTCCGCTAAAGTGTAGGCGTAGCCATTTTGTTGTAGGGCATTCACTGCAGCCTTGAAGCTGCCGGTTGCGTGACCTACTAAGATAGATGAGGTATCGCTGCCCGTTGCGATGCCACCAAGTAGTTGACCAACTGGGTTGCCGCTTAATATGGGTAATAGGCTTGCTGCACCGGTGGCAATGGATGTGTCTCCGCCGGTGTATGCCAATGCGGTACCAATCTGCTTTAGTTGCGAGCGGCTATATTCAATAATTCGAATGTCAGTCTGAACCTGAATCGCGCCTTGTTGCACTGTATTGTCGATTGCCTTTTCGCCCGCTTCAGCAATAAGTTGATCATGCTGGATAAGGGACTGTGTTTTACCTTGCAAAACAATATTGTCACCTGATGCGTCTATGGCAATGCCCGCGGTGCTAGAACTGGCTACATCAGGCACGACATCGATTTTGAATACAGTCGGATCGCCACTACCTTGCCATAGCAAAAGTTGCGTCGACCCAATTTGTTTCGCCGTAATCAGAAACTGCGTCGAATTCAACACTTTAAGACTCGCGATGGCTGGGTTGCCAATTGCGCTGCGCTTCACACTGTACTGTGTGGTTAGCGCTTGCTGTTCGCCAGTAGTCATGCGCATAGTTTTGTAGGGGGTCGCCTGAGCTACCGAAACGAGCGCAAGCAGCAAGCTAAATATAAATCCTTTTTTCATCTTGGATACTCCTTCTGTGCCCTTGAAATTGCTCGTTTTCATTAGTTACGTACCGTAATTGTTTCGACTGAATCACCGCTATAAACATAGACAGATTTCGGTGCTGGTGGTGGTTTTAAACCGGTAACATCGCGGATAAATGCAGTGCGGTCGGCGTCACTCATGTGCTTACTTAGTGATGCCTCAGTCTCTGTGCTGGCAACGTCGTTACCGTCCTCGGACTCCATGTCGATCTCACCAAGTGCGACTAAGCGAAGATCACCGCGGTCCTCCGCGAGAGTCAGAACTGGGATGTCCTCTAGAGCAATCTCGAGGACGGCTGAGCGACTGCTTTTTCCAGACTCTTTTTCTGCTTTTGCGCTAGACTTTTTCTTGTTGTCGGTAACTACAATATTTTTATCTGCACGTTCAACATCCGTCCCAAATGCAATGACCCGGATATTTTTAAGCAGGCGGCGAGATATGCTTTTGTTGTAGGTTTCTTTTGATGCCTTAGTTGTAAAAACGACATCAACACGGTCACCAGGTTGTAGAAATCCACCTGCACCGGATGCTTCATCAACTTTAATTGCCAGTGCGCGATAACCTGGGTTGATATAGGGAGCTAGCGTACTTTGCTTTTCAAAGTCACTTGCGCGAATAATGGCTCCAACTGCAACTTTGGATTCTAATTTCTTGTTGAGAATGTCTTCTGCTTTCGTGAAGCTGCCGTCGACAAGAAGGGGGTAGGGGATAAGCTGGACGTCTTCAGCAGTAATGATTTCGCCCTTGTCCATGCCGCGATTTGCGATAAGCAATTTTTGCGCATAGGCAAAGTTGGCTTGCTCTGCGCTGCTCGCTTGCGCCTGCGACACTGATCGGCTCTTGGACGAGTCCTCCTGACTTATTTTGTAGCCAATTATCCCCATAAATACAGCGCTGATAATCAGCAATGCGGCGATAATCTTTAATGTCCTTGCTTGCATAGTCGTATCCCTAAAAAGGTCAATAAATTGAAGTGCTATTTATTACCACTGTCTTTAAAACGAATCTTAAGCACTGTGTCATAGTGATGCTATTGTGGCTGTTACGTATGATGCTTGCGGCTTTTACACGAGGTGCTACGAATAATGTTGCGCTCGCGCTAAACACTCTTAAAACAGTAAGCTAGCTTTACCGCTTAGTTGGTTGGGTAAGGTAGGGAGTTTCCCAAAGCCCGGCATGCTGATTCCGTCTAGCAGCGGCGCTGCTGATACCGTAACTTCACATATAATGCCGTCAAGCGCTGGTTCACCATCTTCCGGTACAGAGGCGTCTCGGCAGTCGCTGCTCCATACCAGAGAGTCTGGAGAGTAGATAAGCAGGCCATCCGTATCATCTTTCTTGAGGCGGATATTTGCTATAGTGTCTATCTCTATTTCCCAGTCTTCGGGAGTCTCGCAATCTTCACACGCCAGTGCGGCTCGTAAGACTTCTTCGCTTGAATACGTGAAATTCTGAACTAATAGGAATGCCAAGCCATAAACGATAATTGCGTAGCACATGATAAAAAAAACTGGGAAGATAAAGACAAACTCGATAGCAACGACACCTTTTTGCCGCTGCAAAAGTGAGCGATAAAAATTTCGGTATGTCATTGTCGTGCTCCATGCATAGCTAGTGGGTGAAATATTGATTTAAGTGACAAAGGACATAAATACTGCGCCGATCGCGACTGCACTTCCCAAGGGAATACCTCTGTGAAATGTGTTACTTACGGAGTTCGTATTTGGATAGAGTGCTTTTGTTAATGACATTTTTGAAATCAAGTGAATTAATGACATTAATAACAGCAGACTAAAAATTCCTATCGAAAAAACAGCAAGTAATTGTAGTGGCTGCCACAAGGGAGCTATTGCTAGCATCAGCTTTACATCACCGCCGCCGACTATTCCTTTAATATAACCAGGTAACGTTAGTATTAGTCCTATGCCGATGTTAATCGTAATATGTTCAGCATTAATTCCCGAGGAGAAGGCGGCATAACATGCCGCCCATCCTGCGAGTATCATTACCCAGGTATTGGGTATACGACGGTGTTGCCAGTCGATGTACCCAATGGTTAGTAGTATAGGTAGTGACCACATTGCTAATCGTATTTGTATCGCTCCAATTTACGGAGGATTCATGGCGCCGTCGATGGCAGTGAATGATGTGTCAAAGTTGAGTAGTCCTAGAGCTATAACAATTACTCCAACTAGAATCGCAGCCATTACCGCATATTCAATTGCACTGGCACCGTTCTCGTCATTTTTGAAGTTGCGTAGTTTGCTAGTAATTTTGTTTAACATGATTCATTCTCCGTGATTAATTTAAGAGGACCGAACAGCGCAGGTTTTCCCTCTCGGCCTTGGTGCTAACTTTGCTCTTTACACACTTTGAAAGAAATAAGTAGTTGCCGAAGTTAGTTTACGGAAAATAGTAGGTTTTAAGGGATATTGCGAGGTTTTTGTAACGTGGAGCACATTTTTTGAGTGGTGAGAGGAAAAATGTAAGGCTGAAAGCGATGGATTTTCTCGCAAGGCGTGAATATTCAAGACAAGAATTGCAGCAAAAACTATCGCAACGCTTTCCTGAAAGCTCAGAAATTGATCAGGTTTTAGATGAGTTGAGTGCAGATGGCTTACAGGCGGATAGCCGTTTTGCAGAATCATTCTTTCGTTTACGCGTAAATATGGGGTATGGCCCTCAATATATTCGCGCTGAATTACGCCAGCGCGGTGTGGCTGAAAACGTGGTTGAAGACACATTTTCGAACCAAGATGTAGATTGGGTAGCCGCGGCGCAGCAGCTGTTTGAGAAAAAATACGCGGGACAAGATATGTCTGACGCTAAGCTGCGGGCTAAGTGTCAGCGCTATATGCAGTATAAAGGCTTTGCCTTTGACCATATTCGTGAGTTGTTTTGATTTTTTCGTAGTGCCTGCGATACTAAAAGCCCCGTCGTATTGAATAGACGAAATCCTCGCTGCGTATTGCAGAATAAAATGCTGCTACCATTTGTCGCCAAAAATTGAATCATGCTTGGCCAAGTTAAGGGTTCTAGGTGATCGGAACCGATGTTTTTACTTAAATTCAGAACAGGCCGGAGGCCGAGGTATTTGGATCCCCGATCGGGGTCGGGGATGACGGTTTGTAGTGTGGTCGGTGATGACGGTGGTATCTCCCAGCATCGTCATACTCGGCCGCGACCGAGTATCCAGGTGAGCGGCAGCGAACGTCTTTGGCTTCAGACGTCCGACAAATCTAATCGTTTTTGACGGAGTATAGTGCGGCTCATAGCCCGAGTGTATGCGGATCCCGATAGGGGCAGGGGATGGCAGTTCCTCGCTTTATCTGTTTCTTTGAACGGTAATTGAGCAGGTATTGGCGACGTATACGTAATATCAGCGCTGTGCATTTGGGGCTTTTTGCGATTACTATGTTTAGATAATACTGTTGTTAGTTTAGTGGGGAAGTAATGAAGAAATTTAGCTTTATCATGTTATTAAGTGCTGTTTTGAGCGGCGTTGCCATTTCACCAGCTTTAGCGAATGACGCTGCATTTGGCGGCGCACGGTTAGATGTTTTAAGCGAGAAATTGAATCTTTCGCAAGGCCAGCAAGGGCAGATTCGAACCTTGCTTGAAAATTATGCCAAGGAAGCAGTTGTTATTCGCGATGGTCTCGTTGCAGCGCAGGAGAGCATTCGCCGGGTTAATTTGGCAAGGTTGGACGAGACCGGTGTGGCGCGTTTAAGTCGAGAAGCCGGGCGGCTTTCGGCGGCGCATACTAAGGCGCTACTGGATACACAGCGCAAGTTCTACGCGGTGTTAAATAAAGAGCAAAAGCGCGCTTATAATAAAATACGTTCAGACGCGCTTCAGGCGGCGAAAACGCCAGCTAAATAAGATATCTCTTTGCCTAAATAGCTAGCCCGCTGGGGCTAGCTAAAGTCTGTTTCCAATTTAATCTTTTACAGCCTTTGAATACTTAAGCCTTCTTGCGCTATCCAGTCAGCCAGTGCATCTGCTTTGGTTTCGTTGCTAACAATCGCAATGCTCGCTTCTGCATTCGTAAAATATGTCTCACAAACGCGCAGTAAGTCCTCCGCGGATACAGCGAGGACGCGCTGGCGGAATTGACGGCGTTCGGCGATCGTACGACCAAAAATATTGCTGTGATAATCTTGCTTGGCTTCGCCTGCGGGTGAGCCGGGTTTGTCGATACTACCAACAACACCGAGAATGGCTTCCTCCAATCCCTGCGCCGAAACGGGTGTAGTGAGCATCCACGTGATCGATTTATCGAAATCGTTCAAGGTTTCTTGTAAGCGTGGGTCTCGGTAGGAGTAAAACCGGAATGCGGCTATGTTGGAGTCTTGCGAAGCGCCGCCGCCATAGGCGCCGCCTTGTTCGCGGATCGCACGGTGTAAGAAGCCATTGCGTAAATACACTGCAAATACGCTGAGTACTGGGGCGTCAGGGTGGCCAGAGGCTACGGTCGGGTAGGCTTTGGCGCAGAAGTTGACTTGCGAGTTGGCGAGCCAGAACTCTTTATTGATCCCTCGTAAGGCCGGTAGCTCGAACCCTTCGCTGGCGACCGCATTGAAATCCTGCCAAATCGGGCCGATGTCGGCACATAAACTTTGCAGTTGGTCGTTTTCGGCAATAATCAGCAATTGTTTATTACTGGAAAGCATTTTCTGGTGTATTGCCGCCAGCTCATTTGCAAGGTTCGCTAGCGAGCTCTTATCGTCGATGCGCTTGGCGAGTAGCTTGAGTTGCCGAATCCCGCTCAAGCCGCCTAAATCTTCATTAACCTTGGCAATCGGGCTCATCGCCGCACTGGCTGCACTCATTGCTAAGCTATGGCCATTGCCGGTGACGGCTGATTCGCGGCGCCCTTTAAGCTGGGCAATGAGTTCTTTTAGTCGGTCGTGCTCGTCAAAACGCAATTGCTCAAAGGTGTCACGCATCAACTGGGATTGATCCGAGGCATTGCGCAGTAGCGCTTTGGAAGACAACACTAAGAAAGCTTGTGTTTCCTGTTCATTGTTAATGCCGCCGCGCATTGTCGTATAAGCGCTGATGCCACCGCAAACCTGCGACTGGCGCGCCTGAACTTGAAGGTAACTTTGCTTGCCAAGGCCAAGCTCGGTCGCGACAAGAGTGTATATGGAAAGTAGCGAAAGCTCGTCTTCGGTCAGTGCCGGCAAGCTAACGAGTAATTGCTGATAAACCAGTCCATTGGTGCCACGGCCATATTGTGTGTACGGTAAGTTGCCGAATTCCGCGGTGTCAAAGTGCAGTGCTGGCGTGTCTAGCGGCACGTCATCGAGGGTGACTTTTGGCAAGATGGACTCGTCTTCTTCCATCGTTTGACGTTCAGCCAGGGCGGCTGCTTGATCGATGATGGCTTGTTTTTGAGAGTCGCTAAGCCCGTTTTTGATCGCTGTTAGGCGATCTATTTCTGCTTTTTCTGCCCGCGCTTGAATGTTTTGGTCGGGACTCATCACCAAGGTCACTCGGTGAGGGTTGTCCAACAGATTTTGGGCAAGTTGTTTGATGTAGTCTGGGTTGGCGGTTTTATTTCTTATCGCCTGTAACGCGGGGTCCAAATTGAGTAATTCAATCGGCTTGCCGCGATGAGTCGCGCTGCCCAAGGCGGTTAATATTAATTGCAGGCCATATGGATAGCCGTCACCACCGATTTCGCGCTGGCGCAGCTCTAGCTGATGCAAAACGGCATCGACATCCTCTTTGGGAATCCCATTTTCAGCGACATTTTTTAAGGTCTCAAGAATAAGGTTCTGAACCTCGTCGGTGTTTTCTACGTTGCTACCTTCAACACCGCAGGCCAACACCATCTCACGCATCGAGTCCTCTAGCCCACACATTGGCGAAGGCGCGCTGCCAAGTGAGGAGGTTTCCAATGTGTGCATTAGTGGGCTGGCGCTATTGTCGAGCAGTACTCCGGCAAGTAATTGCGCTTCTAACTGAGTCTCCAGCTCGGTGCTTTTGCCCATTAACCAGGCGACAACGATATGAGTTTTTTTGTCTGTGTCTTCAGAGGGTGGCAATGGGTAGCTTTCTTGAACGCGCATTGGTGCGTGGTAGCGTTTTTCATCGCCAACCGCGATATGGGTGTCGAGTGCCTCAAAGCGATGCAGTGCCAAATCTTCAAAGCGAGCCTGGTGTTCTGCGGCGGGAATATCACCAAAGGTCATAAAAATAGCATTGCTTGGGTGATAGTGGCTTTGATAGAAAGCCTTTAGTTGATCGTAGCTGAGGTCTGGTATGGCCTCGGGGTCACCACCGCTGTTGTAGTGGTAAGTAGTGCTTGGAAATAAATACTTACACAGTGTATGCCAGAGTTGGCTGGGTACTGAACTCATGGCGCCTTTCATTTCATTGAAAACCACGCCTTTAAATTCCAGCTCGGAATTTGGGTCTCCAGGGTTTTTAAATTCCAGCCGATGTCCTTCTTGGGCAAAGTCCAGTGGGTGCAAACGAGAGAAAAAGACGGCGTCTAAATACACTTGCAGCAGATTTTCAAAATCTTTGCGATTGCTACTGGCGAAGGGGTAGGCCGTCCAGTCAGAGCTGGTAAATGCGTTCATAAAGCTGTTTAAGGAACGGCGAATCATCATAAAAAACGGGTCGCGAACCGGATATTTTTCGCTGCCGCACAGGGCGGTGTGCTCCAAAATATGGGCAACGCCGCTGGAGTCTTTTGGCACGGTGCGCAGCGCCACGAGAAACACGTTTTCTGGATTGTCGCTGGCGATGTGGTAGTGGCTAGCGCCTGTTTTGCTGTGACGGTACTCAGCAATGCACACTCCAAGTGCGGGTACATCTTCGTTGCTGATTAATTCAAAGCTGGGATATGCCTTTGGGTTTGCTGCTGTTGTTACTGCGGTGTCGACTTGAGTCATGCGTCATCCGTATATTTGGCGAAGAAGTAAATGCTGTTGGTATTCTAGGCTCTGTGGGCGTGAATTGCATCAGCGCGACTAGGCTGTTTTGTACACTAAATCGTTTAGCTGAAGGAGTACTGGTACTCCTTCAGCTTGAAAATGACGTGTGACTCTGTAGGTTGGGTTGAGGAACGAAACCCAACATGGTGGGATGCGCTACCATCGCTTGTTGGGTTTGATAAACCGCCCGAATGGGCGTCCAGCTTAAAAGCTTGTCGTTCCTCAACCCAAGCTAGGAACTTTGGCATTAGGTAATATTATGTTAAAGGAGTTCTAAGGCAGGGCGGGCAGCTCGAATCTTATGCGGAATATGTTTGGCCAAAGCTTGCCGGTCACTAGCCAGCTATTGTCTCTGGCGTCGTAGGCAACGCCGTTTAACACCGCCTCGGGGGCGAGTGGGCTGGTTTTGTTAGCGGTGGCGACAAGTTCTGATAGATCTAGCTTGCTAAGCACCTTGCCATCGCGGCCATCGATGATAAATAGATAATTGCTGTGCCATTGATTGGCGATGACGTAGTCGCCAACACATTCGAGCTCGTTTAGTTTAGTTACAGGTGAATTGTTTTCTGTGACGGTGAGGGTGTTAATCAAGGTCATTGTATCGGCAGCTAACCATTGTAACTCGCTGCTGCCATTGCTCATGACAAAGTGATCGGCGCGACCCTTGACGATACTGGCGCAGAGTCCCCAGCCTTCACCTTCGTAGGGAAACACCCCGAGTAATTTAAAATGCTGGGGGTCGATAATTAGGCCGCGTCCTGCGCGCCAGGTCAGCATATATAGCTTGCCGCGGTATTGGGTAATACCCTCAGCAAAAACAGTGTCTGGCAGGGCTGAGCCGCGGATACTGTCGTTAGCAGCTGGTGGGAAATTACGAGCGATAATTTTGGAGTGGCCGTAAAGGCCGCTGCTTTCGTAAAGCTTCCCTTGGTACAACTCTAACCCTTGAGTAAATAGGGCGGGTTGATGCGGATAGGTGTTGATTAGTTCGTAAGCCAAGTCGGGAAACGCGCGGCTGGACACAATAAGCGAAAACAAGATAAGTGCCACGCCTACGCTACCGTGTCTCGCCATCTTGGCGATGCGGCGGCAAGATGATTTGGTCTGGTTTACGGATTTGTTCACGTGCTATCTCAAAAGGTGGTGGAGCGCCGACCGAAATCAGTTTGTTTGAGTCTGCCATAAATCGGCTTTAGCTCGTAGCTTTAGCGCAAATCCCTGCGCAGACCTTAAGTGGAAATTAAGCGCAGATCAGAATGCCGGTCTAGATTTTTTGATTGCGAATGATTCTGCGCATGGTAAATCGTGCGGGTGATAGCGCTTCACACAAATGGCGAGGCAGAGGGCGCACCTCTCCGCATATATAGCTAGCCAGCAACTCTGCGCACACTGGGGTAGACGTTAGCCCGCGCGATCCGTGAGCCACATTGATATACAGCTTGGGGTAATTGCTGGCGGCGGTATCAATACATAGGCGAGCGTCTTTGCCCAATGCAGCATAGTTCTTGGCATAGTCTGCCACGATAGGTGCGGCCCCGACGATGGGGAGATAGTCTGAGCTGCTGCAACGCAGTGAGGCACGGCCGTCAAGGGCGCTAGCCGTGCTTTTTAATAAATTAGGTGAGATTGCCTTTAACTGGGCGAGATTTAAGCCGTGATCACATTCCCTGAGCGCGGTGTCCGAGTCCCTCAGGGTAAAGCTGGCGCCAATACATAATTTGCCTGCTATGGGTGGGGCCAAATATCCCTCATGGCAAATCACGCACTGGGGAATTTGTGTTAAATCAGACTCGTTTAGGTAGCTTAGCTGGCCGCGAATCGGTTTGATCGGCAGGTGCTGGGTTTGGGAAAATTGCAGCGCATCGTTGCTGTTGGCGACAATAACCGCATCAGCATCGACGATGCTTTGCCCTTTGTCATCCAATACACACCATTGCCCATTTTCGGCGTTTGATAGTGAAACACCTTCGCAGTGGGTGATAAGGCGAATATTGGGATGATCCAAGTCGGCGTTGCAGACACTTGGTGGCGAGAGCCAGCCAGCATTTGGATAATAAAAAGCTTGGCCGTTTAAGGCGACTCCACTGACCTTTTCTAACTCATCTCCGCTTAAAAACTGCAACCAATCTTGGTCGGCGAGTAGGTTTTTCAGCTGATCAAATTGTACGGCGTCTTTCTTTGAATTTGCTAGCTGCAAAACACCGCAGAGCTCACCTTCGATGACACCGCTGGCGAGCCGCTCGCGATAATGAGCCAAGGCATGCAGAAAACTAGTCAGGGTGAATTGGTTTAAATCGCCAGGGGCAGGTGAGAGCTTGGTATATAGCACGCCTTGCGGGTTACCTGATGCCCCACTTGCCGGTGTGTTGCGTTCAATGACTGTGACTTTTATGCCGCGCTGGGCTAAAGCTCGGGCTGTGCTGCAGCCCGCTAGGCCTGCGCCGATGACTATTGCGCTATTTACCGCTGACGCAGCGGACGGACGGTGCCACGGTACGGCAACAGTTTCGGGTTTTGGCGCGTCGGCGTCACTCTGATTTTTAAATGTGCCGCGCAACATTTCCCGTTTGCGACCGTAGCCGGTGACTTTCTCGATCGCAAAGCCTTGCCCACGCAGTCCGCGTTTAACAAAGCCCGCCGATGTGAATGTAGCGAATGTAGTGCCCGTGTCGCTGAGTGCCCCCATACAGCTAAACAAGGTGTCGTGCCACATGTCGGGATTGCTCGCGGGCGAGAAGCCGTCCAGAAACCACGCGTCGACGCAAGGTGGTCGATCTAGTGGCGAGGTTTGTGATCGAGGGCTTGATGGGCTCGGCGAGTCTAGTAGTGCCGGCAGACATTCAAGTGCGTCGCCGAACAGCAAATCCAGGCAAACTTGTGCACTATTCAACATTCTTCGGTGCTGACCTGGTAACAGCGGCGGATAATTGTGCTGTAGTATAGAGGCCAAATGAGTCAATTCTGGCCAGTATGCATGCGCTCTGCGCAAGTCTGCTGGATGCAAAGGATGTTTTTCGACGGAAATAAAGTGGAGTTGCCAGTTGGACGGCGCTAAGGATTGCCAAAGCTGCCAAGCGAGTAAGAAGTTTAAACCGGTGCCAAAGCCGGTTTCAATGATGGTGAACCTTCCACTTTGCTGTGTGTCCAGAGTTTTCCAGCGTTCAGTTAACTGATTGTGAATTAAAAAAACATGGCGGCTTTCATGGATGCCGCTTTCCTGACTGAAATAAATATCGCCGTAAGTATCGGCCCGGGGGACGCCATCAGTTCCCCAATCGATACTGGCGGCCTCAAGAAAATAGGGGTTGGGGTGCGAGCTCTTAGCCATTGTGTATATAAATTCAGTATTGCCGGGGAGCGTATTGTAGCAGTGAAAATGGCTAAAACCTCCGCGAGTCGATTTTTGATTGTGCCGGCTGTTGCCGTGCAATTCTTGGCGATTTTTGTATTATCTTTTAGCCTCGTGTCCCACGTGCAGGCGCAGGCGGTTGACGCCCAGAAAAGTAAAGTGACTCTCGCCTTAGCGACTGAGCCGCCAACCTTAAATAGCGCGGTGGCGACAGATACCATAGCCAGTTTTGTATTGTCGCATTTGATGGAGGGTCTGTTGGTTTACGGTCCCGATGGTGAGCTGGCGGCGGGTGTTGCAGAGCGCTGGCAACTAGATGCTGATGGCGCCACGTTTTGGTTGCGTAATTCGGCGCGCTGGAGCGACGGCAAGCCGGTGACGGCCCATGATTTTGTGTTTGCCTGGCGTCACGCCCTTAAACCCAGTACCGCGTCGCAGTATGCGTTTATCTTCTATCCCATTAAAAATGCAGAAGCGGTTAACGGTGGACAGCTAGCGGCGACGGAGTTGGGTGTTACTGCGGTGTCCGATCATGAACTCCGGGTGGAGTTTGCTAAGCCCTGTCCCTACTTTCTCAGCTTAGCTGCCTTTATGACGTTTTTACCGCTGAGGGAAGACGTCGTTGAGCATTGGGGTGGGCGCTACGCCGCTGATAGTGACAAGCTGGTGGTTAATGGCGCTTATGTATTAGACAAATGGGTACACGGAGCTCATCTTAGATTGCGTAAAAATGGCCATTATTGGCAGAAAGATGGCGTCAAAATAAACGAAATAGATATGCCTTATATTACGGCCGACCCCAGCGCCCAGTTTAATTTATTTCGCGATCAACAAATTGCCATTGCGCCATTGGATACGGGCTTGCTGGATGAGGCTGTCGAACGTGGTTTTAATATTGAATATTTTCACACCGGCTCCCTATATTTTCTCGAGTTTAATTTTCGGGAAGGGCGTATTAGTAGCAATCGTGCGTTTAGAAAAGCGGTTCAGCGTTTAATCGACCCAGACTTGCTAGTCAATAAAATCATCGGTTTGCCGGGCGTTAAGCCAGCGTATTCACTTTTTCCTGTCACCGTTAAAGGTAGTGAAAAACCCTTTCGCGAAGAATATCCCGTCATGCGTGTCGACGCCGATATTGCCGAGGCGCGCAAGTATTTAAAGCGGGCTAAGGCTGAGTTGGGTTTAGAGTCGTGGCCGCCATTAGTGATGTTGGCGGGAGATAGTCCAAGAGCCTTGCAAGAAGCGGAATACTATCAGTATTTATTTAAAAAGGGCTTGGGCTTGGAGCTCCGTATTGACCAGCAGGTGTTTAAGCAGCGACTTGAAAAAATGCGCCGTGGCGATTTTGATATTGTCGTGGCCGCGTGGGGGCCAGATTACGACGATATTATGACCTTCGCCGATCTATTCGCCTCCTGGAACGACAATAATCGTGGACGTTATGATAATCCACTCTATGATCGCTGGATTCGATTGGCACAATCGAGCAATGATGCGAAGACGCGTTTTAATGCCATGGCGCAAATTCAACGCATAGTTGTAGAGGATGTGCCCATTTTACCCACCTATGAAAATGGCGCGCTGTATGTTCAGAACCCGCGGTTAAAAGGTGTTCGACGCTCTATCTTCGGTGGTGATCCGAATTTTCGCTACGCATGGATTGAGCAATAATTATGCTGAGTTTTATTGCCAGAAGACTGTTGTCGGGGGTGATTACGATTTGGTTTATCGCCACCGCGACGTTTTTTGCTATGCATGCGGTGCCGGGAGACCCGCTTACCCAGGAAAAGGCGATGTCGCCAGCGGTACGCGCGCAGTTAGAAGCGCGCTATGGTTTGGATAAGCCACTATTTGAGCAATACCGCTTGTTTATGAGCAATATGTTGCACGGCGATTTTGGGATTTCATTTACCCAAGAAAATCGGCGGGTGAACGACATTATCAGTAAGCACTTTCCTATTTCGGCGATCTTGGGTATCGCCGCCGTATTAATTGCGCTGGTGGGTGGGGTGGCGGCGGGGTCAGTAGCTGCGTACTGCCGAAATCGTTGGCCAGATCGCTTGGTGATGGTTGCTGTTATTGCCGCTATTTCGGTGCCGGGTTTTGTTATTGCCGGTTTGGCGCAGCTGGTCATTGTGGCAATGAATAATGCCGCAGGTAAAACCTTATTGCCCGTTGCGGGTTGGGGCAGTGTGAGCCAAATTTGGGTGCCAGCTCTGGTGCTGGGTTTGGGCACAATGGCGTATTTGAGCCGAATTATGCGCGCATCAATGTTGGAGGTGCTCAGCGCAGACTACAATATTGCGGCCAAAGCCAAGGGCGTTCATGGATGGCGTTTGTTTTGGCATCATCAGCTGAGAAATGCGGTGTTGCCAGTGGTGACCGAGTTGGGCCCAACTATCGCCGCAATTACGACCGGTGGCTTTGTGGTGGAATTGATTTTCGCCATACCGGGTTTGGGACGATATTTTGTGCAAGCTGTTCAGCAGTTGGACTACACCGTCATCATGGGAACGACGGTGTTTTACGGCGCCTTCCTGGTGCTGGTGGTGGTATTGGTTGATATTAGCTATGGCTTAATTGATCCGCGTATTCGTTTACACCGAGGCAGAGCATGAGGCCGTCGTCCTAATGGCAATCTCAGTATTTCGTTTTGCTCCTAAAACGTGGGGCGCCGCAGACGATTTGGAAGCGGTTGCGCCTATTCCACTGCCGAGCATGGCCAATCCCACTGTTATTTTGTCGGGATTGATGGTGATTTTTTTACTGTTGTTTGTCACTGTCGGGCCGTCGCTATGGCGTCAAAGCCCGTCGCAGCAGTGGCTGTCGCAGATATCGGAAGGAGCGAGTCGCGCTCGGTCGGTGCGGATTGTATCGGACAACGGCGCGTGGCGGCCCTCTAAAAAAGCAGATGCGCCAAGCGGTTTAAAAGTTCACGCAGCGAATACCGAGTATGTAAGGCTGCAGTGGCCGAAATTGGCTGGTATAGAACGCTATCGTGTTTATCGTGGTGACGCCAACAAACCTGGACTTGGCTTGGCGATCTCCGAGACTGCAGACAGTTATTATCAAGATCGTCTGCAGCTGAGTAGCGAAGTGTATCGCTACACTATTGCCGATGCCGATACCGGACTCTTACTACTGTCGAGAGAGGTCAGGCCGGAAGCGGCAATGTCAGTCTTTGAGGCCCAGTTACAGGGCTTAATTCCGGTGACGAATAACAAAACCCAGTGGGTTGAAATACCGGGGCATCCGCTGGGCACCGACGCGCTAGGGCGCGATATATTGGCCCGCTTGATGGCGGGTGGCCGCACATCGCTGTTTGTTGGTGTGGTGGCTCCCTTACTTTTTATTACTTTCGGTTGTATTTTTGGTGCGATTGCAGGGTTGATGGGAGGCTGGGTAGATCAACTCGCCATGCGTTTCGTCGACTTTGTGGTGGCACTGCCGTTTTTATTATTTATGATTTTATTCCGCGTTGCGTTTGGCATCGGCCCTGGCGAAAACGGCATCATGCCACTTATTGTTGCGATGTTGGTGTTAAGTTGGCCGGGTAGCGCGAGATTGATACGCGGCCAGGTATTGGCGCTGCGCAGCCAGCCGTTTGTAGAGGCATCACGCATCGCTGGCGTCAGCACCTCTCGCATAATTCTCCGTCATATGTTGCCCAATGTATTGCCGATGATATTAGTGGCATTTAGCTTTGCGATTCCGCAGGCAATATTTACCGAGGCATTTTTGTCATTTATCGGTATGGGGGTGTCGCCGCCGACCACCTCGTGGGGAGCGCTGTGTAATGAAGGTATCAAAACGCTGTTGTCGCATCCTCGCCAACTCATCCTTCCAGCCATATTCATCAGTCTGTCGGTGCTGGCCTTTAATATATTGGGCGATGCCCTGCGCGATGCAACTGATCGACGCTCGGGGGTGGTGCGCGCATGAGCCTACTCAAGTTAACGTCATTGCAGGTTAGTATCGGCCCAGTAAAAGCGGTTCGCGATGTGTCTCTGAACTTGGAGGCAGGGGAGTGCAGAGCGTTGGTTGGTGAATCGGGCTGCGGTAAGTCGGTGACGGCGATGACCTTACTGGGACTCATGCCAAACGCAGCAAAAATCAGTGCTGAAGAATGGTGGTTTGCTGGTCGCGATATGACGCAAATCAAGGAGCGTGAATGGCGTCAGTTGCAGGGAAATCAAATCGCGATGATTTTCCAAAACCCGATGACGGCTTTAGACCCGACGCAAACCATCGGTGCGCAGATAGCCGAGCCATTGCGGATTCACAAAGGCCTGTCGCGACGAGAAGCAAAAATGCGCGCAATCGCGTTACTTGAACGCTTGGCGATTGCCAACCCTGCGCAGCGGGCAGAACAATATCCCTTTGAGTTTTCTGGCGGTATGTTGCAGCGGGCAATGATCGCGATGGCGGTTGTGTGTGAGCCAGAACTCCTTATCGCCGATGAGCCTACCACCGCCCTCGACGTTACTGTGCAAGCAGAGGTTTTGTCTTTGTTACAGGAGATGCGGGAGTCAAGCGGCACTGCCATGTTGTTTATTACCCACGATCTCGGCGTCGTTGCCGAGATCGCAGACTCGGTGTCAGTGATGTACGCCGGTCAAACCGTTGAGTCAGGTTCGCTGCACGATGTGTTTAGTCGGGAGGCCCATCCTTATACCCAAGCTCTAAAGCGGGCCGTTCCGAGTTTGGAGAACCCTAAGCCTTTGGAGGCAATAGCAGGCACCCCACCTGATTTGCGTCAGCCGCCGAGTGGCTGCGGTTTTGCCGCGCGGTGTTCGAAGCGCATGGCGATTTGCGAAGAGTCACCGCCACTGATGTCCTGTGGTGAAGATCATCTTGCGCGCTGCTGGTTGTGGCATAAAGATCACCCAGAGCGCTGGCGCGAGGCCGAAGCTGTTTCACTGTTGGGAGGAAAATCATGACCGCGCCGCTGGTGGATATTCGCCAATTGCGTTGCCATTTTAAAAGTGGTGCTAATTTATTGGCGGCGGTGGATGGCATTAATCTGCAAATTACAGCGGGTGAGGTGTTAGGGCTTGTTGGTGAAAGTGGCTCGGGTAAATCGACCCTGGGACGAATGATTGCTGGTTTGCAGTCCCGTAGTGCAGGCAAGATTTATATTGATGGCAAAGACATGCCCCATTCCTATCGCCGTCATGACTATCGCGAGATGGCGACCCAGGTTCAAATGGTGTTTCAAGATAGCTATGCAAGTTTAAATCCGCGGATGACGATTTTAGCGAGTTTGCAGGAGCCGCTTTGGAGTCTTGGTATTCATGGTCAGGCCGCGCGGGATAAAGCAGCCTACTGGCTAGATCGCGTTGGTTTACCGCAATCCGCGGGGGAGCGTTATCCCCATGAGTTATCTGGCGGTCAGCGCCAGCGTATAGGTATTGCCCGGGCGTTTATTACCGAGCCAAAGTTGGTGATATGCGATGAGCCGGTATCGGCACTGGATGTCTCAGTGCAGGCGCAGATTATTAATTTATTGCAGGAATTGCAGCGTGAGCACAATACCGCCATGCTGTTTATCGCCCACGATCTAGCCGTTGTAAGATTTTTAGCCACGCGCACGGCAGTTATGTATCTTGGTGAAATTGTAGAGATTGGGCCAACAGCCGCCGTGTTTGAGGCACCTCGTCATCCCTATACGGTGCGATTGCTCGCGGCACATTTAGATGGAAACCCAAAGGGCCGAATGCTAAACAAGTCACTACCAGCTCAGACTGTTGCCAATCGAGCACCGCTGGCGACCGATAGGGGATGTCGATTCGCGCCACGTTGCCACATGGCAGAATTGGCGTGTTGCGATACCCCGCCTTGGTTACAGCCCAGCAGGGTGCGCACTGAAGCAGCCTGTCATCGCTTAGTGGATATTGAAATTCTTAGGTCCAGGGCATAGCGTCGGTATTGAGGTTTTATCGGCTAGGCTTTGTGGTCTTAAAATAATTGGGTAGTTAGCCAGCCCTCTGAAAATATTAATATTGGATAGTCATTTTATGAAAGTGAATATGGATACATCGAGCGTACTGACAATTTCAGTAAATTTATTTAAGACCTGCTTGCTAGATGTGGGCCGCACCGAGGCGAAACGTTATTTTAAGGAGCTAGAGGCTGGTCGGGAGTTGTTTTTGACCAAAATGGACATGCCGGATAAATCTACAGTGCGGGTTAGATTGCAGTTAATGCCTGAAGAGTTTCGCGGTCACTTAAATTTCAGTGCGTTTAAACTGCAATTGCAGATGTTGTGCGCCGAGTTGGTCAAGGTGATACAGACTAAATCAGAGCCAATTGTGATGAGCGATGATAGCGGCCAGCAACTTGTATTTAATATTCCAGCTATAAGTCATATCGATGGTCATCTTAATGCACTGGTTTTGGCCGCGGATCTGCGGCGCAGTGGTGAGCTGGTCTTGCAGCTGATGTTTATTGATCCTGAGCAATATCGTGTAGCGGAACCCGCCAGCGTTGAGGGATAAGCTAGGGGAACAGCACAAAGCCGCTCGCAAAGTGCACTAGTGTTGACAGTGAGTACAAATATCGATAGCTTGCCACCTTTAGTAGCCGTGGTCAGACTGCCTGTCATCTGGCCCGGCATTAATAACAAAAAGGCCTTACGAGGGGACGACTTTGTCAGCAGCAATGGAAGAAATCGCAGCAGCAATAAGTGCGGCGCGGAAAAACGCAAATGTGTCGAGTAGTGTTGATCTTGCTCAGTACGCTAATCTGGTGGACATGTTTGCCTACTGCGCAACAACGTTTGCGAATCACCCAGTTATATCGTGTATGGGTAAAACTATTACCTATCGCGAGCTAGATATCTTATCTGCTCAATTCGCGTCATACCTTCAGAACCATACCAACCTGAAGGCCGGTGACCGTATTGCCTTGCAAATGCCAAACATTATCCAATATCCGGTCGCACTTTTTGGTGCAATCCGCGCGGGCCTGATCGTGGTTAACACCAACCCACTTTACAGCGAGCGCGAACTGAAACATCAACTGAATGACTCAGGGGCGAAAGCGCTAATTGTTTTGGCAAACGTTGCCGAGGCAGCTGCGGCGGTTGTCCCAGAGACACCAGTAGAAACGGTGATTGTCACTGAAATAGCCGATCTGCACACCGGCTTTAAGCGGCCATTAATTAACGTCGTAGTCAAGCGTGTTAAGAAAATGGTGCCTGATTTTAGCTTTGAAAATCAGATTTCATACCGAAAGGCATTGTCCTTGGGTAAAAGCGGCAAATACACCCCTTCTTCACCGGGTGCAGAAGACGTCGCTTTATTGCAGTACACCGGCGGTACAACCGGTGTGTCTAAAGGCGCCATGATCAGTCATCGCAATCTGATGGCCAATGTCCTGCAAAGTAAGGAGCTGTTTGAAAGCTATGGCTTGAACGAGGCGACAGAAACCTTTTTGTCACCGCTGCCGCTTTACCATATTTATTCTTTTATGCTGTCATTCTGCGTCATGATGCAGGGTAATCACGCGGTGCTTATTCCAAATCCGCGTGACTTGGGCAGTGTAATTAAAGAAATGAAGCGCTGGCGCTGGAGCGGCATGAGCGGTATCAATACGCTTTTCGTTCAACTGTGTAATCACCCGGAATTTAAAACACTCGATTTCTCCTCCGTCAAAGCCACTTTGTCAGGTGGTATGGCATTAACTGCGGGTGCGGCGAAAGAGTGGATGGAGATGACTGGGGCGCAGGTTTACGAAGGCTACGGCTTAACTGAAACCTCGCCGGTGGTATCAATTAACCCAGGTGGTGCCAATCAAATCGGCACTATCGGGATTGCCCTGCCGGGCACCGAGATTCGTATCGTCACCGAGGGTGGTGAGGACGTGGGAATCGGTGAGCGCGGTGAGCTTTGCGTGCGAGGCCCGCAGGTGATGATGGGCTATTGGCAGCGCCAGGATGAAACTGATAAGACCATTAAAAATGGCTGGTTGCATACCGGTGATGTTGCGGTTGTGCAAGAAGACGGTTATATGCGGATCGTTGATCGCATGAAAGACATGATTATCGTTTCTGGCTTTAATGTTTACCCCAATGAAATTGAAGATGTGCTGAGTGGCCATCCCAATATTGCAGAGTGCGCAGCGATTGGTGTACCTGATGAGAAGTCAGGCGAAGCGGTAAAAATCTTCGTTGCTGCTAAAAATGGCGACATTGATAAGGACGAGCTGAAAGCATTTTTGCGTGAACGCTTAACCGGCTATAAAATGCCGCGTTATATAGAAGTTCGCGATGAATTACCTAAAACCAACGTTGGTAAGGTTTTGCGTCGTTCACTTCGAGACGAGGAGCTTGCCAAGCTCGCCAAGGCTGATTAAATTTTCAGCTCATTGCAAAAAGGCGCCTGATGGCGCCTTTTTTATTTATTTGGAATGTATGCCAGAAATTACCGCAGCCTCACTACTGGCCAGTGTTGACGAATGTATGTTGGGCGATCAGTTTGCATTCGCGAGGCAGTGTCGTCAGCTCGCCAAGCAAGATCGAGAAAACACTGACATTGGCGATAAATTGCTCGCGCTGGCTCAGCGTATTAACGCGTCCGTACTTAGGCGGAAGGCGCGCCAGGAGAGCCTGCCTAAAATTGTCTATCCTCAGGATCTGCCCGTTGCGCAGCGGCTGGATGATATTCGCAAGGCAATTAGCGAGCATCAGGTCGTGGTGCTCGCCGGGGAAACGGGGTCGGGTAAAACCACCCAAATACCGAAAATTTGCCTGGAGATGGGGCGTGGCGTTGCGGGCTTAATTGCCCACACTCAGCCCCGACGTTTGGCTGCGAGGGCGGTGGCTCAGCGTTTAGCAGAGGAACTTAACACCCAGCTCGGCGAAGGCGTTGCTTTTCAAATTCGCTTTCAAGAAGTAGCCTCGCCGAATAGCTATATTAAGGTAATGACTGACGGTATTTTACTGGCTGCTATCCAGCGCGACCGATTTCTCAGTCAATACGACACCATTATTATTGACGAAGCCCACGAACGTAGTCTGAACATTGACTTTTTATTGGGTTACTTAAAAACGCTTTTACCGAAGCGGCCTGATTTAAAGCTCATCATTACCTCCGCGACAATTGATGTGCAGCGCTTTTCTGCGCACTTCAATGATGCTCCTGTTATTGAAGTGTCTGGTCGCAGCTATCCGGTGGAGTATCGCTATCGACCTCAAGAGGAGCTGAGTGCCGACAATGATTTGGCCGAAGCAGTGGAGTTGGTGCTTCGGGAGCTGATGGCGGAGGGCGCTCAGCGTCACGGTGACACGCTGGTATTTCTTAGCGGCGAACGCGATATTCGCGAGTTAACCCGCCACCTCAAACGCGCCGAATTGTCGGGGGCAGAGATATTGCCGCTGTATTCGCGCTTAAGTGGCTCAGAACAACAACGGATATTTGATTTGCGGGCACGGCGGGGGTGGCGGGTGATATTGGCCACCAACGTGGCAGAAACCTCACTCACCGTGCCCGGGATTCGTTACGTTATAGACGCGGGTACAGCGAGGGTCAGTCGTTACAGTGTGCGCAGCAAAGTGCAGCGTCTGCCGATTGAGGCCATTTCGCAGGCCAGCGCCAATCAGCGAGCGGGTCGTTGCGGTCGCGTGGCGCCGGGTATTGCGTATCGCCTATACAGTGAAGCCGATTATTTGAGCCGGCCAGAGTACACCGAGCCGGAAATTCAGCGTACAAATTTAGCGGCCGTTATTTTACAAATGCTGCAGCTGAAGTTGGGCGATATTTCAGATTTCCCCTTCGTTGACGCGCCGGATAAAAAGTTTGTCAACGATGGTTTTGCGCTGCTGGCAGAGCTGGGCGCGGTTGATGAGGGGCGCATAACAAAACTGGGTGAACAGCTTGGGAGTTTTCCCGTTGACCCGCGTATTGGCCGTCTTCTATTGGCAGCTGCAGACGCATCCTGTCTTCGCGAAATGCTGGTAATTGCAAGTGCTTTGAGTATTCAAGATCCCCGTGAGCGCCCCGCCGATAAGCAGCAGGCCTCGGATGAGAAGCATCGCCGATTTTGGCAGGAAGATTCAGATTTTGCCGGCTTTGTGGCGCTGTGGGATTACGCCGAGGAACAGCGTCAGGCGCTGTCGGCAAATCAGTGGCGAAAGCTTTGTCAGCGTGAGTTTTTGTCGTGGACGAGAATGCGTGAGTGGCGAGAAGTGCATCATCAGCTAACCCTGATGTGTCGGCAGTTAGGCTTAAAGCAGAATAAAGAAGCCGCCGGTTATGAGAGTATTCACCGCGCCTTGTTACCTGGTTTCCTCGGTCAAATAGCGACCAAGGACGAGAATCGTGAATTCACCGGTGCACGCAATCGAAAGTTACATATTTTTCCTGGCTCGGGATTATTCAAAAAGCCGCCAAAATGGATCGTGGCGGCGGAGTTAGCCGAAACAAGCCAATTGTATGCGCGCTGTGTCGCAAAAATTGATCCCGAGTGGGTGTTTGGTGTCAATGATAGTTTGCTTAAGCGTAGTTACTCAGAGCCACATTGGCAGGCCCGCAGCGGCCGAGTTATGGCCTTTGAACAAACCGCGTTATACGGTTTGGTCATTCGCGATAAAAAGCGTGTTCACTACGGCCCGATTGCGCCTGAAGAAAGCCGCGAAATTCTTATTCGGCAAGCGTTAGTCGAAGGCCGCTACCAAGGCCGCGCGGATTTTTATAAACATAACAAAGCGTTAATCGCTGATATTGCGGAGATAGAAGACAAGGCTCGTCGTCGAGATATATTGGTGTCTGATGATGAGCTATTTCGATTTTACGATGAGCGTATTCCGGCGGGTATCGTCACTGCCAAGCACCTTGAACACTGGCTAAAAGCAACGGCTCCCCCAAACACACTGTATTTGACGCGCGGCGAATTGATGCGCCACGGCGGTGGTGATGTCACCGAACAGCAATTTCCAGATACTTTAACGTGTGGCGGCATTAGCTTCGCGCTCAGCTATCACTTCGAGCCAGGTCACCCCGCCGACGGTGTCAGTGTATCGGTGCCGTTGGGGAATTTAGCGCAATTACCTGCGGGGCGACTCGAATGGATGGTGCCGGGTTTGTTGCGAGAGAAGTGCATTGCTCTAGTGAAAACCCTGCCAAAGGCGCAGCGCAAGCAGTTGGTGCCGGTGCCGGACTATGTTGATCGCGCTATGCCGATGCTTAAGGTGGGCGAACAGGGGCTGCTTGCACAGCTTGCGACAGCCTTGTTGCGCTTGAGCGGTTTGCAGATCGATATTAATGAGTGGGCTGCCAATCGCATTGACGATTACTACTTAATGAATATTCGTGTGCTGGACAATACCGGAAAACTATTGGCACAGGGGCGTGATTTAAGGCTGTTAAATACCCAACTTGCCGATCAAGTTCAGCAGGGTATTGCGGAAGAAAGCAGTGGCAGTTTTAACAGTAAAGTACTTCAAGATTGGAATTTTGGTCGCTTAGAAACGCGCCATGAGTTTAAGCGCGGCGGCGCAACATTGACTGCATATCCGTGTTTGCGGGATGACGGCGACCATGTTGTTTTAGAGTTGGCAGAGTCGGCGCAGGACGCGAAACAGAAGAGCCTTTACGGGGTGCTGAGATTACTATTGCTGCGACTGTCTCAACAGACAAAATTATTGCGGGCGAGTTTGTTTCGACATAACGCGGTGCAATTGCAATTCGCCGCTGTGGGTGAAGATAAAAAGAAATGGCTCGAAGACAGCTTAATAGCCGCAGCTCGACAAAGTTTTGCGATAGATCCTGACAACTTACCTGAAACAGAAGCCCACTTCGACAAACTGTGGCAAGCGGGGCGTGCAAGTTTTACCGCTGACGCTGAGCGCTATGCGGAAATGCTCACGGAAATATTGGGTCATTATTCCGATATTCGGCGGGCTTTGAAAAAGCTGAACTCGCTGAGCTGGATTCACAGTATTAACGACGTAAATAAGCAGCTTGACGGCTTGTTTTTCAACGGCTTTATAACGGCGTTAAATTATGAAGAACTGAGTCAGTACCCTCGATACTTGAAGGGGATTTTGCAGCGCCTTGCAAAACTGGATGGACACTATCAGCGAGATCGTCAGTGCACCCTTATCTTAGAGCCTTTGCAAAACCAGTTGAGTGACTTCTTGCTGAAAGCGCCCGATGAACTTGCTTCACATCCCGCCCTTAGAGATTATCGCTGGCAGCTAGAGGAATTCCGCATTTCTCTGTTTGCTCAAAATATCGGCACGCGGTCGCCGGTATCAGAAAAACGATTGAAGCAATTATGGAAAAGTGTCACCCAAGATGTAACATTCAAAGTCTAGTTAGGTCTATTGGCTATGGGCACGCTAGTTTGATTGTCTTTGCTGGGCGGGAAAATGCCCCTGGCAATTCTAGTTAACCCTAAATGGCGCCATTCGCCGGCTCTTCGCCTACTTGGAATACCAAGTTGTATTCCTCTCGTCTCGGCGGGGCACAGCTAGGTAGCCGTTTCTTTAAGCATAGTCGTGACAATCAAGCTATTCGTGTCTGGTACTAGCCGCGACGTAATTTACGGCAAAGATCGGAAACCTTGGTGTTCTCGTAAGCTAATCATTGCATTGTTAAATTTTGAGATCCGGCTATGCTGAAAATGCGTTTTTTACCGTTTAGCTCAGATACATTGGCTGTTTTTTGAGCAGAATTTTAATTTACTTGAAGACTAACTCGGTGCATAGCCGGAATGGAGAAATAATAATGGCGTCTTTTACGAAAAAACCTCTAGTTGCAGCCTTTGGTGCGGCGATGTTGGCTTCTGCTGTGAGCCCTGCGATGGCTGATAGCAACCCGTTCGCGGCCAAGCAATTGAGCGCGGGCTATGAACTTGCGATGGGAAGCTCCGATAAAGCGGCTAAATCGGAAGCTAAGTGTGGGGCTGATAAAGCCGGTGAGGCAAAGTGTGGAGCTGATAAGGCTGGGCACGAAGGCAAATGCGGCGAAGCTAAGTGCGGCGCTGACAAGGCAAAGGCCGCCCACGAAGGTAAGTGTGGTGAAGCGAAGTGTGGCGCTGATAAAGGGGCAATGGAAGGGCAGTGTGGCGGCGACAAAGCGGCGAAGGAAGCGTCATGCGGTGCTGCGAAATAAGCATTATTTTCTTAGTGTTAACGGTTCTCTGAGAGGCAATCACAGTATCAATGGATGAGCTTAACTTAAATAATAGATCTGCTTTGGCAGGTCTCGGTTTGCGTCGAGGTCTTATGTCGGCGTTTAAACAGCTGAGCCCAGACGATATTGATTTTATTGAGGTTGCCCCTGAGAATTGGATAGGTATTGGCGGTCGCTACGGCCGCTCATTTCGTGAAATAGCTGAGCGTTACCCCGTTTATTTACATGGGCTATCATTAAACATTGGTGGTTTTTCTCCCCTCGACACAAGCTTGCTGAAAGATATTAAGCAGTTTATGGCGGATTTTGACTGCCCTCTGTATTCAGAACATTTGACCTATTGCGGTGATGAGGGGCAACTGTATGATTTGCTGCCCATTCCGTTTACTGACGAGGCAGTTCATCACGTCGCTGACCGAGTTAAGCAAGTACAAGATGTTTTAGGTAGACGTATATTGCTAGAAAATGCGTCTTATTACGCAGCTCCGGCTCAGGAAATGAGTGAAAGTGAGTTTATTAACGCGGTGCTGACCGAGGCAGATTGTGAGCTGTTACTAGATGTAAATAATATCTACGTGAACAGTATTAACCATCGCTACGATCCCCATGATTTTTTGCATTCACTTCCTCTGGAGCGCGCGAGGTATGTGCATATCGCCGGCCATTACGATGAGGCCGATGATCTGCGTGTCGATACACATGGTTCAGATGTCATTGATCCTGTCTGGGACTTGCTAGACGCGGCTTATGAGCGCTGCGGTCCCTTGCCAACTTTGCTGGAGAGGGACTTTAATTTCCCGCCGATGGCAGAGTTGGTATTAGAGGTAGAGCGTATTAAGCGTGCTCAAGCTATCAACGAGTGCAGTGTCGCTTCTCACCGGGTTGCTGTGAGATGAGCAATTTTCAGCATGTTCAGCGCGAACTAACCCAGTTTATCCGCAATCCCGACGCTTCTTCTGGGTTGCCGGGTATAGAGGGCCGTCGTCTAGATATTTATCGCGATTTGTTTTTCAACAATATCAATGGCTTTTTAAGTAATGGCTTCCCGGTGTGTCGTAGTTTGTATAGCGATTCGGATTGGGGCTCGATGGTGCGGGACTTTATGATTCGGCATCAGTGCGCGAGCCCTTACTTTCTTAAAATTGCGGAAGAGTTTCTTGAATATCTTCAGCATCAGCGCAGTGGTATAGCCGTAGATCCGCCGTTTTTAGCCGAGCTTGCCCATTATGAATGGGTAGAGCTGGCACTCGATGTCGCTGTTGACGAACTTCCTTCCGCAGTAGAGCCTCCCAGCGATATTTTGGATGCGCGGTGGCGTCTGTCTTCACTCGCTTGGCCGCTGGCTTACGGTTTTCCCGTCCATCAAATTAGCAGGGATAACCGTCCCGCAGAAGTGACCGGCGACGTCACCTATATTGTGGTGTATCGCAACCGTGCCGATAGCGTTGAGTTTTTAGAAATCAATGCAGTCACGGCGCGGTTACTTGCGTTGTTTGATGACGCGTCTTCGCTCAATGCGTACGGAGTACTTAAGGGAATTGCCGCCGAGCTTGGTGTTGAAGCTGAAGCGGTGGTGGGGTTTGGTCGCGAGCTTGTGACACAGTTGGTTGGTCTCGATATATTGATTATTGCTGAGTCGTAATCATGCAGTTAGTGCCAAGCAAGCGCGCATTGCGTATAGTGTTAGCCGCTTTTTAGAATTGATGGATATGACTCCAATGGAACGAATAGCTTGTGCCTTGCTATTGACGCTGCTGTCTACATTTCAGGGCGTAAATGCGTCTGTAAATGATAGCGACAGCGATCCTCGCGACCCTTGGGAGGGCCTCAATCGTGCTGTCTTTGTATTCAATGACACGGCTGACCAGTATGTCTTGAAGCCTGTCGCGAAAGGCTATCGCAATATTACGCCGACGTTTGTTGATCAAAGTTTAGCCAATTTTTTTAATAATCTCGGTGAAATTAAGAATATCGGCAATAATGTATTGCAGGGTGATGGCAGTCATGTCCTGATCAGTGGTGGACGGTTCATTATTAACACAACGGTTGGTGTATTAGGCATTTTTGATGTCGCTGGAGCGATTGGTTTAGTGCGTGACTCCGAGGATTTTGGTCAAACCCTTGCTGTGTGGGGGGTGGGTAATGGCCCGTACATAATGCTACCGTTTCTCGGCCCCAGCACTTTGCGGGATGGTGCTGGAAGGGGAGTTGATTCTTATACCAATGTGATGCGCAGTGTTGATCCTGAAAGTGCGCAGTACGGCATGACCCTTCTGGATTTGATTCAAGTTCGAGCCTCTTTACTTGGGACAGAAGAGTTGGTGTCGGGAGATAAATACACCTTCTTCAAGGATGTTTATTTGCAGCGCCGAGATTTTCTTATCAATGACGGCAAGCTTAAAGATGATTTTGGCGATGAAGATTTCGAATCCTTTGATTTCTAATTTCGCGCCTGATTTCCCTGGCGTAAATTCTGCGCATAAATACGGCTTGTGTGTTCTTGCTGATGCGAGTAAAAAGTCCGCATGAAAGCTACGTTTCCCCAGAGTATCTTATTGGTTCAGCAGGCTGATGCTGTCCACAACGAGCTAGTGTCCTCCTTGGAGAAGCTGGGTATGTCCGTGCTTGCGATTGCGGATTGCTCGACGGCAATGGTGGGGTTTCGCGAAGAAGATATCGATATTGTGATGGTTGACATCGATTTCCCCGATGATCGCGGTATTGATCTTCTCGGTAAAATGGCAGCTGACCCCCGTGAATTACCTCTAATCGGCGTTTCTCGTCGCAAAAGTCTCGCTGACGTTGTTGAGGCTGTTAGGCACGGTGCAACTGATTATCTGATGCTCCCACCAGAAAATTTGGACGTTATTCGCCATGTTATTGATCGGGCGGTTGAGCGTGGCGCCCTAAAACGCGAAAACTTGGCCTACCGCACTAAGCTTGAAAACGCGAACCGAGATTTACTTGAAAGTTTGACCTTGTTACAACAAGACCAGCAGGCGGGAAAGCACGTTCAGCAGCTTCTGCTACCAGATACGCCAAAGCAAATTGGCGGCTACAGTTTTTGCCACTTTATATTGCCGTCTTTGTACCTGAGCGGCGATTTTGTTGACTACTTTATTGTTGGTGAAGATCACGCGGTGTTCTTTGTTGCAGACGTGTCAGGGCACGGCGCTAGTTCGGCCTTCGTGACGGTGTTCCTCAAAAATTTGTTTGCACGTAAGCGCAGTGATTTCTTACATCGCGGTTCCACTGCTATTTTGTCGCCAGCGAAGATGCTTGCCATAGCGAATCGGGAATTACTGGAAATGGGGATCGGCAAACACGTAACAATGTGTGTCGGTGCTTTTGATCTTAAGTGCCATCAGCTCTGTTATTCGGTAGCAGGTCATCTTCCCGCGCCGGCAATGGCGGTAGACGGTAAGGCGGAATTTCTGCCTGAACACGACATGCCTGTTGGTTTATTTGCCGATGCCGAGTACAGTGATCATATGATCACTTTCCCACCGGGCGCAGTGCTAACGTTGTTCTCGGATGGTATTCTAGAGGTGTTAGACAGTGACACCCTCGAAGAGAAAGAGCTGAAGCTGCTCGATATTCTCGGCGAGGGTGAAAGTATGTCGACGGGACTGGCGAAAACTTTCGGTTTACTAGAAATAGACGAAGCGCCAGACGATATCGCAATTTTAGTCGTGTGCAGGTTATAGGCAAATGCAGCCCGGTAGGATATTGGTAGCAGGACAAGACGGCGCGTTTGTTATCAAACTAGTTGGTGACGTGCGGTTGACGCTGTGTACAACCTTGGACGAGTTTTTCGATGAGATGTTATCTGTTGAAGGCTTTGCCAGTGTTGTCGTTGATCTTTCTGATGCCCTAAATGTCGACAGTACTACTTTGGGTTTACTTGCTAAATTAGCGATTAAAGCCAAAGAGCGTTTTAAGTTTGTCCCCCTTATTTTATCCACTAATCCCGATATCACCCGAGTGCTCGAAAGCATGGGTTTCGACCGGGTGTTTAGAATTCGAGAAGAGCCACTACTCGACGATGAAGACCTGGGCGAGCTGCCGGTTTTACCCTGTAGCGAAGATGCTGTTAAGAAGCGGGTGTTAGAGGCGCATCGCACGCTAATGGGGCTGAGCGACAGTAATCACGCTAAGTTTCGTGAGTTAGTGTCGCTTCTAGAAGGTCAGTGTTTTTAATTTTTTCTCTGCACAAACGCCATCCTTATCTATTTGCCAGCAGCTTTTCTGTCGTTGTCAGCTTTGCTCGGATAAATTCGGTGTGAGGTAAATAAATGAGATCAGAGATCTTCCGGATCAAGTGATCTTCGTATTTATCTATTTGCCCATCCTCAATGGCCACTTCCCAAAGCGCGACAATCAGCTCATATTTTTCAATATTATTGCAATTGTCGTTGATGTAACGGGTAAACGGATACAAGGAGGTGCTGTCTTTATTAAGCGCTGTTGCCGTCGTCATGAAATCTTCAATATTCGCTAGCGACACTGAAAAACACCGAACCAGCAATTCTTGTATTTTTTCAATTTCTTTGGGGTCTTGTTCGTAATCAGATTTGCTCACTTCGATAAGTAGGGCTGCTGCCGCTAACTCCAGCGACATCGTGGTTTTCTTGTCGTCTTCTTCCACGCCAGAAAAAAGCTGCTTTAATTTTTCAAACATATCCTAGTACTCTTTCAATTTGAAAATGATGTGTGATTCTGTAGGTTGGGTGGAGCGGTAGCGATACCCAACAAGCGGTGGGAGAGCATCCCATCATGTTGGGTTTGATAAACCCCTTCGGGGCGCCCTGACGGGCGTCCAGTCTGAAGGCATGTCGTACCTCAACCCATACCTACGAACTTTGACATTAGGCAATATCATATTGAAGGAGTACTAGTTCCATTCGCTAAGCAGGGTTTCAAGTTTCACTTGGTCGGCGGCAAAGGCCCGAATACCCTCAGCGAGTTTTTCTGTTGCCATGGCATCGTCATTCAAGGCCCAGCGAAATCCGGATTCGGTAATGTCGAGTTTTGGATGGGGGATGAAGTTCATATCTGGACCGAGTTGGCGCGGTAAGGCTTGTGTATTTTCACTCAGTTCAGTTAGCAGTGCTGGGCTTATTGTTAGGCGATCGCAGCCCGCTAAAGCCTCAATTTCGCCTATATTGCGAAAACTTGCTCCCATTACAACGGTTTTGTAGTCGTGTTGCTTGTAATAGCTGTAAATGGCAATGACAGACTGAACCCCAGGGTCATCATTTGCCGTTTCAGGTGTAAGACCACGGGCGACATGCCAATCTAAAATACGACCAACAAAGGGTGATATTAAGGTTGCGCCAGCTTCTGCACAGGCGGCAGCCTGAATAAGGCTGAAGAGCAGAGTCAGGTTGCACTCTACACCTTCTTTTTCTAATACCGCGGCGGCTTGAATGCCTTCCCACGTTGAGGCGACTTTAATGAGTAGCCGGTCTTTGGCGATGCCTTTTTGCTGGTAAAGCTCGGCTATGTAGCGGCCTTCGGCAATCATCGCCTCGGTATTGAATGAGAGGCGGGCGTCGACTTCAGTAGACACTTTCCCGGGTACTAATTTGCAGATTTCGGCGCCAATTTCTACCGCTAGCTGAGTGGCGGTTTTTTGCAGCCACTGGGCGTCTCGGGGGCCTTTACTCTGAGCGGAAATGACGCGCTGTATTAGCGGTTGATATTGGGGAAGTTGAGCGGCTTTAAGAATGAGTGATGGATTTGTCGTGGCATCTTGAGGAGAAAAACGCCGGATTGCATCTATATCACCGGTATCGGCAACCACATCGGTGAACTGCTTTAGTTGTTCTAACTTACTGCTCATTACTTACTGTCCTTTTTGTCATCATGGTCTGCAGGGCTTCTTCGGTAAGGCTTAATGCCTGCTCCAATACCTCAATACCGGCGTTGGGGCGATGGCCGTGCTCGCTTATATAACGTCGAAATAGTCGACCACCGGGTTGTCCATTAAATAATCCCAGCATATGTCGGGTCATATGATTGAGCCGCGTACCTTGTGTAAGTTCCGCTTCTATATAGGGGAATAGGCCGCGAATGACGTCACTTCGCACAGCGATCTGTCGGTCTTGGCCGTAAAATTGCGAATCCACACTAGCCAGAAGAAACGGGGTTTGATACGCGCTGCGGCCCATCATAATGCCATCCACGTATGACAATTGCGAGGTGGCATCTTCGATGTTCTGAATGCCGCCATTGATGATAATTTCGAGCTTGGGAAAGTCCTGTTTTAGCTGGTGTACCAAGTTGTAGTTCAGCGGCGGAATTTCGCGATTTTCCTTTGGGCTCAAGCCTTGCAGCCACGCCTTGCGGGCGTGAACGATGATCGCGTCAGTGCCGGCCTCGTCAATGGCGGCGACAAACTCCTGCAGCGGCCCGTAGCCTTCTTGTTCATCAATGCCGATACGGTGCTTAACGGTAATGGGGAGCGAAGTAGCGTCTTTCATTGCCTTTACACAATCGGCAACGAGGGCAGGGCGCGACATGAGACAGGCGCCAAAAAAACCATTCTGAACGCGATCCGAAGGGCAGCCGCAGTTTAAATTCACTTCGTCGTATCCCCATTTTTCAGCGAGTCTTACCGAGTGGGCCAGTGCCTCGGGGTCGCTGCCACCAAGCTGCAGAGCGACAGGGTGCTCAATATCACTAAAATTGAGGTGGCGCTCGGCATCGCCATGGATCAGCGCGCCGGTGGTGATCATTTCGGTGTACAGCACCGCTTCTGTGGTCAGTTGGCGCCAAAAGACACGGCAGTGCCGGTCAGACCAGTCCAGCATGGGGGCGACGCAAAAGCGGCGATTAAGTAAATTTTTGTGCATCTGCCGCGAAATACCTCTGCGGGTGGGTGAATCTTGCCTCGTCCGGAACGTATAATGGCGGCCTGAATGGCCCGCTCACGCAAATTGATGCGAGGCTAAATGTCTATTGTATTCAAATGGTAATAAACACTCCATGACTGTTCGCACTCGTATTGCTCCTTCGCCCACCGGTGACCCGCATGTAGGCACGGCTTATATCGCACTGTTTAATTATTGTTTTGCGAAAAGCCAAGGTGGCGAGTTTTTGCTGCGCATTGAAGACACCGACCAACAGCGTTCTACTCCAGAGTCTGAGCAGGCGATTTTGGATTCACTGCGCTGGCTGGGTTTGGAGTGGGCAGAGGGGCCAGACATTGGAGGGCCGCACGGGCCGTATCGCCAGAGCGAACGCAGTGAAATTTACAAAGCGCATTGTGAACAACTTATTGCTGCCGGACATGCCTTTCGCTGCTACAGGACAGCTGAAGAATTGGATGTGCTGCGTGAAGCCCGTCGCGAGGCAGGGGGGCATACCGCTCTAAAGTATTCGGATCTGAAATTAGACGATGCTGAGCACGCGCGTCGCGAAGCGGCTGGTGATGCTTATGTGATTCGAATGCACGTGCCTGAGGACGATGGCCGCTGCGAAGTTGACGATATGCTGCGGGGTAAAATTGAATTGGAGTGGGGGCAGGTGGATGCCCAGATCCTTTTAAAATCTGATGGCTTGCCGACCTACCATTTGGCAAACGTGGTCGATGACCACTTGATGCAGATCACCCATGTGCTGCGCGGCGAGGAGTGGATTAATTCTGCCCCTAAACACAAATTATTGTATGAGTATTTTGGCTGGGAAATGCCGGTGTTATGCCATCTGCCCCTGTTGCGAAATCCCGATAAAAGCAAGCTCAGTAAACGCAAAAATCCGACCAGTATTTGGTACTACCAGCGCATGGGTTTCCTGCCCGAGGCGCTGTTGAATTATTTAGGCCGCATGGGCTGGTCTATGCCAGATGAAAGCGAGAAGTTCAGTCTGCAAACCATGATCGACAATTTCGATATCACCCGAGTGAGTTTGGGTGGGCCGATATTCGATGTTGAAAAACTGCGCTGGCTAAACGGCTTGTGGCTTCGTGAAGATTGCAGTCTTGAGCAGTTGGCAGATCGTATGCAAGAGTGGGCCTTTAACCGCGAGACGTTAATGAAAATGCTGCCGCATGTGCAGTCCCGAATTGAAGTGTTTAGCGATATGGCACCGTTAGCGGCGTTCTTTTTGTCGGGTATGTTGCCGCTTACTCCCGCGAGCTTTGCCGCTTCAAGTCTAAGTGAAGAAGAGTTAGTCACCTTGTTGCAGTGCGCGGCGTGGCGCTTGGAATCGTTAAATGATTGGCAGCGTGATCGAATTTTCGCAGAGGTGAAATCCTTGGCCGATGGCTTGGGAATCAAGTTAAAGGATTTTATGCCGCCATTGTTTATCGCTATTGCGGGTACAACTTCGTCGATCTCAGTTGTTGATTCGATGGAAGTGTTAGGCCCAGATATGAGCAGAGCGCGATTGCGTCATGCCATAGAAGTCTTGGGTGGGGTAGGTAAAAAACGCCTGAAAAAGCTGGAAAAGCAGTATCAGGAGCTCGCATAGCAAATTCCTGCAATGTGGGGAGTTAGCTCATAGTTGGAGCGGGGATTCCCTAGCGACAATGAATAGAAAAATGCAGTGATTTCAAGTCGATGTGTTGACAAGTTCTGGGGCTGACCGTAATATGCGCAGCCTCCACTTTGGGGCTATAGCTCAGCTGGGAGAGCGCTTGCATGGCATGCAAGAGGTCGGCGGTTCGATCCCGCCTAGCTCCACCAAAGTTTTAAAAACCGCGTAAAAGCGGTTTTTTTTTGCCTGCACTTTAGTGATCCTGTGCAACGGTTTCAGCTGTGTCAACGTTGTGCACAGTAATTGGGCAATTTTCGTGTGAGGTGCCATAATGCAAATGTCTTATCAAGCTACGTCTCTTTTTGTGGGGTAATCAATCTGTGTCGAATATTTCTCTTCGTCAACGCCATAATAAAAAACCAGAAGAACTTCGCGAGTTAATCCGGCAGATGGCGATCAAATTAGAAGAGCGTTATCAGTTGAGTTCTCGCTGGCTAAATAATGATGAGCTCGAGGTTGCACGTTCTGGTGTAAAAGGGCGAATTACCTTGGGGATTGACGAAGTGAAGGTTGATATCAAGTTGGGCCTAATGATGGGCGCCTTCAAGTCGACAATTCAAAAAGAAATATCACGCTCAATGGCTGAAAAGCTGGTTTAAGAAAGATAAGGCGCAATTCATGCCTCTGCGGAATTTTTTAGCCAAAGCGGGACTCTAACGGTCACAGTTAATGACTATTGGGAGTCTGATATAAGATATGACTAATATGCTTCTGTCGCTTCGCGCATCACGCCACAAACTACTTCGCGTATTGATATTTTGTTTTTTAGCTGGTCTTGCTCAGGGCAGCTTGGCATTTTTCCCTCAGCAGGATGGTAATGGTCGCGAGCTTCCCAGCCTTGCGCCAATGCTAAAAACCGTCAACCCTGCTGTCGTTAATATATCGACCTATACAACGCAGACTATTCGTCAAAACCCGTTGCTGAACGATCCATTTTTTCGACGTTTCTTTAATGTGCCTGAACAGCAGATGCAGCGTCCCCAGCAACGTCGCACCCAGGCGGCTGGCTCGGGCGTTATCATTGATGCCAAAAAAGGCATTGTTCTGACTAATCATCATGTCATCAACGGCGCGGATGAAATTACCGTCAGCATGGAAGATGGTCGCAATTTCACTGCGACACTTGTTGGCTCGGATCCCGATGTCGACATCGCAGTGTTAAAAATAGATGCCAAGAATTTGCACAGCGTTAAATTGGCAGACTCTGATAAATTAGAGGTAGGTGACTACGTCGTAGCCATTGGCAATCCCTTTGGCTTAGGGCAAACCGTAACAACCGGTATCGTGAGCGCCTTGGGGCGTACTGGCTTGGGAATTGAAGGTTATGAAAATTTTATCCAGACCGACGCCTCAATAAATCCGGGAAACTCCGGCGGTGCACTTGTTAATTTAAGGGGCGAACTGATTGGGGTAAATACCGCGATTTTAGCGCCTGCTGGTGGCAATGTTGGAATTGGTTTTGCCATACCGATCAATATGGCGAAAGTTAGTATCGATCAAATTTTAGAGCACGGCGAGGTGCGTCGTGGTCAACTCGGTGTGGTTATTCAGGATTTAACGCCGGAGTTGGCCGATGCCTTTAAGGTCGGAAAACATCAGCGCGGCGCGGTGATTGCTGAGGTTCAGAGCGGGTCTGCCGCCGAACAAGCCGGTTTGCAGGCAGGCGATGTCGTCGTCGAGGTTGATGGCAAGGATATTCTTAGTTCTGCACAATTGCGCAATGCGGTTGGTCTAAAGCGGGTTGGTGATCGTATTATTGTTACAGCCTTGAGAGAGGGCAAGCGAAAGGAGTTTCGCGCGGAACTCGCTGAAATGGTGACATTGCCTGTCGCTACAGTTGGCGAGGCGACCAGTGAGCTCCTCAAGGGAGTAACACTCCGCGACGCCGAAAATGGTCAGGGCGTGTTGGTGACTGAGGTGGCGAATACAGCAGAAGCTGCGGGAAAATTGGCGCAAGGTGATTTGATCGTGTCAGTAAACCAGCGCCGCGTTGCCGATGTTAAAGAATTTAGTGAGGTATTGTCTGCGAGTAAGGGGCGTTTGTTGCTGCGAGTGGTGCGGGGCCAATTAGCGCTTTGGGTTGTTTTGCAGTCATAGTTTTAATGGGTATTTTAAAAGCGCTTGGGGAGACGGTAATGAAAAAGATAGTAATGGCTGTTGTGGTGGCTTTGTTGGCGGCCTGCGCTGGGGTTCCGGTTTCGACCGATTATTCTCAGGAGTTTGATTTTAGCGGTGTATCGACTTATGCCTGGCTGTTGCCCGCCAAGCATGCCGACCCAGAAATTGACAATGACTTGGTTCGGCAGCGAGTTGTGGATGCGGTAGACGCACAATTTACCGCGAAAGGTTTGAAGCAGGTCGCAGATGTCAGCCAAGCGTCTGTATTGGTGAGTTACCAGTTGGGGCAAGAGGATAAAATTGCCATCGATAATTTTGGTTCCTGGTATACCCATTACGGCTATTACCCATGCTACCACTGTGGTTATCGCCCCGGTTTCGGCTATTTCGGCCGCAGTCATTTTTACGATGACGATATCTGGGTACGAAACTACAAAGAAAGCACCTTAATGATTGATGTGATTGACCCCGCATCGAAAAAATTATTGTGGCGCGGTATGACAAAGCGGGTTATTCCTAGCTTGAAAACGCCAGAAGAACGGCGCTTGTATGTACTTGAAACGGTGTCAGCGATTCTGGCTAAGTTCCCACCGGGTTCTGCGGTGGCGCGTTGATATTATTCGACATTTTCCTGTGATTTCGTCGGCGGGTCCCTTGCATGTGCCAAGTGTTTCGCCGACAATAGCGCCCGCGTTGAGGCACTGTCACAGCGTGTCTTCTGCGGTGGTCCTTCCGGTCCCCTCGCAACGATAGATAGCAAACCCCGCCAGGCCCGGAAGGGAGCAACGGTAGTTATCAACTCGTGTGCCGGGGTGTGGCTGGTTGGACCGCCACCAAGTTCTGCTTAATCCCCTGTCTACGTTTATTTTCCTCTACCTTCATTGGTTTATGTCCATGCTGGGCTGGTGTATCCTTGCTGCTTGCATGTTAGGAATTGTTCAATGAGCTATCAGGTGTTGGCGCGGAAGTGGCGCCCGAAAACCTTTCGTGAAATGGCGGGGCAGAATCACGTTTTAAAGGCATTAGTAAATGCCCTAGATCACGATCGCCTTCATCATGCCTATTTGTTTACCGGTACCCGTGGTGTGGGTAAAACCACCATTGCCCGTATTTTAGCCAAATGTCTTAACTGTGAAGTTGGCGTTAGCTCTGAACCTTGCGGGCAATGCAATGCCTGTGTCGCAATTAGCGAGGGTCGATTCGTTGATCTGCTAGAGGTCGATGCGGCGTCGCGAACCAAGGTTGAAGACACCCGTGAAATTTTAGATAACGTCCAGTACACGCCGAGCCAAGGCCGCTATAAGGTTTACCTCATAGATGAGGTGCACATGCTGAGTAGCAGCAGTTTTAATGCGCTGCTGAAAACCTTGGAAGAACCTCCGGCGCATGTGAAGTTTTTACTGGCGACCACCGATCCTCAAAAATTGCCGGCGACGATTTTATCGCGCTGCTTGCAGTTCAATTTAAAAAACCTGACGCCTGAGCGAATTGTCGACTACTTAAAGACTGTACTCGACCAAGAGATGGTTCAGTTCGATGAGTCATCGCTGTGGTTATTGGGTCGTGCTGCCGACGGCAGTATGCGTGATGCTCTTAGTTTAACGGATCAGGCGATTGCCTTTGGTTCCGGCAAGCTCGGTGAGGCAGACGTGCGGCAGATGTTAGGTACCATCGACCATAATTCTGTTTATCGGTTAATTGAAGCCTTGGCCAGCAGTGATGGTGCTGGGCTACTGGCTGTGGTGGCGGACCTTGCCGAAATGGGGGCTGATTTCCCCGGTGTAATTAGTGAGCTATTGCTTGTTATGCATCGCTTAGCCGTGGCGCAAACAGTACCTGATGGCTTGGATAATAGCCTTGGTGATCGCTCTAAAATCATAGAGTTAGCGGGCAAACTTACAGCAGAAGATGTGCAGTTTTATTACCAGATAGGACTGGCAGGGCGTCGCGATATGGGCTTGGCGCCCGACCCCAGAGCAGGTCTTGAAATGGTTCTGCTCAGAATGCTCGCGTTTAAACCCCAGGGGGTTATTGACGCGCCTCGCCAAGTATTGCCTAGGCCTGTATCTGCAGTGGCGGAGGCCGCTGCTCCGGTAAAAAAGCCGCAGACGCTTGATTCGGCAGATGATGCGCCGACAAGCATCAGCGCTAAGCCGGACGTAAGACCTGAAAATTTGACGGTTTCGCCGTCGGCAAAACAAGCTACTGAGAACACCTCTCAAGTGCAGACACAGCCGGCGATAGATGAGTCGCCTGGCGTGCCTGAGGTGATGTCTTCGAACGATATACCAAGCGACATAGCTGCCGCTCACGTCGAAAAACCTGCAAGCTCCGTTGGCTTTGACGCGGCGTCTGATCTAGCTCTCGAGAAAGTCGCGATTGTAGTCGAAGAGCAGCAAGTTGCGGGGATTGAGCCGATAGCACAGGCTCGTGACTCAAGAGTAGAATTGACTACAGAGCGAATCGATTTTTCGCAACTCAATGAGAAGGTATGGCGCGAACAATTTGACGTGTTTCAATTACCTGGAATGTTAGGAAACTTGGCGGGGCTTTGCCAAATAGCGGCAAAGTCGGACAACGGTGTCGAGTTCGTTGTGGATTCTGCGAACACCGCGTTTCTAAGCGATCGTAACGTCGAGCGACTAGGTGAGCTGCTTTCAGAGTATTTCGGTAAGTCGCTCCAGGTCACCGTTACTATTGCCGAGCTTGATATTGAAACCCCAGCGGGCTTTAAACAGAGATGTTTGGACGAGCGCTTAGTCCTTGCTAAAAATGCCCTGCGCGCCGACAACTATGTGAATCGTATCATAGCGGAATTTGATGGTGTGCTAGATGAAGACTCAGTGCGCCTTGTCGACTAGACCATGACGACTAGATCCAGTTGCTTAGACTTTGTTGACGATTGGATGGCATAACTGAGCGGCTTAAGTGCATGAATAGAGCGCTACTTTTTAACTAGATTTCAAAAGATCTGAATGAGATAGAACTATGAAACCTGATTTGAATGAATTAATGAAGAAAGCTGCCGAAATGCAGGAAAAAATGCAAAAGGCGCAGGATGAGCTCGCCAATGTTGAAGTGCAAGGCGAGTCTGGCGCGGGCTTAGTGAAGGTCACTATGACTGGCCGTCACGATGTGCGCAGAGTGGCGATTGACGCAAGCCTGATGTCGGAAGACAAAGAAATTTTGGAAGATCTATTGGCTGCGGCGGTGAACGATGCCGTTCGTAAAGTAGAAAAAAACAACCAGGATAAAATGGGCGGCATGATGTCTGGGCTCGGTATGCCCGCCGGCTTTAAGATGCCGTTCTGAATATGAGCTATAGCCCGCTAATAGATGAAATGATTGATGCCCTGCGCTGTTTGCCGGGTGTGGGTGCAAAATCTGCGCAGCGTATGACCTTTCAGTTGTTGGAACGGAATCGTCCGGGGGCAGCGCGTTTGGCCGCTGCCCTGAGTAAGGCGGCGGAGCATGTTGGACACTGTAATAGTTGCCGCACCTTGACTGAGAATGAGCAGTGTTTTATTTGCGCTGACCAGCGCCGTGATCAGCAAACAATCTGTGTCGTTGAGTCACCTGCGGACGTTGTCGCTTTTGAGCACAGCGGCGATTACAAGGGCTTGTACTTTGTATTGATGGGCCATTTGTCACCCATCGACGGAATTGGTCCCGCGGAAATAGGTATAGACAGATTACTTCAGCGCACGGCTGAATTGTCGGTAAGCGAGCTAATATTAGCGACTAACCCGACCGTTGAGGGTGAGGCGACAGCTTATTATATTACCGAGCAAATGCGCAGTCGCGGAATCGCCGTGAGTCGCATAGCCCACGGGGTACCCTTGGGTGGTGAATTAGAATACGTGGACAGCGGCACGCTGGCACATGCACTTAAAGGACGCCGTCCCATTGACTGATCCTCTTGAATCCCGCGTTTATATCGATACCGACGCGGCGCTGAACGCTGCCTGTAAAAATTGGGCGACAGCCGCATTTTTAGCCATCGATACTGAGTTTATTCGCACCGATACCTTCTATCCGATTGCGGGATTACTGCAGGTTGGCGCAAATGGTGAGCTATACCTGATTGACCCTCTCTCTATTAGCGATTGGTCTGCCTTTACCGCTTTACTGCGGCGGATGGATTTACCGAAAGTTATTCATTCCTGCAGTGAGGATTTAGAGGTATTTAACGTCTTGTTCCAGTGCGTTCCTCAGCCACTGCTCGATACCCAAATTGGCGCTGGATTGGCGGGAATGGGCGCGGGCTTAAGTTATCAGCGGCTAGTGATGGATTGCTTGGGAGTCCATGTCGAAAAAGGTGAGACCCGATCCGATTGGTTGCGTCGTCCACTCAGCGAGAGTCAATGCGTTTACGCGGCGCTGGATGTACTGTATTTGCAGCGGATATACCCCATTCTGTGTAAGCGCTTAGACGAGAAGGGGGCGTTGGGATGGTGGCAAGAGGATTGCGCTGTCATTACCGCGCAGGCGGAAAAGCCAACTGATGCCAGTGAGTATTATCTGCGTATCAAGTCTCTTTGGAAGTTGAGTACTAGGCAGCAATATATCTTGAAAATACTGTGCGCGTGGCGTGAGACTGAAGCTAGAGAACGAAATATTCCAAGAGGTCGCGTGTTAAAAGACGCCGCGTGCTTTGAGATCGCAAGACTGCAGCCCGCAGATAGTAGCCAGTTCAGCCGAATAAAAGAGTTATCTCCGGGCAGTATTCGGCGGTATGGTGAGGCAATACTTGATTTGCTTGCTGAGGGGCGCTCAGCCGATGACGGTGAATTGCCTTCGCCAGCACCAAAACCTCTGACACCAGCGCAAACGCAGCGCTACAAGCAATTCAAGGCGGTCGCGGAAGAGGTTGCTGATCAGCTGGGGGTGGCGCCTGAAGTATTTGTTAAAAAGCGTGATATTGAAGAGATAATTCGCAGCGCTCGTTTACCGGATGCGCTTACAACATGGCGCAAGCCTTTGATTGGCGATAAATTACTCGCGTTAAGTGAGAAAAAAGCATGAAACGAATTTGCGCGGTTTATCGTAGCTCACGTACTGAAGGCATGTATTTGTACGTGGATCACCAGGAAGATCTAGCGCGGGTGCCCGAGGAATTACTTTCTCGTTTCGGTAAACCTCAGCGTTCTATGACCATTGTTTTGCATGCCGAGCGAAAATTGGCCCGGGCCGATGTCGCAAAGGTGATGGGCGAGATTGAAAATAACGGCTTTTACCTGCAACTTCCGCCCCAGCCAGAGCGATTAAACCCGCGGGTAGGGCCGGAAACTGACGACTAAATTAGGCTATGGCAGACATTGTTCGACGCCCATTTTGGGAGCAAAAGACCTTAGCGGAAATGTCAGCCGAGGAGTGGGAGTCAGTTTGCGACGGCTGTGGTAAGTGTTGTCTGCATAAATTGGAAGATCACGATAATGGTGACGTGTTTTACACGGATGTGGCTTGTCGTTTGCTGGATACGAATTTATGTCGCTGCAGCGACTACAGCGCGCGCAGGAAATTAGTGCCGGATTGTGTGTCTTTAAGGCATAGCGATCCCGATGACATGTATTGGTTACCTGAAAGTTGTGCTTACCGCGTATTGGCAGAGGGGCGTATGTTGGAAGATTGGCATCCCCTGATTTCTGGTGATGTAAATAGCGTTCATGAGGCCGGTGTGTCTATCCGTGGTCGTTGCATTAGTGAAAACGAGCTTAAAGATACGGATTACGAAGATCGTATTATTAACTGGGTGGAGTAGGGACCTACATGGTTGACATGAGTGATTACAAACTCGCTTGGCAGGTATATCTTGGCGTTGGATTATTGGCGGGCTTGATCTGGTGTATGTTACTGCGCCGCGTGCAAATAGGCGTGGTGAGGTACTGGCTGATGATTGCTGGCGTGGTTTTCCTATTTTTACCCGCTCGTCACCCCGATGTGTCTGAATTATGGGTGCCGTCTGCGGGGGGCGCGGTGTTGACGATTTTTACAGATGGTGTGGCAAAGGCAGTACCTATGCTGATCATCATCGTCGCGGGTCAAATACTCGCCTTAGTGCTTGGTGTTGTGCTCGCGTTTGTTTTCCCTCGTCAGAACAATGAGGGCAAAAGGGTCGCGCCGAGTAAAGTCGCGGCCAGTGGGCGCACAGAGCCCAGCATCGGTTCGGATTGAGCTCTTTCGGCTTTGATGCGGATCTCGTCTGGTTGCTTTTAAATCGTCGTAGATTCGCTATACTTTGCGTAAGAATCGCACCAATATCAAAAATAAGGATAGCCTGATCGTAGCGCCTTAAATGGCATAAGAAGCGGGTTTGCGTTTTAAAAACGTTTTTAGGGAAGTCGATGGATCTGGAATTAGTAGGCGTAGACGGTGGTGAATCACATGTGATTACTGCCACATCAGTGGTGATTGGCCGCGATAGTGGCAATGACATCACTATCGCTAAAGATTTACTGTCGCGGCGCCACGCTAAGCTAAGTTTTATTGACGAAGAGTGGTTGTTGGAGGATTTAAATTCCACCAATGGCACCTCGGTGAATAATCGTCAAATCACACGTCCAACAAAGGTTAAGGTGGGGGACGTAATCAAGTTTGGCGAGGCAGCATACTATTTAAAAAGTAGTGCCGACGACGGCAGAACAATCGTTGCTTCCCGCTTACCACAGAAAGATATCTCTTCAGGTGGCTCTGTGGTTATTGATGAAGAGCCCGATGGAGATCAGACTTCTTTTCAACAATCCTACCAATTGCCATCGGGTTGGACAAATGTGTCCACCCAGAATCCTGCCTATACCAAAGAAGCGGTTGATAAGCTGATCACGCGAACCATTACGGCAAAGCAGCTTGACCCTGATGTGGTGCTGGTTTTTTATATTAATCAATCTCGGCCGCTGGTTTACGGTATTTCCGCCAAGAAAAGCGACGCTTTTTGGACGATAGGCCGAGGTCAAGACGTTAAAATTCGCGTCGATGATCCTAGTATCTCCTTACAACACGCTAAGCTATTATATAAAGCAGGGGATTGGGCGTTAGAGGACGCGGGTTCGACGAACGGCCTGCGTGTCGACGACGAAGCCAGTGCAAGTGTTATCCTGCGGGATCAGTGCGTGGTTAGTCTTGGCCGCGTTGATATGGTTTTCCGTAAGTTGAAATAGATAAAAATAATATTGTAGTGAGCGGAGCGCAGTTGGATATGCGGCTCGGTCGGGATGGAACCATAATCTAGGGTATTGCGGAGGCAGTCATGGCTAGTCTTAAGGGTAGTTACCGTCGCTGGTGGCTTGGTTGCTTGATTGTCATGCTTTTTAGTGGCGTATCGGCGTGTTCAAACACACAAGAAAATGACACGGGTGCAGTACCTGCTAGCACAGAAGATGTTATAGCGGGCTTGCAAATTGTTGATTGCCTGCTGCCGGGCCAGCTGCGCAAGTTAGGCAATATGTCGTACATGTCGCCAAGACGTCCTGTAAAAACCACTGCAGCAGATTGTCGAATTCGCGGCGGTGAGTATGTCGCATATGACCGAGCCGATTATAAAACAGCATTAAAGGTTTGGTTGCCGTCTGCAGAGCAGGGTGATGCAGAGGCACAGCTTGCGGTAGGTGAAATTTTTGAGAAGGGGCTTGGCACCGAACCAAATTACGAAGTAGCAATATTTTGGTACCAAAAGGCCGCTGATCAAGGTAATAAGAGCGCCTTATTTAATCTAGGTACATTGTATGAGCAGGGCTTGGGTGTTGAGAAAGACCGTCTGCAAGCGATAAATTATTATCGGCAGGCTTGGGGAATCCCAGAAGACAGCTTAATTTACCAAGAAACAGCGCAGCGCGAACAGCAGGAGTTACGCGCTGAATTGGCAAATCAATTAAAGGCTAAAGATCAGCAGCTGGCATTGCTAGATCGTCAAGTGACAGCCTTAAAAAAGCAAGTGAGTAGCGCGAATACCTCGACCGCAGTTGCACAAAACTCCGGTGCAGAGTTAGCTACTCTGCAGCAATTGCTTAAATCAGTACACAACGACCGCGCCAGCGTAGAACGCAAACTATCTACCATACCAAGATTGCGGACACCTGCTTTATCGATGCCTAAGGCGTCTCCTACTGCCGCTGGCGGCGGAACTAAATTCGATGATATGGATTTCGGTCGCTATTATGCGTTGGTAATTGGTAATCGGGACTACGCGATATTAGATGATTTAGAAACGCCGCTAAACGACGCCAGAGAGATTGGTGACATTCTTGAAAAGCAATATGGTTTTCAGGTCCAGCTCTTGCTTGATTCAGATCGACTAACAGTAATGCAGGCGATTAACGAGCTGCACAGCGTGTTGACGGAAAAAGATAATTTACTTATCTACTATGCTGGTCACGGCAGCATGGTTAATGTTGGCGAGCGGGATACCGGCTATTGGTTGCCAATAAATGCAGATCCGCCACCGAATGATGCTTTTTGGATATCCAATGAATTTGTTAGCAATCATTTAGGCCGGCTGCAAGCCAAGCGCGTGTTAGTGATTGCAGATTCCTGCTACGGCGGCTTGTTGTCTTCGGCGCCAGGTCAGTTGTTTTTAGGTCAAGGTCGGGAGTCAGATAACCCCGAGTACGTTAAATACAAGCTGCCTCGGCGCTCACGTTTACTCATGTCATCTGGTGGCGATAAGCCTGTGATTGACGAGGGCGGTGACGGACATTCGGTGTTCGCGAGGGAGTTGATAAATGTATTGCGCGCCAATAAAGGATTATTGTCGGCGCCTGATTTATATGCCCAAATTCGAGAGCCGGTGACCCAGCAGGCAGCGCTGAACAATTTCATTCAAGAGCCAGTTTATAAAATTATTAAAGGCGCTGGACATGAGGTTGGCGACTTTTTCTTTATTCCCAAAGCCGACGTAAATTAATTACTCACTGATAGGTTTAATTTTTCCGAGTTTTTTTACCAAAATTTAGAGAGAGATAACAACGTGAAAACTTATTTTGTAAACAAAGCAGTTTCTAGCGTCTTAGCTATTAGCTGTGGGCTATTGTTACTTCCCAGCGCTGTTTTGGCGGAAGCAAGTGATGTGGAGTGTAATAGTAAAGTCGTATCTGGTGGTGACAATTCCGGTGAATACATCCCCCCTACAGGTGGGCAGGGAAGTGGCGAATTTAGCACTCTAGCTTCCTCAGCGGGCGTTCCCCGAGTTGCTGAAACTACCGAAGGCGAGATAGTTACCTTTCCTGAAACAGCTGTTCCCGTAGAAACCAGGGACTTCGATATTTGTGGCGCGACGGTGAGTGAGTCGGCGGGTAGTCAAGCGCAGGAAGTGGCGATGACGATCGGTTCCAAGATAATTAGCCAGCGTAATATGAGTGGCAAAAAATCTAATAAAACCGCGTTTGATTATCGCGCACTTGGTGGTGCGGCAGGAGCCGACGACGCAGATAATGCCATGCTAAATGGTAGTCGATTCTCCCTGTTTAGCTTCGCAGATTACTCTAACCGCGATAGGCACGCCACATCGAAAAGTGGCGGCTATGAGCAAGAAATCAATTCGATTACCTTGGGTTTTGATTACCGATTAGATGACGCGACGTTTTTAGGTCTGTCGCTTAGTGGCTCTGACGGTGATAGTGATCTGGACACCCAGAACGGAGGCAGCGAAGTGTCGTCTACCACCTTTGGGGTTCACGGTGCCAAATACTGTGGTGATAATTTTGTTGCTGGTCTAATTGCCTACGGTGCTTTAGATGTGGATGTGGCAAGAACCACGGTTGGAGATAGCTTTACTGCGTCGACCGATGGCAGCTATTGGTATGGTGATTTTTCATTGGGTATGGAAAAAAATTACGGCGGTCTTCGCGTTACACCTCAGGCTCGTCTGTTGCTTCTGTCTGGAGAACTCGATGCGTATCGCGAAACGTCGGCCTCAGGTTTTGGCATAATTCGGAGTATAGATAGTCAAGATATTGATTCAACGACGCTGACTTTGTCGGTTCAAAGTGATTACCCCATTTTACAAGATTGGGGGGTGTTGTTGCCTTCCTTAAGGGTGGAGTTAATCGCAACTGATGGTGACGCTTATACTGCAAATGGCCAAAATTTAAATGATTCGGATAAAAGCGCTATCAGCAGTTTCGCTAATGAAGCCGACGATCCAGACTCCAGTACTGTGTTGGTTTCGTGGGGCGCTTCTGCACAGTTTAGCGGTGGTTTCGCTGCTTACGCAGTATATGAGCGTTTGTTTTATCACGACTACCTAAACAAATACACGGCAACGGTTGGTCTAAGGTATGAGTTTCCCTAGGCGTGACTTTGTGCGGGTAGTATAGAAGGAAGTAATGAAACAACGTGGCAACTTAGCAAGCGTAGAGTTAATGTCACGACGCGTTCACAAATGGCTCAAATGCAGGATTTTGTTTTTCTGTCATTTGGGCCTTTTTATTTCTGTGTTGTGCCTTTCTGCATGCAGCAGCCCGACACAGAAGATAGACGCAAGTGCAATTGAATACGGCATGCAGCACCGCGTAATAAAGGGGGACGGCTTTAATCACATTGCGTACTTGCGAATTAAGCAACCTCACAGCCGGCGCATACATATCTATATAGAAGGTGATGGTCGGCCATGGCTTGATGGTAGAGAAGTGTCCGCAGACCCGACGACCAAGCAGCCACTGGCATTAAGCTTGGCGAATCTGGATTCTGAAAATATTCTCTACCTTGGGCGGCCCTGTTATATGGGCTTATTTCAAGATGGCGATTGTAAGGATATATATTGGACCTCAGCGCGATATTCCCCTGTTGTGGTACAGAGTATGGTGGCGGCAGTAAATGACATTGCTGCGGAGTTTGATATCGATCAATCTACGTTGATCGGCTATAGCGGTGGTGGCAGTTTAGCGATGTTGATGGCCTCGGATTTGTTTTTTCAGCAAATACCATCCTTAGTCAGCGTTGTCACCATTGCGGGCAATCTTGATGTGGCGTCGTGGACGGCTCATCATGGCTATTTGCCGCTCTCGGATTCGCTAGATCCCGCGAAGCTTAATTACCCAGGCACACTAAAGTTTTTACACTTTGGCGGTGCAGAAGACAAAAATGTGTCGTCTTCTCACTTACTTAATTTTGTCTCCCTGCATGGCGGGCAATATAAAATACTTGCAGATATAGATCATAGTTGCTGCTGGCTGCAGCGTTGGCCAGAGTTGTTGCAAAAGGATGTAAACCCTATAGGGAGAGTAGCGGAATGAGCGAAGAAGATAAAACAAAGATCGCGGGTGTGGAGCGTGCTGAACATGAAGAAGACACCGAACTAGACGAGTCTTTGTTTGATCTAGATGATAGCGCGGCCTGCGGCGATAGCTCGATAATCATTGATGAAATTACCGAGTTACAGTCTGCCCGAAGCGACGACATTGAAATAGATGATATATCTGAGGTCCATTCGCTTGATGACGATGCTACGGTTGCTATTGCCCCTGACCAAAACGAAGACACAATAGTGGGCTTCGACGACGCCACAGTCGTCACTGCAAGGCAACAAGATGATGCAACAGCCGTTTTTGACTCTGCTAAGACCGTGGCGAACTCGGCTAAAAATAGTCGAGTGAGCTTTCAAGTAGGTGATTTGTTAAAAGATCGTTTTCGTCTGGAAAAAATGTTGGGCGAAGGGGGGATGGGCGCGGTATTTCTAGCTGTCGATCAGCGTAAAATCGAAGCCCGTCATCACGATCCCTACGTAGCAATTAAACTCATTAGCGGTGACTTTTCGCAAGATCCTCTCGCATATATTTCACTGCAAAGAGAAACCGATAAATCGCAAAAACTTGCCCACCCGAACGTAATCACTGTTTACGATTTTGACCGAGATGGTGATGTCTTCTTCATGACGATGGAGGCATTAAAAGGTCAAACATTAGACGAAATTATTAAAGATGAGACTCGTAGCCACGCTCAGTCGGTTGCTTATATAAATGCAATGAGCCAAGGTCTCGCATACGCGCATCAGCGCAATATCGTGCACTCCGATGTTAAGCCGCAAAACATTTTTGTGACCGAGGCCGGTGTTTTAAAAGTACTCGATTTCGGTATCGCCCGCGCATTGTCTTCTGTCGAAGGCGCGGTGCAAGATGAAATTGATGAGGTGGTTGGTTTAACTCCTGCTTATGCGAGTTGCGATATGTTTGAGGGGGCTGACCCCGATCCAGCCGACGACGTGTATGCGATCGGCGTAATTGCATATCAATTGTTTACCGGAAAACATCCCTTTGACCGCAAGAAGGCGACAGTAGCGCGCGACGCAGGTATGCAGCCAAAGCGTATCAAAGGTATTCCGCACTATCAGTGGAAGGCTATCGCAAAGGCGTTAAATTTTGAGCGCACCATGCGCTGGCAAAATGCAGATCAGTTCTATCGCCAATTTAGCGGCGCTGGTCGTATGGCCAAGCATCTTAGTTTGGCTTTATTGGCGGTGGTTTTGGCCTTTGCAGGCTATCTCAGTTTTTATACGCCAGAAGCTGGCCCCGATATTCCCTTTGAGGAGCTCGCTCCAGATATTCAAAAGAAGGTGTTGGATAATTTAAGTGAAGCGGATCAGGCCTTAAAGTTCGCCGACATAAACGGTGCATTATTCTATTTAGATCGAGCGTATTCATTGCACCCAAGGAACAAAGAGGTCATGACCAAAATCGATGCCTTGGTTGATAAGGTCGTTGCTGCGTTGGCGGTCGGTGATACCGAAAGCGGCCGTACACTCCGACTGCAGCAGCTTGAAGAGCTTATGAAGTACGATTCTCTTGCACAAAATTCCGAGTTACTTGATCTTAAAAAATCGCTGCAGAGCCACTGAAATAGGGTGAAAACATAGTAGGGTAAAGGTGTCGAGTGATAGGTTTTTACCCATCACTCGGCGCTGACTAGCCTTCGATTTCGGTGAAGGCTCCGTCAAACAGGGCAGAGCTTAAATACCGTTCAGCTGAGTCTGGCAAAATCGCGACGATTGTTTTACCAGCATTTTCAGGTTGTGATGCTAGGCGCTGTGCTACCGCCATGGCCGCCCCGCTGGAAATTCCGGCCAGAATACCTTCTTCTTTCATCAAGCGGTGCGCCCACTGCATGGCTTCCTCATCAGTCACCGCCTCGACGATATCGACCATACTTAAATCAAGATTGTCCGGGATAAACCCAGCGCCAATACCTTGAATTTTGTGGGGCGCATGGCTGGGCTCGCTGCCATTGAGCGCACTGCGTATGAGTGTCGATGACGCCGGCTCAACAGCGACGGTGGTGATTGCCTTGCCGCAGGTATTTTTGATGTATCGTGATATACCGGATAGGGTGCCGCCGGTGCCAACACCACTCACCAGAATATCGATGCTACCATTGGTGTCCTGCCAAATTTCTGGGCCGGTAGTGCGTTCGTGAATCGCGGGGTTCGCGGGGTTGCTAAACTGCTGTGGCATGAAATACTTCGCGGGATCGCTGGCAACCACCTCCTCGGCGGCGGCAATAGCGCCTTTCATACCTTTGCTACCTTCACTCAGAATAAGCTTGGCACCCAGGGCGAGTAGTACTTTTCGGCGCTCCATACTCATGCTGTTTGGCATAGTTAGGGTAATCGGATAACCCCGTGCAGCCGCTACAAACGCGAGGGCAATACCCGTATTGCCGCTGGTAGGTTCGACGATTTCCATTCCCGCCTTAAGTAGCCCGTCCTTTTCAGCCTGCCAAATCATATTGGCACCGATTCTGCACTTGACGCTGTTGGCTGGGTTGCGACTCTCCATTTTCACAAAAATAGTGTGCTGGCTGATCCTGTTTATTTTGATCAGTGGGGTGTTGCCAATACTGAGGCTTAGATCATTGAATGGGGCGGACATATCGGTCTCCATTGCTGTTGATTTCTGGAAAATAAGCCCAATAAAGGGTGAATAGGGCGATATTTATCGAATTTATGTGTAAAGCTCTTACTATAGCTGGCCTGATTTGTAATTGCCTTATAAAGCCAGCTTGGGTAGTCTGCTGCGCAATCATTTTAAACTTCGCCTCGTTATAAGCAAACCGTGCGATATTTTCACCAGGAAAAAGCAATGAAATTTACGGGTACCGATTCTTATGTTTCAACCGATGACCTGAGTATGGCAGTGAACGCTGCTGTGACATTACAGCGTCCATTACTGATTAAAGGCGAGCCGGGCACGGGTAAAACGTTGCTTGCTGAGCAGGTTGCAGCCTCGCTGGGTAAGCCCTTGATTCAGTGGCATATCAAGTCAACCACAAAGGCGCAACAAGGTCTGTATGAATACGATGCGGTATCGCGTTTGCGCGACTCGCAGCTCGGCAATGAAAAGGTTAACGATATTGCCAACTACATTAAACGCGGCAAGTTATGGGAAGCCTTTGCAGCGGATGAGCAGGTGGTTTTGCTGATTGATGAAATTGATAAGGCTGACATCGAATTTCCCAACGATTTACTCGTTGAATTGGACCGCATGGAATTCTTTGTCTATGAAACGGGTGAAACCGTTAAAGCGAAAAAGCGCCCGATTATCATCATTACCAGTAACAATGAAAAGGAGCTTCCGGACGCATTCCTGCGGCGCTGCTTCTTCCATTTCATCACCTTCCCAGATCGCGATACCATGCAGAAAATCATCGCGGTTCACTATCCTGATATTTCCAAACAGCTGGTTGCAGAGGCCATGGAGATGTTCTTTGAAATTCGTCAAATTCCGGGCTTGAAGAAAAAGCCCTCTACCTCTGAGTTAATCGATTGGCTGAAGTTACTGATGGCCGATGAGATTCCCGATGAAATATTAAAGAATCGTGATACCAGTAAAGCGATCCCACCTTTATATGGCGCCTTGTTGAAAAACGAACAAGATGTGCACTTACTAGAGCGATTGGCCTTTATGCACCGTCGCGAGAGTCGCGGCTAATATGTTAGTTCAATTTTTCCTCGGTCTCAGAAACGCCGGCATTCCGGTCACTATCCGTGAGCTGCTAGATTTGATTTCAGGGCTTGAGGCGCGTTTGGCTTTTGTCGACGTCGACGAGTTCTATCAGCTCGCGCGTATATGTATGGTCAAGGATGAAAAATACTACGATCGCTTTGATAAGGCCTTTGCCAGTTACTTCTCGGAACTGAGCACGCTTGATGACATTATCGAGGCGATGATTCCAGATGACTGGCTTCGTAAAGAGTTTCTCAAGCAGCTCAGCGATGAAGAGAAAGCGAAGATTGAGTCCTTGGGTGGCTTAGACAAGCTCATTGAAGAATTTAAGAAGCGTCTTGACGAACAGAAGGGCCGCCACGAGGGTGGTAATAAGTGGATTGGCACCGGTGGTACGTCGCCCTACGGTCACAGTGGATATAACCCTGAAGGTATTCGAATTGGTGGCGAAAGTAGCAATAAGAAAGCGGTAAAGGTATGGGAGCGCCGAGACTTTAAAAACCTAGACGATAATGTCGAGCTGGGTACCAGAAATATTAAAGTTGCACTGCGCCGTTTGCGAAAGTTTGCCCGTACCGGCGCGGCAGACGAGCTAGATATTAACGACACCATTTCTTCAACGGCAAAAAATGGCGGCATGCTAGATTTAAAAATGGTGCCCGAACGTCACAATGCCGTAAAAGTACTGCTGTTTTTTGACATCGGCGGATCAATGGATCCTCATATCAAAGTATGCGAAGAGTTATTCTCTGCTGCGCGGACTGAATTCAAGCATATGCAATATTACTACTTCCACAACTATATCTATGAGTCCGTGTGGGACAATAATATTCGCCGGCATTCAGAGCGTATCCAACTGCTCGATATTCTGCACAAATACAGCGCTGACTATAAAGTCATTTTTGTTGGCGACGCGTCTATGTCGCCCTACGAAATTGTTCAGCCCGGTGGCAGTGTTGAGCACTGGAATGAAGAGTCTGGCGAAGTGTGGATGCGACGTTTACGTGAAACCTATGAAAAGGTTGCTTGGTTAAATCCCGTCCCCCCGCAGGACTGGAATTGGACGCAGTCTATAAAACTGGTTGAACAGCAGATGGAGGGGCATATGTTCCCCATGACCTTGGGCGGTCTTGAAAAGGCCATGGCCTACCTAGCCAAATAACAGCGTTCTTTACCGCAGTGCATTAACGCCCTAAAAACGCGATTAATGCAGCGGTTACTGCCACATTCAGTGATTCGACACCGTTGTGCATTGGTATTTTGAGCATGGTGTCGCACAAGCTTTCAATGTCTTTGCTCACACCGTCCGTTTCATTGCCTAAAATATAAATCTGGCTAGTGCGTACAGGGTTTTCAAAAACCGAATGTTTTGCGTGGGATGACAGACCGCAAATCTGCGCGCCGTCAGCTTGCATGCGTGCTAACTCTTTCGCTAGATCCTCACAGTAAAACAAAGGCGCCCTAAACAGCGTGCCGGCGCTGGCTTTGATCACCAAGGCGGTCAATGGTGCGCCACCGCGCCGCGGTAGAATAATACCGTCAATGCCACTTGCCGCCACCGAGCGAATGATCATGCCCATGTTTTGCGGGTTGGTGATGCGATCTAAGGCAATGTAGCGTTGCTTGCCGCTACTCAGCATGTCTTTGCTAATAACGGTGCTCGGCTGGTAGCCGCTGAGTTGCAAATCTGCAGCGACGCCTTGATCCTGTTTGCCGTTTTTAGAAATTCTGGATAGCGCTTTTCGATCATGAAATTCAATATCAATATTGCGTTGCTGCGCGATTTTTTTGATATCGCGAATAATCCCGTCTTCTTTATTGCTGTCGGCAAGGTGTAATTTATAAATTTGCATCGCCGAGTCTTGCAGCGCTTCTAAAACAGGTTTGCGGCCGTAAATGGTGAGAAGCTGATCAAAAAAAGCTTTGCGCTGTTGGTACTCGGGATTGCTCATAATGTATAGCGAACCTAAAAAGAAGAGGGCGGCTGGGTATCGAGGCCCGATGCTGAGTGGGCCGCGAGCGTGACATTCTTTGCGGCATTTTGCAGTTGGGTGGCAATCTCAGTGATTTGCTTGCCACTCAGTGAGCCGTCAATGCTACCGGTAGAGAAGACCAGTTCGGGCTCGCTGCCTCGGCCAAATACAGGCACGGCGATATTGCACACCGGATACATACGATCGGGCTCAATGCGGTTTAAGTGATAGTCCTCACTGCACAGCGCTTCGCGATAAAGCTCTGTCGACTGCGCTTGTTGTTCCAGGCTCCAATTTAAGCGACCGTTGCTTAGGGCAACCTCGAGATCTTGCTCGGCTTGGGTTTTCAATGTGACTTCGTAGCCGCGGGCGCGTATTCCAATGACCGCAATTCTCAGACGCTGATCGAGCTTGTCGTCAAATTCGCTTGGCTGCGCCTTTTGTAGCCATGCTTCGAGTGTTTTTGCCGGCGACCAAGCAATAAACGTCGCACCGAGCGGCCCAGTATTTGGTAAGCGAAGCCCCAGCTGAAAAGGGAAGTCCAGGGGCTTTGGAATGCCGTAATTTGCCAATAGCACCAGATGTTTCGCGCTGCGGCCAATTACGCCGCAACCTATACCAAGCTCGCTGGTTAGTTTCTCTAGCTCGGGGCGGGCGTATTCAAGAGCGGGAAATTGCGCAAACGCGGCATTGCCGGCCGCGACAATGGATGGACCTAATCGATACTGCTTATGCCGTTCGTCCTGGATCAGAAACCCGTACGTCGTCATGGTGCTTAAAATCGCATGACACGTCGCTTTATTGAGATTGAGGGTTCTAGTCAACTCAGTTAGACCAAAGGCCTTGTGCGGATGAGCCATTAAGAGGTCAAGAATTGCGAGTGCCCGCGCAGTGGGTTTGGAAAACAATTGCCGCTCCAGCGTATACGCATGAAAAAGAGTCGCCATTTCAGGCCAAAGCATAGTAATCGAAAACGAGCCGCTATTCTTTTATTTGGGCAAGATTATTTACCCCGCCGTACCTTATTTGCTATTAGCGCTGCAATTTGGTGCGAATGCACTTCATATGGGCATGATAATTGCTTTGTGTTTGTGCGTTTTTTTATTGCACTCAGCGGTAACGCCGTTAATGCACAAAACTGATGCGGTTAGAAAGGCGTGAATACGCTATTACATCCATAAAAAAACATCGCACCTCATTATTTTGAGACGCTTTAGGCGGTTAATCTAAAGTTTTCTCATTAGAAGTCGTGCATTTTTATGGCGCATACAATCGTATATTGACCAAATTTGGTGCGCTTTGAAATTATTGGGAGAGGATTTTTGATGTTAACCATTAAAACAAGGCCGCTGTTGCGTTGTGTGGCAGCCTTAATATTGCTGGCCGCCCCACAATGGGGATTTTCTGAGGAAATTAACGGTGCAAATACCGCTTGGATATTAACGTCGACCGCCCTGGTGTTATTCATGACACTGCCCGGTCTCGCCTTGTTTTATGGCGGTTTAGTACGAAGTAAAAACGTACTCAGCGTGTTAATGCAGTGTTTCAGCATAACCTGTTTAGTGTCATTACTCTGGGTGGCGGTAGGTTACAGCATGGCCTTCTCGGAAGGTTCGGCATTTGTCGGTGGCCTTAGTAAGGCATTTTTGGCCGGCGTTGGCGAATCTAGCCTAAGCGGAGACATTCCAGAAACTGTCTTTATTATGTTTCAAATGACTTTTGCCATTATTACGCCAGCACTTATTGTGGGTGGCTTTGCCGAGCGAATTCGTTTTTCTGCCGTAATGCTCTTCTCAGCACTATGGCTGCTTGCGGTATATGCACCGGTGACACACTGGGTTTGGGGCGGCGGTTGGTTGTCACAAATGGGCTTGCTAGATTTTGCCGGTGGTACAGTGGTTCATATCACCGCTGGTGTAGCGGCACTAGTGGCGGCAATCGTCCTGGGTAAGCGCCAGGGTTTCGGACAAATGGCGTTGCCTCCCCATAATCTGACAATGACCTTTATTGGCGCCGGTATGCTTTGGGTTGGCTGGTTTGGCTTCAACGCGGGCAGCGCTTTAGGTGCCAATGGTGATGCCGGTATGGCAATGCTAGTAACCCATCTATCAGCGGCCGCTGGCTGTCTTACTTGGTCGTTTATCGAGTGGATTCGCTATGGCAAGCCAAGCGCCTTGGGCGCGGTAACGGGTATGGTTGCAGGTTTGGGTACCATAACGCCGGCATCAGGCTATGTTGGGCCAGCGGGCGCCATGGTGATCGGTTTAAGCGCAGGTATCGTGTGTTTCTACAGTACATTGTGGCTTAAGCAAGTGATCAAAATAGATGACTCCTTAGATGTATTCCCAGTGCATGGCGTTGGCGGCATTTTAGGTACATTTTTGGCTGGCATTTTCGCGAGTAGCGAACTCGGTATATTCAGCGGGCAAGGCCTGGCTGAAGGTGTCACCATTGCTTCGCAGCTCAAAGTTCAATTAATCGGTATTGGTGCGACTTTGGCCTATACAGCGGTAGTGAGCTGGATACTCTTCTTTGCAATCGACAAATTAATCGGCTTGCGCGTAACCGCCGACGAAGAGGCGCAAGGCCTAGATATTACCTGTCACAACGAAGTTGGTTACGATTTGTAAATCGAATGACCACGTACCATTTTTTGGAATGTTACGTGGTTAATTTTTTAAAAAGTAAAAAATGTCGCGCCTTACGCTTTACGTGTTAGTTACTTGAAGAGTGGGGCGCGATGATGAACAAAGACATTAGAAAACTCTTCATTCAAGTTTGCCCTGACTCTATAAGAGTTAACTCGACTTACTACGTAAAACTCGGTGTCCGTTGGTAAGTGAAAGCCTTCATAACGAATATTTCTGCTTATCGTTTCTGGGTCGGTACAGGTAATACAATACTTCGTGTACCTGCTTCCAATCTCATCTATTTGCTCAGAAATTAACTATAGGACAGCGAGCGTTCATGTGAAGCATACCGCCTGGAACTGTCGAAGTTATAAGGGCTTGTATAGTGTTCGGTGGTATATGAATTCTATTGCTATCAATTTAATTGAAGAATTTTCTTGATTTATAAGCCTTCTCCATTTAGCGTAAGAAATGAATCTGCAAGGAAGCGGAATCAGTACGTGCTAAGGAGAGCTTATGAACCCCACTCGTGTTAATCCAACGTTTAAATCCCGCTGTCAGCAACTCGGTCAAGGAATGACTGAATACATCATTGTGGTTGCCCTCATTGCGGTGGCCGCCATCGGCGTCTTCCGATTGTTTGGTGATACTCTGCGTGAGCAAATGGGCGGCCTTGCCCAGGAGATGTCGGGGCAGAGCGGGACAGATCAAATCAGCAATGCCCAAGATGCAGCGGACGCTGCCGTTGATCAGGCAAATACGAAGAAAGATCTCTCCAACTACTCATCTGGAAACCAGAAGTAAGCCATTAATCTTTCCAGTCCAATAGATTCTCTATCGATGTTCTATTGGGCTTGGAAATCGTTTACCTAGATTCGTAAATTGACGAATCTAGGGCCGAGCGATTGCGATTGGACGAAAGAGGCTCTTTATGGTGCGGAAAATCCGTGGAAACGTGCTCCCCTACGTGGTTGCAGTATTGGTTGTTGTCGCATTCTCGGCTCAGTATGTGTTCAATGCGTTTAAGGTGACCAATGAAGCGACGAGAATGCAGAACGCGGCAGATGCCGCTGCCTACAGTGTCGCTACGGTTTTTGCTCAGAATAATAATTTTGTTGCCCTTTCCAATCGGTCTCTTGTGGCTAACCAAGTTACTATGGCGCAGGTTGTGACCATGGTGTCGTGGACAAGAATGACCTCTACCATGGCAAGTACGGTAAATGATATTGGCCAGTATATTCCCTATGTCTCGGCAGTAACTAACTACATAAACCAAATTGCGCAAAACGCCAGGGGCGTAGTGGAATCCATTGCGCCAGCCATAGCAAGGGCAATCGCCGCATATATAAGAAGCATCTCCTATATTCAAAAAATGGCGGTGCCGCTAGTTTCGGTTATTGCGCAGGACATCATGTCGGACGTGGTTGAAAGCAATGATGCTGATATAGATTATTCCTTTGCGACTGTGTCGCTGTTAAATGACACCGCCATACATCTATCTGCTTTGTATGGTCAGAACGACTGCAGAGGCGAAGCCAATAAAGTTCGGGATGGTGGCAACGTCAGTAAGGAAACGGTTTCAAGGTGTCGACAATTCAGAAACGTCACTATGGCGTCACGGGATGAATTCTCTTCAAACAGGACTTACCGATTTACCTTTCCCGGTATGCCGGAAAAAATTATTTTGCCAGGCACTCCCGCGGTCGCAGTCAGCGGCGTACCTTTGTATTCGACGCTGACAATAGAGCGATCCGGGTCTGCAGTCATGGGGGGAGATACTCCCGACGTACAAAATAGCACCCCGTTTACAACCTGGTCAGCAATAGATGCCATCTCCATTCATGCCGAAACTCGCTACCTTGATTGGAAGGGCAGTGTTAAATCTACGGGTCATAAGGAGAGAGTTAAGTTGGGTGTTGGTCACGCCTATGTTGGCAACGAATGCAGTAAATGCCACCACGTGATACATGAAGGGACGTCATATTGGAATAAAAACCCCAGAGGGTCAGCCTGCACTGATCCTGATATCGCGAGAGGCTATGGCGGTGGGAGTAAATCGCAGAATAGCGGTGCATTCAAGCTAATGGACGTAACGGCTCTGAATTGCTACGAACTAAGTAATGAATTTGACTCGGACGTCTCTCAAGGTACCGAGCAGGGTGTTGGGTTGACACCCTTTTTCAACTTAAAAAAAGAAGGGTACGTGAACGAGACGGACCACGTTTTTATCTACCTCAGGAAGGAGCGCGGAAAACTTAAAACCTACCGAAAAATTCTTGCCACATCAGACAATTTAAGTTTAGAGCGCGAAAAAGGCGCGCAAAACGATTCCCTGCACGGCGCTTCTGCGGCAGCGATATATTTCAAGCGCAGCAACGACAAATGGATTCGTGCCGAATCGCAGCGTAGTGATGGCAGAGTGGAATATGGTAACGCCTACAATCCATTCTGGGAGGCCCGACTGGATAAAATTGACATCGGCGAATCTGGCTCTCTAAATGCCTTGAAGGAACTGTGAGCATGGCGAACGCAGAACGAGGTCAGGCATTACTGGAAATATTGGTGGCTGCTACTTTTGTATTGGTGCCAGTGCTATTTCTGATTGTGTACCTGGGGAAGGTGGGCGATTTGCAGCACCGGGCACATGAAGCGGCCAGGTATGCGGCGTGGGAGAGCATTAGTACCACTAAAAGTCCCTCAGAAATTAGTAACGAAATAAACAAGCGATTTCTGTACGGTCTTCACAAGGACGTTGACAGTGAGAAAGACCTCAAATCAACAAATCTTGATAAGGATCGGGTGGATCCGCTCTATCTCTATTCGGAAGCCGGAAAATATGAAATTGCGCTGGTGGAATCGGATAGCTCCTTCTCATCTACATCACACCGTAATAGTGATCCTGATTCTGAGATTCATCAGTGGCGGCAGGCGACATTGGATAACGGCATTGTCGGGTTCAATCTGGAGTCGGATGGAATGCATTCGGTAGAGGTGAACATACCATTCATAAACACAAGCCGTCTTAGCCTTGAAGATCGGATCGAAACGTATTCTAAAAATGCTATTTATGCACAAGCTTGGAGAAAAGTTACTGACAGCCGTTTAAAAAATGCCATTGAAAATAGTATTTTTGGAGAAAAGGCTTTCGACAATGCCGTTTTTGACAGCATGGCAAATTTCGCTGAATTGATTGGCTTTGAGGAATGGGGTGGATTCAAACCCGGATATGTCGAGGGTGATGTGGTGCCCTGTAGTCGGGTGCTGGGGGGCGTTAATGATCGCGAATTGGCGTGCTTTTAATGTGATGAGAAGCGTATCTCAATCTCGGGGTATAGCGATAATTTTCTGTATCTTGGCGCCATGTCATAGCTGGGCCTGGCCAGATACATTGCCGGTGCCCAAAGGGGTGTCTGTCAGTGTTGTGGGAGAAAACATGCAGGTGAATGGTATACCGGTAAGGGCATACGAATATTTCTGGCGCAGTGGTGAAAAGCCACTCTTGGATTTTTATTCTGAACTTTGGCGGGGCGGGGCGGATGATGAACAACCGCCTTTTATACGGATGGAGCTCGGAGATTGGGATGTACTTTCCCATATTGAAGATGGATACAACTTTACCGTTCAGTACCAAGAAGAGGGCATCAAGGGAATTCGAGTTCTTCTGGGCATCTCGTCATTACCGAAAATGCTCGATAAGAATCGGCAGGGCTATGCCTTCAATAAAGTTAAATTACTCTCAGGTATGAGTATTTTTTCAGTTGTGGAATCCATCGATGGGGGAAGACGGTCCGAAACATACTGGATTGATTCCAGTAATTCGATAGAAAAAACAGCTCAAATAATAGAGAAGCATTATTCGGAAGAGGGCTTTCTTGTGAGTAGAAAAAACATCAAGCGGGCTGAGAGCGGTATGATTTTTTTATCTTACCTGAGTGCTGAAGATAAAAGTCAGCAATTGGAATTTGCGATTAGTGATTCGGATGGGTCAACGAGAATTGTTGGTGTATGGCAGGAAAAATAAAATGTATTCAAGAATGAAAGAGCAGCGAGGACAGGCTTTGCCGGAGTACATAGTGGGTACATTGGTCGTAGTGGCGGCCTTGTTTACGCCGATAGAGGTTTTTGGGGGCCGGGCAATCATTGGTGTGCTGGTCGAGTCTTTTCAAAAAAACTACAAGGGTTATGAGTATGTTGTTTCTCAGCCCGTCGACGAGTGAAGTCAGTCTATGTCCATTGCGAAATATCGATACCCTATTGCGCTGATACTGGCACTCTGTTGCGCGGTTGCCGCGTTCTTCCTGACCAAGTATTACTTTGAGGTAAGGGAAAGAGGATTGCGGGAGAAAATCCGTTCTGAGGCAAGGCTAGTGGATGTGGTGGTGGCGAAAATAGATTTGCCGGTCGGGGCAAGGGTCGACCTGGACACTATGATGATTAAAAGCATACCGAGTGAATATGTACCCGATGGCGTCATCTATCCGACGTCCTATCCGGACGTGGAGGAAAAATATTTATCGGCGCCGATGTCAAAGGGAAAGCCCCTGCTGCGATATATGGTTGAGGGGGTTTCTAGAATTGATAAATTTTCAGACTTGCTCGCCTTTGGCGAGAGAGCCGTTACGTTGGAAGTGGATGGTGTCAGCAGTATTGCACATATGCTTGAGGCGGGAGACTACATCGATCTTGGCGTCATAAAAAATAAAGGCGCGGCATTCGAGCTGATATTGGATCGTGTTCGGGTTCTCTCTACGGGTAATTTTTCTGTGGCCGATCCAAAAGTTCGGGGTATGTATAAAAATGCGCAATATTCCACCGTCACATTGGGTGTCGCAGGTGAGTACGTACAGTCGATTTACGAAGCTCAAATAAAGTATCAATTGGTTTTCCTTTTGAGAAACGACAAAGATGTTAAATCCGCCTCTTACGATATATCGCCAGCTGGCTCGGGGGTAGTCACTGTGTACGCGGGTACTTCAGCGGAAGGGGTTATAAATACTTACCAGGATTTTGTTCAGGTCACCAGCTCAGAAAGAGAACCCGGCGCTGCGGTAAGAAACGCCAAGGGCAGATTGGTCAAGGTGTTGAGCCAGGATCAGTTGGTAGATCAAGCTCGTCAGGAGTCAGGGAATGACTTGGCAGAAATGAATGAGTAAGGAGAGGGTGTTGCAATTTTTTATAAAGATTCCCGCGATTTTCGGATTATGCCTTTTGCTGTTTCCGGCTCGGGGCTATGCAGATTATCCCAGTAATATGCCTATAGAAGTAGGTGAAGTGAGAACACTCCAGATCAACGGCTTAACTCATGTGGCTATTGGAGACCCCAGTAAAGTAGGGTACAAAACACTGGAAAATGGCGAGTTGATGATAGTTGGGTTGGAGCCTGGTGAGTCCAGCATGCAAATCTGGCGTAATGGCGGACGGAAGCTTCTCTATAAAATTAAAGTTCAAGATCGCTACGTGTCAGAGAGCGTGCGCATGGCGAGAGCCCTGACAGCTAAAATCTCCGGACTGAAGGTTTATTCTATGGATAGCCGACTGGTTGTAGAGGGCAAGATTAATAAAAATAACATGGCCAGCATTGAAGCAGTAAGAGCACTGACGCCGGATGCTATTTTTATACTAGAAGAACGTCCCTTTAAAAGAAATCCGATTATTCGTGTTGATGCGGTATTGGTTGAGATCAATGATAATGACGTCCAAAAGCTGGGTATCGAATGGGATACAGCAACATCGGGTCCGATATACGGTTTTCACAAAGATATAACGCCAGGTAGATTCAGGATATTTCAGGAAGATCCCGATGGAACAAATGAAGGTATTATTAACGCCATCCCGTTTGGTGATAGTAGTTTCTTCCAGTATTTCGGTATTACTTCCCATCTTGCCTCTACTCTTAATTTTCTTCAAAGTTCCGGGCAGGCGAGAATACTCAGCGCTCCGAAGCTCACTGCGGTCAGCGGTGAATCGGCATCGTTCCACATAGGTGGGCAATTCCCCATTCCCGTCATCAATGCGCTGGGAGCGACAACAGTCGAACGTCAGGACTATGGGGTGATATTGCAAGTATCACCTACTATTGATGACGGTATTATCAATATGGAGGTTACCGTTGACCTCAGTGACATAGATCCATCTGTGACCGTTAACGGTGTTCCCGGTACCAGGAACAGAAAGACCCAAACAGTTGTTCAGCTTGAAGCCAATCAAACCGTAGCAATTTCGGGACTGTTTGCAACAGCAGACTCTGAAGCGACATCGGGTATCCCCGGTCTGAGTAAAATTCCTATTTTAAAATATCTTTTTGGCGTAGAGGACAAGGACTCGGATAACAAGCAGGTGGTGGTGTTGTTAACGCCAAAACTTATCAGCCCAGGCGATGAAACCGACCGGGCGTTAAGCTCGTTTGCTACCGAAATGCTTAGGGAAAACCAGGCCCATATCACCGTTGACGCTGCATTAATGGAATAGCTATGAAGGTTCTTGTGCAAACCAAAAAGGGAACAATGGTCGGAAAACTTTTTTGCGAGGCGGACTCATTCCTGATAGGCAAAGGCTCCGCCTGTTTGGTTGATCTGAGTGGTTGGAAGGTTTCGAAGTGTCACGCTGAGGTCAACAAACTTTCCGGGGGCGTGTTTGTCAGGGAGGCAGACCAAAAGTATCCAATTTATGTTAATGCCACCCGCATCATGGGTGAGTATGGCCCGCTTCGACAAGGCGACAAAATTGGCATTGGCGATTATATAATCACGCTTGAAGATTTCGCCATTAAAGCGGAGCCTGAGAAGCTTCTGGGTGGTGTCGTCCCCGTGGAGCCTGTACTGGCGACGAGCGCTGTTCCCGTCGAGAAAGAAAAGATAAATATCGAAACTTCAAGCCTGATGCCAAATGACGACGCCGAGCGTCGGGAGCTGATACGGGCTTGGAAACTAAAGATTCACGCCTCTTTGCTAAAAACAATGGATCTTAGAAGAACGAATATCTCGACGTTGAACGATGTAGAGTTAAGGGCTTTATCGGCGGAAATTATCTCGGAAGCTATCGCAAAGTCAGCTGATTTTCCCCGTGCCTTGTCCAGGAGTGACATTGCTAGGCAGGTGCTGGATGAGGCCGTTGGGCTGGGTCCGCTGGAGGAGCTTTTGGCCCGCAATGATATTAGTGAAGTCATGGTGAATTCCTGTGATGAAGTGTACTACGAAGAGGGCGGGCGCTTAATAAAATCCAATATCTGTTTTAGCGATGACAAGGCGGTTCTCAGTGCCATTGAAAGAATCGTTACGCCTTTAGGCCGACGGATAGACGAAAGCTCACCCATGGTGGACGCCAGATTGAAGGACGGTTCGAGGGTTAACGCGATAATTCCTCCTCTGGCACTAAAAGGGCCGACTATCACCATCCGAAAATTTATGCAGGAGAAGTTGACGATTGGGCACTTGATCGGCTTTTCTTCGCTGAATAAAGAAATGGCTGACTTTTTGGATATCGCGGTTAATCAGCGCCTGAATATTATTATTTCTGGCGGCACGGGGTCGGGGAAGACAACCCTGCTGAATGCCTTGTCTAACTTTATTCCTGATAACGAGAGAATCGTCACGGTCGAGGATGCGGCCGAGTTGAAGCTCAACAAGCCTCATGTGGTGTCACTGGAGGCTCGCCCTCCAAATCAGGAGGGATCCGGTGCGGTGACGATTCGGGACTTGGTGAAAAACTGTCTGCGTATGCGGCCTGACCGGATAGTTGTTGGGGAGTGTCGCAGCGGCGAGGCGCTGGACATGCTGCAGGCGATGAATACCGGTCATGATGGATCATTGACAACGGTTCACTCCAACTCGCCCAGGGACTGTATTTCCAGGCTGGAAGTACTTGTATTGATGTCGGGCATGGACCTTCCGGTGGCGGCCATTCGCGAACAAATTGCCTCTGCGGTGGATATTATCGTACAGCAGACACGCTTTGCCTGTGGCTCCAGAAAAATCACATCGATATCGGAGGTCACCGGTGTTGAGGGGAATATTGTCCAGCTATCTGAAATATTTCGTTTTACACAATCGGGCTATAACGAAGACGGTCGTGTCATCGGTCAATTTGAAGCCATGGGGCAGGTGCCAGAATTCTACGAACAACTGTCAGCGAGGGGTATAGCGGTGGACTTGGATATTTTCACTAGGCAGCAGGCGGGCTAATGATGTTTCCCGTTCTGGTGTCAACGCTGTCTTTTCTGGCGCTGCTGGCTGTTATCTATTCCGTGGGAGGGAGCACCCGTTCCGCTATCAGCCAGTATGACGAACAAGTAAAAGATGTCACTACGGTTTCCCTGCATGAAATTTTTATTTTTATTGATGACAAAACCATTAAATATATCAGTGCGGCGGCGTTCGTCTTTATTGCGCTTTTGGTTTACATCGTTAGTAGTTCTGTATGGATGTCAATCGTATTTGGTTTGCTGGTTCTCCTGACACCCGCCAAGGTGGTGACGATACTAAAAAATCGCCGTTATAAAAAATTTAATAGGGATCTTCCGGATGCCTTGATGGCGACTGCGGGCATGTTGAAGTCGGGAGTTAACCTTAGCGGCGCACTCACTATTGTTGTAAATGAGAACAACGGCCCCCTTGGTCAGGAGTTTGGCCTGTTCCTGAATGAATTGAAGCTAGGCGTCGATTTTAATTCTGCGCTTGACAATATGTATCGTCGAGTTCCGATTTCTGATCTCGAATTGGTTGTGGCGGGAATGAAAATTTCCAGAGAAGTGGGCGGTAGTCTGTCAGAAGTTTTATTTAGGCTCTCGGATACCATTCGCAGGCGTGCCGAAATGGAAGGAAAAATTAAAAGCCTTACCGCGATGGGTACCCTGCAGGGCTGGGTGATGACCCTGCTCCCCATTGGGGTGGGTTTTGCTATCTATCTGATAGAACCTGAAACAATGGCAAAATTGTATACCGATTGGCGTGGTTGGATCGCGTGTTTTGTGATTGTTGTTCTTGAATTTCTCGGTTACAAAATTATCAGAAAAATAGTGAATATCGATGTTTGATGAGTTTATTTTTAAATATATGGCGATAGCTATGGTGCCAGTTTCTATCGTTGTGATGTATGTGTCTATATACGGTATTCGGGAGGAAGTACCCGGTGATGAGCGCGATTATCTGGATCCATTGCCAAAATCATTAAGACGGATATGGCCCATTGTGAATATGTTTTCCTACTATATTGGCGACAAACTGCCGGTAGAGTGGCTGGTGTTCTATAAAAAGCACCTAGAGCGGGCTGGGCTAAATTACATGATGGGGCCAACTCAGTATTTTGGGCTGCAATTAACCGCCGCCACGGTGATGGCAGGGGTAGCGGCTTTGTGTGGCTATATGCTTGGAGCAATGGATTACCTGTATGTGGCAACAGGTTTTCTGCTTGGCTTTCTTATGCCGCTTATCAGCGTAAATGATTTTAAGAAACGAAGGGAGCGTGAGCTGGTGAAGTCGCTACCGGTGTACCTGGATTTTCTCACCATGGCCACCCAGGCAGGTCTGAATATGAGCAGTGCGATCGCGCAGTCTGTAGATAAAGGGCCGGAGTCTCCCCTTAAAACTGAATTTAAAAAGTGTATGCGAGACTTGCGTGCCGGTGTGCCGCGGAGCGAGGCCTTTCGCCTGATGGCGGATAGGTTGTCTCTTTCCGAAATTAACGCATTTGTTACCACCGTGATTCAGGCAGAAAAAACCGGCGCGTCTATTGGCGAGGCTTTAAAGGTCCAGGCTGATCAGCGCCGTATCGAGCGATTTCAAAAGGCAGAAAAACTGGCGATGGAAGCACCGGTAAAACTGATCTTCCCCTTGGTGGCATTCATATTCCCAAGCACTTTCATCATTATATTTTTTCCCATAGGCATGAAATTAATGGAGGCATTTTAATGACGACATCAACGCCCGTGATCCAGCTTGCTCCGCGACCTGTTCATGCCAATCGATTTTTGTCTCGCTTGCTGGGAATGTTTTCTCCGGTGGCAAAAAGGCGGGGAGCGGTAGTGATATACCCGTGTTCATCCATTCATACTTTTTTTATGAATAAGCCTTTGCATATTGTCTTTCTGGATTCGTCTCGCAATGTGTTGGCTTGCCATGATTCGGTCGCCCCCTTTAAAACCTTGGCATGTCCCGGTTCCTACTATGTTTTTGAGACCGGAGCGGGTGTGTTGAATCAAAAATTGGAGGTAGGTGATGTTGTGGATTTTTAGAGCGCTAACGGTATTGCTCATGATGCTTAACATTTCCGCCTGTAGCGCCACGGCGGCGAATGTGAAGCCACAGAATCCAATGGTAGAGGCACAATCTTATTACGATCGTGCTTTGTATAGTGATGCCGAGCGTGTGTTGCTCAAGCTAAGTGAGCGGGTCGAAGACAACTACGACGTACATTTCATGCTTGGAAATATTTATGTTCGTACTGGCCAGTATCCGGCGGCCGACAGAATGTATCGGCGTTGCATCAATATAGATTCCTCGGTCGCCAAGGCTTGGTACAACCTCGCCCTGCTTAAAGTAAAGGAGGCGATGAGTCTTGCCGATGAAGGGTATCAGCGCACGGCGGTGGACAATCCCGAATACGAGCGCAATTTCCTCTTGCTCAAGGATGGCCTGATTACGGCCATTACTGGCCAATAGATGCCGAGTTTGATGTTGAACAATCACCCCCCTCAGCGGGGCCAAGCCCTGCCGGAAATGCTGATAGCTTTTCCTCTGGTGGTGATCATGGTGATGGGCATAGTTCAAGTTGCACTCTTGTATCGGGGGAAGGCCACGGTCAACAACGCCACTTTTCAGGCTGCCCGATCCGGAGCGTTAAATCATGGTTACACCGCTAAAATGGAGCAGGTGTTCTGGTCTCGAATGGTGGCGTTGGGGCAGATCAGGCCCGAACTTCGCAGTGGTACCACCACTGATGGGCTTTTTGATAACCCGGATCAGCCTAAATTGCTGGCTTCCAAAATGGCGTTGGCAACGTCCCATACTTACAAACCCATAGAGGTTATCTGGCCAAGCAGGGAAGTCTTCGATTATTTTGCCGTGCCCGTTAAAGACCTGGAGCCGTGTTCCGGGGCGGGATGTCCGTTCAGCGACTACGGTGGTGCCTTCAAACCCGCTGTGAAGAGTGTGTTCGAGATTCCGGTGGATAATCTTGACACGAGGGATTCCTCTCTTCACGCCGTTGATGGCAGCAGGGTGAACTTGATGGATGCCAATTTGCTGAGTGTGCGCTCGCGTTATTGTTATGACCTGGAAGTGCCTGTGGCCAACTTTATTATCTGGCGTACATTGCGAGCGGTAAATACTGCAGACGCTGATTGGCAAGCTTGTGAGCTCATGACGGCGGCGTTTGGCGAAAATCGCTATTTTATCCCGGTTGTGGGGCACACGGTGATACGCATGCAGTCGGGGTTCCGGTGTGAAGGTGATGAAGAGGCGGGGGGGAATTGTGAGAATATTTAGGGTGGGTTTTTTCTGCTTATTAAGCCTGCCGGCATGGTCGGCAGATTCGCAGCAAGTACTTTCCCAGCTGGCCGAGTTGGATAGTGCGCTGGCGGTGGCGGCCCAAAAGGAAGACGAACTGGTTACTGAAGAGCTGGATCGGAAGAGGCAGCAGCCTGCGTATCAACTGCAGTACATAAACCCTGGTGTGGTGCGTGGTTACCATCGTGAAGCGGACCGTGCACTGGCAAATATCATTGCGTTAAAGAAACAAACGCTAGCGACCACATTGATGGCTGGTCCCGCTTGCGCCCAGGCGATTGCAAAATACCGGGCTGAAACCTTCGATAAGCTGCAGGTGCTTTACCGGCAGTTTGTGTCCCGGGAACCGCCTTTTCCGCTGGTTGCACCTGTATATAACGCAAACGCACGCGACAGCCTTGGGTTTCTTACCCGGGTGGTCATGACTTGTAGCATGTAACAATGGGGAATATATCCGGTGCCAGTATGAAAAAACTTGTCTCCATTTTACTGTTATGTTGCCTGAAAGTTGCCTTTGCCGATCCCTATCAAAGCGTGCTTTATAGCAGCCTTTCGTCTGGCAAGGTTTTCTATCAATCCACCCGGCAACACAAAATGCTGGAGTTGGTGTCGGGCGAAATCCAGTATCTGCGCACAGAGAACGGCGCGGAAGGCTATCAGGCTCAACAGGTTCTCCAGTTCGAGGCGCAGAGTTCCGTACGTATTGTCGACCACAAGCCTGGTACTACGATCCTACCCTTATACAGGGATGTCGAGCGGCAGTTGGAGCGCCTGAAATTTGAAACGCTCTACCGCTGTGATTACCTTCAATGCGGTGATATAAGCGGCTGGCAGTTGTATCTTAGCGACAAGCTGCTTGGTAAGGAGGATACCCAACACTATCTGTTGGCCAAGGCCACGGGGCCGGGCAATGCAGAGTACTACGCCCAGTTCTATATAGTGGAGCTGGATGACCAGCCGCGTTCATTCCTGAGGCTGGTCGGGCCTGTCAGTTCGCCGTTTCAGCCTGCAGATCAAGCTGTTGACGATGACAGAGTATCGTTGTTTTTTCTCTACGACAGTACTCACTTGCTTGAGCAGTCCAGGCGCGAACTCACCGCCTTGGCGGCAAAGATTCAGCGTGACAAGGTTAGCAAGGTGGTGATTACCGGCCATGCCGATAGTCATGGCGCGCCGGCTTACAATTGTGCGCTGGCGATGCGCAGGGCGGATCATGTCGCCGCCGCGCTAAAATCACAGGCTGGTCTGGACAGTTTACACATTGAGCGGCTGGCACAGGGTGAGGCAAGTCCCTACGCGGATAATCGTTTCGCGGCGGGGCGGGAGCAGAATCGGCGTGTTACCGTGCAACTGCTCGGCCCTAATCCCCAGGAGTAGAGCGAAGAAGCCTCGTGTTGATGAACGGAAGGATTTAGCGGCAAATATGAGAAGGAACGGAAACCTTCGAAAGAACGGTGAGGTCACTGGCCTCCGGCAAACAAAGGGACTTGGCCATGCTAACTCGGCTATTAAACATACTGGGTATATCCATACGCAAGCCACGGCGTGCGATCTGCGGCGCAGTAATGGCGGAATACCTGCCCATTCTGTCCATTGGGGTATTGGTTGGCTTGGCCGGGGTGCAAAGCTATGGTCCCGCACTGCAACAGCATGTGGGAGAAATGGCCAGCCAGTTGGCCTCCAACTACTATCAGGGCTGGTTTTATCCCAAGGAGACAGCGGGCCTAGCACCGATAGGTGGTGGTAGCGGTTCCGGCGGCAGCGGTGGGCCTTCGGCGGGTGAGGGCAGTGATGGCCAGGACGGCTCCGGTGGCGAGTCTGAGGATGGCGGTGTCGGTGGTATTGGCGGCGATGATGACAACCCCGACAGTGAAGACCCTTTTAATCCCAATCCTGGTGGGGGGCAGTCCTGTGCCGCAGACACGGGCGGTGGCAGTGGCGACCCTTTAAGTTCACCCTCGGCCTCGTCAGTTGCCTCCACTAACACCGCCTTCGGCAACCCAATTGATATTGGCACCGGCAACAAATTTCAGCGGGAATTTGACTACCGTCATGCCGGTGTCACCCCTCTGGTCTTTGAGCGTTACTACAACAGCCTGCAAAGCCCCATTCGCAGTGCGCTGGGTTACGGTTGGCGCCACAGTTACAGTCGTCAACTCTTACTGCCGCGTTTACCGGCGAAGCCAGAAGACGTTACTGCCACAGTCACACCACCACGGCCATCGCCACACAGCAATACCCTCAAGATGTTGCGTGACGATGGCTCTGTTTATGTGTTTAACCAAGACGGTAAGCACTGGCAGGGCGATGGCGTGGTGGACCAACTCATTGAAGCGGGCGACGGCTGGCTTTACACCACCGTTAATGGCGTGGTGGAACACTACAATTCCCTGGGGCAGCTACAAGACGTCCGCTACCCCAATGGCATTTCCCACACCCTGACCTACGATGATGCTGCGCGCCTGGCCAGCATTACCGACAGCCGCGGCCCAGCGCTGCAACTGCACTACAAACAGGTCTGGCTGAGCCGGGTGACATTGCCCGACGGTGACCAACTGCGCTTTCAGTACAGTGATACGGGTAACCTCCATGGCTATCAGCGTAGCGGCCTAGGTCTCTGGGCCAGTGTGAGTGCGGTGTTTACCGACAATACCGCCACCTACCACTATGAAGACAGCCGCTTTGCCCATGCCCTGACCGGACTTACCGATGCTGAAGGCCAGCGCTACGCTACCTGGGCTTATGATCATTTAGGCCGGGCAGTACTCAGTCAACACGGCGAGGGTGCTGAAAAGCTTACCTTTGATTATCGCGACGATGGCACTGTTGCCATGACCAATGCCGCTGGGCGAACGACGGTTTTCCATCTCGAAGCTGCCCGGCCTGGCTACCGCCGTTTGGTCCGCGCCGATGGCCAGGCCACTCCCACCTGCCCGGAAACTCGCCAGAATCATCGCTACAATCCTCAGGGCTTTCTTAAGCTGGCGGTGGACGCCAATGGCCAAGCCACCAGCTATACCCGCAACGAGCGGGGGTTGGTAGAGCAGCGGGAGGACGGTCTCGCTAAACACGCGGGTCAATGGCTGCCAGAAGAAGGTGCCCGCCGTATTGAACATCAATGGCACCCCGATCTGCCGTTGGTTACCCAGGCTACCTACAGCACTTATATCATTGGCGAATGGCAGACCTACCTCAAACGTGAGTTTCACTACAGCGACGCAGGCCGACTACTTACCCGTACCGATACCGACCTCAGCCAACAAGAGCAGCCTTATCGCACGTATGGCCAGCAACGCACTTGGCGCTACTCTTACTATTTCACTCAAGACAATCTAGCTCAGCCCAAAGAAGTGGAAATCAATGGTCCTCTGCCAGCCCGGGATGACGGCAGCGACGACATCACCCACATTGCCTACAACCGCGACGGTCTGATCGAGTCCATCACCAACCCCCTGGGCCAGACTACCCGCCTCACCGCCTACAATCGCCACGCCCAACTAACTCAGGCCCAACTGCCCAACGGCATCGAGGTCAGCCTGACCTACGACGCATACCAGCACCTCGACACACTCACCCGCCGGGGCGGTGACCTTGCAGAAACCATCGACCTGGATATCGACCGCAACGGCTTGCTACAAAAGCTCACCCTGCCCGACGGCAGTTGGCAGCAATTTGATTACAATGCCGCAAGGCAATTGACTGGGGTGGTCAATTATAGGGGGGAGATGTTGAGCATTACTCCTTCGCCGGTCAGCGGACAATGGCAGGAGAAAACTGCTTATGATAGTCATGGCTTGCCGGTACGACAGTTCGATCGGCAACTGGATTCGCTGGGGAGGGTGATTTCCGTTTTGGGTCAATACGGCCAGCGAACCGATATCCGCTACACCAAAGGCGGGCAATTACTGAGTATGCGGAAGGAGGGTAATGACCAGCCGTCCCTTCAGCAATACGATGGCTTGGGTCGGCTCACCCAAACCCTGAATGCCTTGCAGGGTAAAACCATTATTGACTACAGTTTGCAGGGCCGGGTGGCCAGTATTACCGATGCCGAAGGCCATCAGACTCGCTACTTTTACAATGGCTTTGGCGACATAGTCATGATGCAGAGCCCCGATACGGGCGTGCTTCTGCATCATTATGATAGTGCGGGCAATAAAATTCGTACGCAAGGTGGCGCTACACTCGCTGAGGCGAGTACGGTACGTGCAAGCACAGAGTATCGTCATGATCTAGCCAGCCGTCTTGTTGCTATTGACTATCCAGATACTGGAAATGATGTTGCCTATAGCTATGACAGTACGGATGCAGAACACGGCCGAGGCATCGGGCAGCTTACCCACATCAAAGATGCCAGTGGCACCATTGATTACAGTTACGACTTCCTTGGTCGTCTGACCAACGAAGTGCGCGCTTTTACGCTCAACGGTCAAACAGCAAATTTTAGTGTGGGTTACTACTACAACCGCAAAGGTCTGTTGGACTACATACAGCTTCCCAACGGTGACCGGCAACGATTTAGCTATGACCGGGAACGCGTAAGCAAAATTTATTACCAACGCTCAGGTTTTCGGCAAACGATAATCGACAAAGTTGTTTACGCCTTGGGAGATACACCGGCGGCTTGGCGTTACGGGAATGGCGCTGAAGCAAGTGTCAACTATGATCTAGACGGCAGGTTAACTAGACAATATCTGAAAAATACTCAGTTCGACGCTCTATTGCGGCAACAGAACTATCATTACGACACGCGCAACCAGATCGAGCTCATTGATACCCACGGCATGGTGGGGGAGCCTAGCACGCATTACCGTTACGATGCGTTAGCACGTCTAGTGGCAGAGACGCCTGCCGAAGACCGATTGCCCACTAAAGAATACAAGTACGATGCCGTTGGCAATCGGCTGGCACAGCACTTATCTTTGGGTGATCAACAGGTGAGTATTAGTTCAGACTATTCAATAAAAAGTAGTCACATTAAGACATACGGCGGCACGCAATTATTACTAAGCGGAAACGGGAACACACTGATTGAGTCACATCCCCGTCTAGATCGCCGATACGTCTATAACCAAATCAACCAATTGGTCGCGGTGTACGTCAATCGGCGACTAAAATCGACCTACGCATACAATAGTTTGGGGCAGCGCACGCATAAACTTGCGATGACTGAACAGGGGCCAAAACATACCGTCTTTCACTATAATTATGATGGGCAGTTACTGGGGGAAACGATTTGGAGTCCTAGGGATGGGGTGCAGAGCAACCGTTTTTACCTTTGGTGGCAGCGTATGCCCGTAGCGATGATCGACCAGCAAGCTGAGCAAGTTCCGATCATTACCTACCTGCATAGCGACCACCTTAACACACCTCGGCTGGCCACAAATCAAGATCAAACAGCAGTTTGGCAGTGGCAGAGCGATGCGTTCGGCGTGGGGCTGCCTGATGAAGATCCTGACGGCGACGGCACTTTCACCAACCTCAATCTGCGTTTTGCCGGCCAGTATTTCGATGCGGAAAGCGGCCTGCATTACAATTACCATCGCTATTATGATCCGGAAACAGGCCGCTATACCCAAAGTGACCCTATCGGAATAATGGGGGGTGCCAACACCTTTGCCTATGCCATGGCCAACCCGGTGGCTAATACCGATCCCTGGGGCCTGTTTTTATTTGCCTTTGACGGGACGGGGAATGATCAGGGTAATCGTGCAACCTTTACCAATGTTACGCATCTACAAAACTATTATGCTCAGGGTTACTCAGTAGACGACTTCTTCTATCAACCTGGCGTTGGTACTGATGGCGATATCTGGGATGATGTGCTGGGCGGTGGCGCGGGATTGGGTTCCAGAGAGCGCGTTGATAAGGCTTTGACTAGAATTGGCACGCTATTAGAAAATGATTCGTGGGATCGTGTTATCGATATTGTCGGCTTTAGTCGTGGTGCAGCAGCGGCACGGGAGTTTTCCAATGAGGTGTTCGAGCGTATTGACAGCGATGGCTGGGGCGGTCTAGTCACTGATTGCAACCCTATTAATATTCGCTTTATGGGCCTTTTCGATACGGTGGGTTCAATGGGCCTAGCGGGCAATGGTACCGACATAGGCTATGATTTTAGTATTGATTCCCGCATTGGCCATGTCGCTCAAGCGGTTGCGTTGAATGAGCACCGCTTCTTGTTCCCCCTGTCGTCGGTGTCCCCAGTTGCAGGTGCATCCATTACCTCTGGCAATGTGGTTGAGCGGGGCTTTATTGGTGCACATTCTGATGTAGGCGGCGGCTATGCCGACAGCGACTTGTCTGATGTGGCTTTGCAATGGATGTATCAACAGGCGGTGAATGCAGGTGTGAGTCTCGGCCCGTTATCAGCAGAGCACCAAGCAGTAACAGGTCCAGTAATCCATGATGAGCGCCGCGCTGATGGATTTATGGGAGCGATTCATCCGGATGACGGAGATCGGTCGATTTATTATCCCAATGATCCCTTCAGCACTCCTAACAGGCAATGTGAACGCCGTGAACGAGGACAATGTGTGCAATGGGAGCCCATAGACCCCGCAGAGCGGCAAAAAACCGCGCCACAATTTCCGGATTTATCCGACATGATTAATGAAAACTACCAAGGCAATCGGCGGGGTACTGTCGATATGGATCAATATCGGCAGTGGTTGCAAAGCAATGTGGGCATCACCGTAAACTAAGGAATGTGTGGATGAAGTATTTTATTTTTTTCTGTGCACTTTTTTTTATTGAGGGTTGTAGTGCCTTAAATGACAAGGCTTATATTATCTACGCCGTGCATAACGACACAGGTCGGGATTTATATGAGCCTGAGATGATTAACGAAAAAGGTGAGCTCGTATTTCGGATTTATGGGGGAAATATGCCCTATGAAGATGGTTCTCATAATGGCTTAACTCAGGATGTTTTAGGTGTGCCGGAGTATTTGCGTGTACGCTGGAAAGAATACCTTGATGGCGAGTGGATAGAAAGAAAAGTCGATGTGAAGTCGGCCGTACCTAAAGGCTTTTGGGGAGATATTTACGTAAGTGTTTTGTCAGTTAATGAGGTGGAGTTGTCTTGGATAATGCAGTATAAGCATGCATATGGAATAGGGACTAAAGATTGTGGTGGCTATATTTTCGAACATTACTATGATGAGGAAACAAAGGCCACGATAGAAAAGAAAATGCTAAAGTTAAATGCTTATACGGTGCAGAAAGAAAAAGACATAAAGGCTGGGCTCGGTGATAAATACAAAACGCCGAAGTATTACGACACCGTTGAAGAGGCGGATTACCGTTGTAATATCTATTTCTACTTGTAACTTAGATTGACCAAATCATTGAATACCCTTGGTCTAGTTATCAGGGGAATGCTTTGGCTAAGCCAATTCAGTTATTGACGCCACATCCGATATATACCCAGTTGGGTATAATAGATGAGGAGAGACAGAGTGCTTACGGCGTGTTGTTTCGAGGCAGGATGCCTGAGCGTGACTTGACGGCGATACGTCAAGCAACAAACAAGGCGTGGGTTTTGGGTAGTGACCGTTTAGGGCGCAGATTGAAGCTAAAACCGGGCGACGGTCTGCGCCTTTGAGGCGAGGAGGAGATGGGAAGTCGGTAGTATTCCGAGAAAATCAAAATCAATGACTCAGACCCCATTGATAAGCGCTTGTATTTAATCGCGCTCTGCCGAGCGCCTGCCAGAATTCAAGATTCTATGCCCTTCATTAATAGCGACCGCTATTTTCTTTGATATGTCACTGCGCTCAGTCGACGTAAAGTTAATTCTTACGTCTATAGCGTTGCGCACGTAGTGGGGCTTTAGTTGATTCAATGTTATGCAAAATAGGTCTTGGAGATATTCGTGGTCGTAAGCCTTGTTGAGGCTTTGTGCTGAAAACTCTTCTTCGACCAGCGTTTCCATGAAGTTTTTTATGTCTTCATCTAAGTACATAGCAGCGCCTTGTTTTTTTTGCGGAGTAAGCTTGTTGCTATTTTGGAAGCTATTCTTGAGGGGCGCTATACGATAAAACCGAGGGGTGCTTAATGTTGCGGGCTAGTCGTCTATGCGGCCCCGCAGTGCTTTGACTTTTCCGCGTTGGGATTTGCTGTCCATGCGCCGTTTTTGCGAGCCCTTTGTTGGTTTGGTCGCGCGTCGCGGTGGCAGGGTTTTAATGGCATCTTTAATAAGGTCCCGTAATCTAGATAGGGCGTCGTCACGGTTTTTTTCTTGAGTCCGAAATTGCTGTGCTTTGATGATGATAATGCCGTCTTTGCTTATTCGTTGATCGCTTTTTGCCAGTAGTTTCTGCTTGTGAAACTCCGGTAGCGACGAGGCGTTGATGTCAAAGCGTAAATGGATTGCCGATGACACTTTGTTTACGTTTTGACCACCCGAACCCTGCGCGCGAATGGCGCTCAGTTCGATTTCGTCGTCGGGGATCGACACTGACGGCGATATACTCAACATGGCTATTTTGGTCTCCTGCGTGAAATAGGGTTGCAGTTATTCTGGTCGCTATGAAAAAGAGTGGCACTTTACAGCGCGCCACCGGGCCTATTGTAGCAGATAGTGATGATTATCTCGGCGGTGTTGTGACATTGGCGGTGTCGCGCTCCAATTTGGCAAATTTGATCTAGTGTGAAATAGGGGGTGTTTTAATCATCAAAGCGCAAAAAATTTGTGATGTCCGTCACGACTTACTATAGGTGTTATTACGTACGATGATTGCGTGGTTACAACAGAAGAGCTTAGTGGTTGTGTTAACTTCAAGCTTAATTCGTAGTATGACAATGTAGGGAAATAATAATGACCAATACTAAAAAACTTGCAGCAGCAGTAGCCTTAGCGTCAATTTCGTCTTTTAGCTTGGCCGGCCCTTTGGCGCCAGTCATTGGGATTTTAACTCAAGTCGATAATCAGCTTGGTGGCTTGACCGGTGGTGCTGGTGGGTTGCCGGGGCTGGGTTCGCTACCGGTAGATCCTTTATCGTTGCTTGGCGACTTGCCAGTTTTGGGTGGCGGCTTACCCGGCTTAGACGCTCTGCCGATTAATCCGACAACATTGCTTGGTGGTGGATTACCTGGATTAGACGCATTGCCTGTTAATCCACTTGCACTTCTTGGTGGAGCAGGTGGCTTACCTAGTTTACCGTCTTTGGGCGCCTTACCCATTGATCCACTGAGTTTGTTGGGTGGAGCCGGCGGCTTGCCCGGTTTAGATATCATTCCAATTGATATTCTCGGTGTGGTCGGCAATGGAAGCATACCCGGTTTAGATGCTTTACCTGTCGATATTTTAGCGATTATTCCACTGTAAATTCTTTACTCGGCAAAAAAATGCCAGAGCTATGCTCTGGCTTTTTTTGCACATGATTTTGCGAATGTTTATCGAGGCAATTTGATTTCTGCGCAGACGCCACCAAGCCGCGAATCTTTGAAGCTGATCTCGCCATCGTAACTCTGAATAATATCGCTAACAATCGCTAGCCCGAGACCTTGGCCTTGCCCGTATTGGTCGCCGCGGCTGCCTCGTTGCAATAATTCCTCCCGATATTCCTTAGAGATACCCGGACCGTCGTCGTCAATACAGATTACTGTGTGCCCGTCGACGGTATGGGAATGTATGGCGATAGCAGCAGTGCAGGCTTTGCTCGCATTGTCGAGAAGGTTGCCGAACATTTCCATTGCGTCTTGTTCGTCAACTGCGATTACCAATGACGGGTCTAATGTTATTTCAAATTGTGGAGATTTATCTCGATGAACTTTAGCTAGTGTATTACACAGGCGTTCAATTAATGGACGCAGTTGTATGCGTCTGCTTAGGTTTTGTTTGCCACTGCTTACCGCGCGTTTGAGTTGGTAATTGATAATGTTGTCCATGCGGTCGATTTGTTCCCCTGTGGCGGGGTCTTTTGCGCCACTGCCTTTTAGTATGGCAAGCGGTGTTTTAAGGCTGTGGGCAAGATCTGCAAGGGTATTTCTATAGCGCTCTCGCTGCTTTTTTTCTTTGTCGAGCAATTGGTTTAAGTTATGGGTAATGCCCTGTAGTTCGCGAGGATAGTTTGGTCGGAGTTTTGTGGAGTCGCCACGCTCTAATAATTTTAGATCAATTGCTAATTCGCGCAGTGGCCGCAGTCCCCAGTATAAAATGAGCGCAGTGACTATCAGGGATATTGTCAGTACTAAGCCGAGCCATAGACTTAATTGATGTTGGAATTTTCTACGCTCGTTAATGAGTGGGCTTTGACTTGAGTAGAGTGAAAAAAGTAAGGGGACTTCGCGATCATCTTCGGTCTCCCAAATAGCGTGGTACTGAAATACAAAGAAGGGTTCCTTGTCTACGCGGGCCTCACTAAATAATTCCTGACCGCTACGTGGTGTGCTTTCGGGCGCTGGTAGGGGAATTGTTTCGCTGGATACCGATTGCCATAGTGGCGTGCCATTGCGAAGTCGAATTTGCGCATAGAGGCCGGAGCGAAACTGCCAAAATCTTGGGTCTTTCAATCGGTCACCCATATCAATGGTGCCGTCTTGCCACTCGATTGCGCCGAGTAGACCGAAGAATTGGAGTCTGAGTTGATCTTGTTCGGCGCTGACTAAGCTCACGGTATGCGCGCGATCTATTGCGATACCAGTTGCTCCCAACAGCAGTGCCATGAGGCTAAGGCTGGCAACAATTAGTCGCCTGGTAATTGACTTGCCGCGCCGCTCCCACATTTAGTGCTGGGTTTCACTTAGCTCAAAGCGATAGCCGCGACCGCGCAGGGTCGAAATGGGCTTAAGCGCGTTATCCGGGTCAATTTTTTTCCGCAAGCGCGCAATAAATACTTCGATCACATTGCTGTCGCGATCAAAATCCTGATCGTATAAGTGTTCTGTTAAATCGGTTTTTGAAACGACTTGCCCGCTGCGCATTGCAAGATATTCAAGGGCATTGTACTCGTACGCCGTTAGTTCGACGGCGGTATTGTTTAGCAGCGCACGCTTTGCACCGGTATCGATGGTGATGCAACCAAATTGCAATTGTGGGCTGGCAAAACCTGCGGAGCGACGGATCAGGGCATTGGCTCTGGCCATCACTTCCTCTATTTGGAACGGTTTCGCCACGTAGTCATCGGCTCCAGCTTCTAGACCCTCGACCTTGTCTTGCCAGCGATCTCTGGCGGTGAGGATTAAAACAGGGAATTTGCGACCCTCTTTGCGCCACTGCTTAATAATACTTATGCCATCAATGCCGGGAAGGCCTAGGTCTACCACCGCTAGGTCGTAGGGGTTTTCTTGGCCGAGAAATAAACCCTCGTTGCCATCTGCCGCCGTATCACAGGCATAGCCTGCACGCTCAAAATTACGGTGTAGTTGCTCGAGCAGTAAACTTTCATCTTCGACTAGCAGAATACGCATGGTTCAATTCGCTCAATCATTAATAATGACATTTTTAATCTTGCCGTTATCCTGCAGTATGCGAACACTGTAGGCCGTACCGTTACCGCTGTTAATTTTTTTGGCTCCGACGGCGCGGCCACCATAGCGTTGCTCGGCAATTGAAATTGCCTCATTCACGCTTAGTCTGCTGCGGCCGCGATCATCCAAGCGCTCAACTTTGCCCCGGTCGGGCAGACCTAAGCGACCACCTAAGTTACCGAGCGGATTGGCATTGCTGTGCACCGCGATTACGGCTGCAATGAGAAAAATGGATATTCGCATTGGTAGTTTACGTTGCGAAGTAAGGTTCATAGAACTCCCAAACATCTACATTAACCACGGGGTGTGATGTTCACCTCGATTTCGATCTCCCTACCCGGATTATAGGGCAAGCGGGTGTGATAAATCTCGCCTTGGTAGCGATAGCTTACATCATAGCCAACAACTTCTTCTCGCCACTCTTGGTGATGCTGTGTTTCACAGCGATCGATGGTTTCGTAGTGACTGCCGCCACGGCCTCTAGAGACGTCTGCTGCGACTGTTGCGCCAAGAACCGCGCCGACGACGGCGCCAACCCGCTTGTTACTTTTATGATGCCCGAGCTCGTTGCCGAGTGCACCGCCGATAATGGCGCCAAAGATCGGTGCAGAGCTGCTGCGCTCGTGGACGACGGCTTCTTCGCGCCAGCATTGTTCCGTCGGTCTGGTGTATGAGATCCGTTCGTAGATCGCTTGCACATGGGTAACTTGTGCATACTGTGTATGTCGTACACTGTCTCTGCGGTGATCAGCTAAAACCGAGGTGGAGCAGACGAGAATCAGCGGGATAACGGTATGCTTGAACATGGCATATACTCGAGAACTATTGGTAGTATCCAGCATAGAGCCCTTTGGCTTAACTAAAGCTGAACCATATACACCCCATGTGCATTTTAATAATATTTAGGAGAAGTCGGTGAAACTATATACCTATGCTTTAGCACCAAATCCGCGCCGAGTGGGTTTAATGATGAAATACAAGGGTATCGAATTAGAGACCCAAGAGATTGATTTGGCGGCGAAGGAGCAGTTTTCCCCGGAATTTAGTGCGGTAAATCCGCGTTTAACTTTGCCTAGCTTGGTTTTTGACGATGGCGCGATCATATCCGACACTATCGCGATTTGCCTGTATTTGGATGAGGTCTATCCTGGAGCCTCTGTGTTTGGTCAATCGAGTTTAGAGCGAGCACACGTTATTGGGTGGTGCCACCGCATCTTTTTTGAAGGTTTTTCCGCTGTAGCAGAGGTACTGAGAAATAAAGGTGATGCCTTTAAAGATAGTGCTCTACCTGGGCCTTTAAAAATACCTCAAATTGTTGAGCTGGTTGAGCGTGGAAATCTGCGTATTTCAGCCTTCTTTGAGGCAATGAATGATGAAGTAAGTAATCGAAATTATTTGGTGGGTGATTCATTGACCCAGGCCGATATTGATCTCTATGTTGTGCTGGGCTTTTGTGGCTGGGTACGGCGTAAAATTCCGGAAAATTGCCCCGAGCTCCAAGACTGGTATGACGCTAAAAAAGCGTTTTTTGGCGAATAAATAGAGATAAGGCGAAACCAACGTTCCGCCTTATCTATGTTGCCCTTATAAGCCAAAAAATACTTTCACTCGCGTATTGAACGCGGGCTCATAGTGGTGGCCACAATGCCTACTATGCACGTGTCGTGAATAGTAATGCTTGTTGTAGTGTCTGCCGTGGTAGTAGTGATGACGGTCATTGTAGTATCTATCGCCGTGATGATAGCCGTATTTTTTGTAGTGTTTGATGTGGCCCTGATGGGGTGCTTTGCCGTGATACTGATAGCGTGCGTCAACGTGGGCGCCACTGCGATGATCAGCGAAAGCACTATTTGCTGCGAGGCCTAAGCTAGCAATAAGAATTAAGGCTTTTGTCAGTTTCATAATGACGCTCCTGTGAATGAATACAGGGTCATAGTCACATAGCTTGCCTGAACGATTCCTTAATAATGGCCGTATTGTAAACACGGTGTTTCTACATAATAATAGTGTTGCTATAAAAATGATATTATACAACAAGGAAGGGTAGCTGATGCCAATTTTTGCCTCGCTTGAAATAGCGGTTTTTATGAGAGTTTGTCTTCTCCTTGTTGGCGTTTTCGGTGTAGTGCTTGCACAGGCTGAGGACTCTTCATCTGTGAAAATATCTGGTAGTGATCTTAACCGTGGCGAAGTTCGCCAACCCTGCTTGAATCGCGATCCTCAGCGCCAGGTTTTTTTCGGCGACACCCATGTCCATACCAAATATTCATTAGATGCCGGCACGCAAGGTACCCGCACATCACCAGCTGATGCCTATCGCTTTGCTCGCGGCGCGGAGATTGGAGTGCAACCGTGGACTGCGGACGGCAAAGCGCTGCGTCATTTGCGTTTGGACCGACCTTTGGATTTTGCCGTCGTCACCGATCACGCAGAGTTATTTGGTGAAGTTGAAATTTGTCAGGTTCCCAGCTTTGAGGCTTACAGCAGTTGGCAATGCAAAATTTATCGAGAGGCTCCTCGGCTAGCCTTTTTCCTTTTTAATACCCAGTCTTCTCGCGGTAAACGCCTTGGTATGTGTGGGGCGAATGGTGACTTATGTCGAGATGCGGGGCTGAGGCCTTGGCAGGAGATTCAACAAGCCGCTGAAGATGCATATGATAGAAGCGAGAATTGTGAATTTACCAGCTTCGTCGCCTATGAATGGACCGGTGCTTCGGCAAATCTTGCAAATTTACATCGCAATATTCTCTTTAAAAATAAGCAGGTCCCAGCGTTACCCTTAAGCTTTGTTGATACGCCTTCGGCACCGTTGTTGTGGGATGCGCTTGACCGTGAATGTGTCAATGCCGGAACAGGCTGCGAGGTGCTCGTTATTCCGCACAATTCAAACCTGAGCGATGGCTATATGTTTAGTTTGGCTCGCGATGACGGTAAGCCAATTACCGTTGCCGATGCAAAGCAACGGGCGCGTTTGGAGCGCTTGGTTGAAGTAATGCAGCACAAGGGTAGCTCGGAATGTTATTACGACCCCTTGAACAGTGCTGATGAACTGTGCGCTTTTGAGCAACTACCCTACAGCAGCTTTTCCGATAAATTTATAGGTAAAATTCTGCCGTTCGTGAGCAAGGCACCGCAGCCAAATGGGGGCTTCATTCGCGAAGTACTGCGCGATGGGCTTGAGCAAGAGCAGCGTTTAGGGGTAAACCCATTTAAGCTGGGGTTTATTGCCAGCTCGGATACGCATATTGGCGCGCCCGGCGCGGTTGCTGAAAAGGGCTTTTTGGGCCATGGCGGTGCCGGTGTGCCCGTTGGCGATACGGTGCCGGAAGGCTTGCCCGACGATTTAGAGTTTAATCCAGGTGGTCTCGCGGCGGTGTGGGCAGAAGAAAATAGTCGCTCGTCGTTGTTTGAGGCCATGCAGCGCAGGGAGACGTATGGGACCAGCGGCCCACGCATCAGCTTACGGTTTTTTGGCGGTGATGCCTCACTGCCAGAGGATATTTGCGAGCGCAGTGATTATGTCGCTCAGGGCTATGATCACGGTGTTGCAATGGGCGGTGATTTACTTTTGGACGAAGACGCTGAAGCGCCGGTGTTTACGGTCTTTGCAAAAATGGATGCAGGTCGCACTGGCACGCCGTTGCAGCGAATTCAAATTATAAAGGGCAGCGTCGGCAAAGAAGGTCAGCGCGACGAAGTTGTGATCGATATTGCTGGTGATACCGACAGTAGCGCCGGTGTGGATTTACAAAGTTGCGAAACGCAAGGTAGCGGGCATCCCCAGCTTTGTGGTCGCTGGCAAGACCCTCAGTTTGATCCAACAGAAAATGCTTACTACTACGCGAGAGTGCTAGAGAACCCTACATGTCGCTGGAGCCAGCAAATATGTATTGCGGCAAAAATTGATTGTGAAAATCCCGACACGATAAAGCCGGGATATGAGCAGTGCTGTTCGGCGGCGCATCGGCCTGTTATTCAGGAGAGGGCGTGGTCATCGCCAATTTGGTATTCGCCGAGTGAAGACATGAGCGAGGAGGTTACTAAGGCCGGTGTAAAAAATGAGAATGTCACGGCCGAGGTCCAACCTTGAGGCAGCTAGTACGGTCACGGCTGCTGCATTTTATTATTATTGGTTTCGTTTTGTATGTCGTTAATGGCCATGTTGAGCGTCAAAACCAACGCGTATTGACGTGTCTGACGCCGTCGCAGAGGACGGTATTAGCAGCTGATTGGGCTCAGGTTGCTGGTCGCGCGCCAACCGCGAATGAATTGTCGCAATTAGTAAATGTCGCCTTAGATGAGCAAATGCTGGTACGCGAGGCAATGTTGCAGGGCTTGCATAAATCTGACCAAGTTATTATTCAAAGGCTGCTGCGGGATGCGGATTTCCTGGGTATTAAAGGTGATAGCCAAGACAAAATTGATGCAGTGTTGGCTATGGATGTCGCGGCTGGCGATGAAGTCGTGCGCCGCCGATTGATACAACTTATGCAGCATGAGAGTGCGCTTAATTTACAGGGCCTTTCACCGTCAAAAGAAGAGCTGGATACGATTTATACCCAGAGGCCAGATCTTGGGATGGTTCCTCTGCGGCTAAGTTTTGAGCATGTCTACTTTGATTCTAGTCGCAGCAACGCGCGCGTACGCGCTGAGCAGATGTTGCGTGAGAACACGCAAGATAGTCGGCGCGGCGATGTATTTTTAGATGGGAATCATTTTTCTAATCTAAACCGCGTAGCTATTACCTCAAAATTTGGTGAGGATTTTAGTCTCGCGCTGGCCAGTTCGGCGACGCCGATTGGTTCGTGGTTTGGCCCGCTGCAATCGGCCTACGGATTTCACTTGGTTCGTATTAACAATAGGAATAAAGCTTACCGCTTGCCTTTAAATGAGTTACTACCTGAGCTCGAGGAAATATGGCGGCGAGAACGTCAAGCGCAGGCTTGGAATGTCTACGTCGAGGAATTGCGTGACAACTACAAGGTGGATTGTCATGCGAAGATTTAGTGTGCTTTTCGTACTGCTATGCCTGATGAACAATGTGAATGCCCACAAGCTGGCGCCATCGCTTCTTGAGTTGAGGGAGCTGCCTGGCGGATTGATAGGCCTTTGGTGGAAAACGCCGGTGTTGGCCGCGAAGGTGCCGACGGTAGTTTTACCTGAGTCTTGTCAAGTTATCGACCGTCAGGATCAGGCTGTGAGTGAAGGTGCAATTGAGCAGCGGTATTCAATGTTGTGCCATAAGTCGACTGCATCACTCGAGTTTGCAATAGAAGGGCTTACTGCATCCCGCTCGGCGGCTTTATTGCGTTGGTATGGTATAAGTGGAGACGAGCAGCAAGCCTTGCTTAGCTCTGATGAAGATCGCTTTTCACCCGCTATGCAGGACAGTGGCGGGTCGGCAATATTCCAGTTCACCAGCTTAGGCTTTAAACATATTCTTATTGGGCTTGATCATCTGCTATTCGTATTGGGTTTGCTGTTAATAGCTAGCAACCGTTATCAACTTTTGGCCTGGATCAGCGCTTTTACGGTGGGCCATAGCATCACCTTGTTTTTGGTTAGTATTGGTTTAATCCCCCATTGGCCAAACTTAACCGAGTGGCTTATTGCGGCCAGTGTTTTAGTGATGGCGCTGTACGCCGGTAAATCGGTGGCGGCTAGCGATACTAAGCTAGGTGGTAAGTGGTTTATCGTTTTGGTAGGCGCTTTTGGCTTGTTGCATGGATTGGGGTTTGCGTCGGTCCTAGACGAACTCACTGTGTCTAGCACCGATATATTGCCGGCATTGCTGGGCTTTAATATTGGTATTGAGCTGGGTCAGATCTTTTTTATCGCCATGGTTGCGGCGCTCTTACTCGCCGTTCGGCGGACTCTAGCTACTATGCCTTTGCGGCGTGTGGCGCTATTGTCTGGCGCTCAGACGGCAACAATATACGTGATGGGGTCGGTGGCGGTGTTCTGGATGATTGATCGTGGCCTCAGTTTGTTTGAGGCCACGTTTCGCAGCATTTATTAGAGTGGTTGAAACGTATTACGGCTTCTGTGTCGCGTCGACATCATTCGCTTTCTTCGCCACAGGTGGCTTGCCGGGGTAATTTTTCATTTGAATGAGCGGGTGGAAGGCCAGTTCTATGCCTTCATCGATATTGTTGCTGCGACTGAGAATTTTTTTGCGTCGCACAAATCCCTTGTCAGATTTGCGGGAGTCGATGCCGTGCAGGGTATCTATGCCGCCGCGGCTGGAAAATAAAGGTTTGCCTTCGGTGGTGTAAATCGTCACAACCAAGGATGCGCCCTTAATTACCTGAGTCCAATTGAAGTCTGTCGGAACACTGGATGTGGCTCCTTCGGTAGCCGGCTCACGTGTTACGCCGTACCAACGTGCATAATGCTTCATGCCTGGACTGTGTTGCACGTCGTGCTCAATAAGGTCGGTAAATATCACGGCATCAATGTCTTTTTGGGATTGCAGGCTCTCTAGCGTTGCAGCCATTACCCGTTGCCAACCGGCGGTGTCTACTTTACCGGTGGTTGGGTCGTAAAAATTTCCGTAGCTTAGCAAGGCCTGCTGCCATGCGTTGTCGAACAGGTGACTAGGGGCAAGTGTCATGCCATTCGCTTTTAGGTAGTCTTCGACTAGTCCATCTACCTTGTCGACACTGTCACGCAACACTGAACGGGTCGGTTCCCCGCTGATGTTTACTGTTGCAAGAATGACTTTCTTAAGTGGTTTTTGTTGAATGTCTTCACGACTGATAAAATAGTCGTAGGCGGTAGGATTAAAATCAGTTGAACTACAGCCTGTGGCCATAACCGCGCCGATAAGCGTCAAGATAAGTAGATATAGTCGCACAATAAGCCCTTTTTTATTAAAAATGCCTGCGCATTCTAGCAATGGCGAAAGACGATGAGAAGCGAACATATGCCCAGAGCAGTGCAGTTACATACCGAAGTGAGTGGAAGTGGGCCTGTTAGCGTTGTTTTGCTACACGGTTTGTTTGGCTCAGCGAGTAATTTAATGTCTGTTGCTCGCAGCCTTGAAAGTCATTTTACGGTTGTTCGCATGGATCTGCGCAACCATGGTAAATCTGCCCACAGCGATCAAATGGATATTCCGGTGATGGCGGAAGACGTTATTGCTGCAATGGATGTGCTGGAGATGCCATGTGCGCATTTTCTGGGACATTCCCTCGGTGGCAAAGTTGCAATGCAAGTGGCAATAACTCATCCAGAACGGGTGAAGCGTCTCATTGTTGCTGATATCGCACCGGTGCGCTACGGACGTGGGCACGATGCAATTATTACTAGCTTGCTAGCTCTGGAATTGCGGTCACTTAAAAATCGTGAGCAGGCTGATCAGCTGTTGACGAAGTCGGTGCCAGAAGTCGCGATACGTCAATTCTTACTCAAAAACTTAATGCGCGACGGCAAAGACGGTTGGGCGTGGCGGATGAATTTACCTGTTATCGCAGAGCTGTACGATAATTTGCGCGACGCACCCTCAGCCGAACCTTTTGACGGGCCAACCTTGTTTATTCGCGGTGAGCTGTCTGGTTACATACGTGACGAAAATCGTGCGCCAATGATGCGTCAATTTCCGAATATGTACTTTGAAACCATCGCCAATGCCGGTCATTGGCTGCACGCTGAGTATCCGCTTATATTCAATGGCTTAGTTAATGAGTTTTTACGGGCAGACGGGGCGGCGTAATCGACTTTTATTATCGGTGCTTAAGAGTGGGTGTCATCTTGCTGTGGTAAAAAGGGCGAATGTCGAGGCGAGGAGCTAATATGATAAGTACGATCACCGAAACTTTGTTTTCCGAGCCGCCACAAGAAACGCTATACCATTACACCTCATTGAGTGGCGTGCTGGGTATCATCGGCAGTCAAAGTTTGTGGGCTAGCGATATTCGCTATATGAATGATTCTGCCGAGCTGCGTCATACTGCAGACCTGGTTGCTAACGAAGTGGCAAGTCGAATCGATGCAAGTCATCGGCGACCCCATTTATTAACGAGCTTTCTCGATTGGGTTAAGCACCGGATAACCAATGGCCACATCTTATTCGGCGCATCCTTCCGCGCAAACGGCAATTTGTTAAGTCAGTGGCGCGGATACAGCGCTGTCGGTAAAGGGGCCAGTTTGGGATTTAATCCTGCGACGGTAGCAAGTTGCGCGGCAAAACAACATTTTCGTATGGGGCGCTGCATATACGATCGATTGGAGCAGCAGGCGTTGATCGCTCAGGTCGTTGACGCAGTGGAAGTGTTGGCAGATGGTATTGAAGATGGCGTTGAGCGAGAGGTTTATCACCAGTTGTTTGAACATCTGGAAAGCGATTTGCTGCGCTTGGCGGCGATTCTGAAGCATCCTTCTTTTGAAGAAGAGCAAGAGTGGCGCCTGGTGTCGCCTGTGGTGTCAGATTACCGGCAGGCGGCGGTAAATTTCCGCGAAGGCCGCAGCATGTTGGTGCCTTATATTAGCTTTTCTTTGGTGGCTGACGACAATGACGCAGTGGATTTAGATCATGTGTATTTAGGGCCCACTCCCAATATCAGCTTGTCGATGAACTCAATGAAAATGTGTCTTGCCAAGCATGGTATTCGACCTGCGAACGGTATCGAATACTGCCAAATTCCCTACCGTCAAAATTAACAGCGTCTCATTAAGCGGCGCCGTTTTCACCCAAAATAAAGTCTGCGCAGCGCTCTCCAATAAGAACGGCTGTCGCATTGGTATTGCCGGACGGTATCGTTGGCATTATTGAGGCGTCCGCTACCCGAAGGCCATCGATTCCATGTACTTTAAGTTTGTCGTCGACGACAGCCATCGGGTCGTTCCCCATTTTGCAGGTACCGACTGGGTGATAGACCGATTCTCCAGTATTGCGTATAAATTCGAGAATTTCCTCGTCGCTCTGTACTCCTGGTCCAGGAACGAGTTCTTCACGGCGGTGTTCGTTAAAGACGGGGGCTTCGAAAATAGCGCGGGTCTTGCGGACCGCTGCAATCATTTTTTTACGGTCGTGTTCGTCAGCCAAGTAATTGTGAAGCAGTGCTGGGGCATCATTGGGGTTATTGCTGCGAATATGTACGCTGCCGCGACTTTTAGGGCGAAGATAGCACACCGTCGCAGTGGTGCCAGGCACTGTTATCATTCGACCATTTTCATCCTGGGTGCCTGCAGCTGGGGTGAAGTGAATTTGTGCATCAGGCCGTGATTCAGCGCTATCTGTTTTAAAGAAAACCCCAACCTGCGAGGCGGGGTGCACCAGCATCCCTTTGCGTTGAAAGGCGAGTTTGGCAAACGTGATCAGCATTGCTAGGGGGCGAGAGTCTTCATAAAAGGTCTTTAATCCCATGAAGGAGCGCTGCGTGTTCACGGTGAGGTGGTCTTGTAAATTTTCACCGACGCCATTAAGCGCAGTATGAACCTTGATGCCGTGTTGCTGCAGAATTGCCGGGTTGCCGACACCTGAGAGTTCTAACAACTGCGGTGAATTGACGGTGCCTCCGCACAGAATGATCTCGCGGTGGCAACGAACGTATTGCGACTTGCCGTTATGGGTATACTGCAGTCCGTTTGCCTGCCTGTTTTTAAATGTAATACGGCTCGCTAAGGCTCCCGTGATGACGGTCAGATTCTCGCGTTCCATTGCGGGTTTTAAGTATGTTTTCGCGGTACTTTGGCGCAAACCATTGCGGATATTCACTTGGTAAAAGCCGGCGCCTTCTTGATTTTCACCGTTAAAATCGTCGTTTGCAGGTATGCCTGATTCAGTAGCGGCCTGTATATACATGTCGGCAAGGGCGTATTTGTCGCCAACGTTATCTACCCACAGCTTGCCGTCGCTGCCGTGGAATTTGCTGGCGCCGTCGGTGTTGTGCTCGCAGCGTTTAAATATTGGTAGCAGATCGTCGTAGCTCCAATTTTTGTTGCCTAGTTCCGCCCAGTGATCGTAGTCCTCTCGCTGGCCACGGATGTAAACCATACCGTTGATTGAACTGGAGCCGCCCAAGAGCTTTCCTCTGGGCTGATCTATTCGTCGATTATTCATATGGGGTTCGGGTTCGCTTTGGTAGCACCAGCTAAACTCGGGATTCTTCATGGTGAATGCGAACCCGAGAGGGATATGCACCATGGGATGACTGTCTTTTCCTCCAGCCTCCAACAACAACACGGTGTGCTCACCGCTGGCAGACAGGCGATTTGTCAGGGCGCAGCCGGCGGATCCCGCACCGACAATGATGTAATCGTAATGAGTGAGCATGTTTTTATTCCGCTGTAACTGGTCGCACCTCAGAGAGGTTTATTACGAATATATTGTTATTGCCACTACCATACGATTAGCTAATTGCAGATGTAAGTTATAATTTTGTAACCTTTTGTTGGAGCCACTCTTTTGGCAGTGAGTCCCGCCATCCAAAGCGGGCGATTAAGCCAGAAAAGTGGTGGTCAATGGTTGCGTTTATTTTGATTGGATGCCCCGTAACCGGGTGCAGAAAGCATTGCTGCGCGGCGTGAAGGAGTAGGCGAGGGCAGTCGAGCTGCTCGGCGAAATACCGATTGTGACGTCCGCGGCCATATTTAGCATCGCCAATAATAGGGTGTGAAATGTGCTTGAGGTGCCGTCGCAATTGATGGCGACGCCCAGTATGGGGCCGCAACTCCAACAGTGAATATCGTGATTGGGGATAGGTTTCTATTTCAACGTCGATTTGGTGTTTGCCCAGTAAGCGAAAGTCGGTGATAGCCGCTTGCGCTTCGGCTGTTTTGCTCTTGGCGATGCGCTGATCAGTCACTTCAGTCAAGGCGTGATCGATATGACCAGCGTCGGGGCAGTGACCTCGGACTACAGCTATATACGACTTCTTAATCTGTTGCTCCGTGAAAATTTGACCTAAATCTCTCGCCACCTCCGCGCTAAGGCCGAATAGCAGGACACCAGATGTTGGTTTGTCTAAGCGGTGAGCTGGATAAACGTACTGACCAATCTGGTCGCGGAGTATTTGAATGGCAAATCGAGTCTCGTGACGATCAATAGGGCTGCGGTGTACTAAGAGTCCACTGGGCTTATTAATCGCGACGATATATTCATCTTGATACAGAATGTCGAGGACGTCCGACGCCGGCCGAATTGGGTTGTTTTCGTGCATTTACAGTGGAACCTTAGATGAAGACTTTGTCATTTTCACGTTCTTACCTTGTTTGAGAATTACCGGCAGTGTTAGATTCCCGCCTATAGGCATTTCACCCAATTTGGTGAAAGAACGCTTTTGGAGAACTCGCGTGGTAGCTAAGTACCCTTGTAAAACCGTCGACATGACATTTTTCGATACGGCCCCCTTTCGCTATGTAGCTGAGGTCGAGGTGAAAGTCAGTGCCGCTGACGTATTCGCATCATTCGAAAATGCCGATGATTGGCCGCGGTGGGCTATGCCTATCCAAAAAGTGGAATGGACAGCGCCAAAGCCCTTTGGTATTGGCACAACACGCACAGTTAGCATGATTGGCGGTCTTGTCGGCTACGAGGAGTTTATCGCGTGGGAGCGTGGGCGGGAAATGGCTTTTTGTTTTACCCATGGCAGCAAGGACAATATTGAGTCATTTGCTGAGCGCTACGAGGTCGATGCGATAAGTGAGCAGTGCTGTCGCGTGCGCTGGACAATGGCAATGAAGCCAAAGGGCTTTAGTAAGTATTTTTTACCTGTATTCAGCCCCGCTATGCACCTTGGGGTTAAGGTAATGCTCCGCAAGTTTGCGCGTTTAGTTGAGGGCCGCCGCTGCTTTTAGCTTGACGCGGCCCCGCTGAGGATCAGCTTTTACTCTTTGCAATTTCCTCGTCCAGCATTGTAATAATGGTATCAATGTCACTCTGCGTAAGTTTGCCTTGTTTTAGATAACGAATTACCCCTTTGCTATCTACAAGTATAAAAGCAACGGTTCCCTTTTGTAGTTCCCAAGCTGCAATGCCACTGCCTTTGTCGTCGGCGACAAGTATGGCTTTAGGGTGTTCGCGTTTGTTCTTCTCTAATTCACTTCCGACAAATCCAGCAGTTCCCCATAGCGCATCATTTAGATTGATGACGCTAATGGATTGAAAGCTGCCGGGCTCATAGTCTTTTGCATTTAGACGTTCTTTCAGTGGAGCAATAATTGCGTCGGAAGACATTCTTGCGGCAACATGGAAAACAAGCGCTGGTGTACCTTCGGTGATTTGCTGAGTTGACCAAGGCTTGTGTTGTATTTTGCTACCATCAATGATCAATTCACCTTTTGTCGGTACGCTGAAGTCCGGCAAGGTGCCACCGACCTCGATTGCATTGCAAAGGGCGGAACTGGTAACGAGTGATAGACTCAATACAATGTTTTTAAAACTTATCATGTCGCGTTTCCCTACTATGTTAATTGCGAATAAATTTGGGTGAGAATACCACAGCGTTTGAAACACAAAGATGACGCTTAGTTCATAATTGATATCTCACGGACAGAGTTTAAGGCCAGCAGCTTAACCTTAACTGAATAGATCTTTAGCTAACTGCTAATATGCAGAATGACATTGCGATTTGATGATGCATGGCGATGTTCCCATAGGTAAATTCCCTGCCAGGTGCCCAATGCTAGTTTGCCGTTAATAATTGGAATTGATAGTGAAGACGCGGTTAGCGACGCCTTGATATGCGCAGGCATATCATCACTGCCCTCTAGCGTGTGAGTGTAAATTGGATCGTGTTCTGGAACGAGGCGGTTTAACCAGTGCTCTAAATCTCTGCGTGCACTGTCGTCATAGTTTTCTTGAATAAGTAAGCTTGCCGACGTGTGCTGTATAAATAGGGTGCACAAGCCATTTTGCTTATTGAATAAACGTGAAATGGTTTCGTTCACCGTGGTGGTAATGCTATGTAAGCCTTGGCGGGAGACAGAAAAGGTGAGTTGTTCGATCATGGTAATGTCCACTTGTTATTACTTGCCGGCCCTTTTAGCTGCGCGTTGAATATCGGGATCAAGCTGATGTTTTTTTATCAGTTTATGAAAGTCCGAGCGGTTGCGACCGGCGTGTCTAGCTGCATCGCTAACATTACCCTTCGTTTGAAATAGTAGCTTCTGTAAATATTCACGTTCAAAATTTTTGCGCGCCTCAGTTAGTGAAAGATTGTCAACTGGGGACGTTTTCACTTGTGGCAGGGTAGCAAGTATTTGCGCTTCGCCAATAATAGGCGAGGGCGCCAATGCAGCGGTTTGTTCTACTACATTGTTAAGCTGGCGAATATTTCCCGGCCAGTGATATGCCATTAGCGCTTCTAGCGCAGCTGGCGAGAATTTTTTACACACACCGCCGTTTCGCTGAGCAATGCAATTTAAAAAGTGCTTTGCCAATAATTGAATGTCAGCGACCCGATCGCGCAGCGCAGGTAGGTTTAGAGATGCTACATTGAGGCGGTAGTACAAATCCTCTCTGAACCTGCCATCAGTTATCGCGGTTTCAAGATTCTGATGCGTCGCCGATAAAACACGAACATTGATGGCGATATCGTCATGACTTCCCACAGGTCTTATTTTCTGTTCCTGCAGAACGCGAAGCAATTTGACCTGAAGTTGTGCTGGCATATCGCCAATTTCGTCAAGAAACACCGTGCCACCGTCGGCAGTGGCAAATAGTCCCTTATTGTCGCGACTGGCGCCGGTAAACGCGCCTTTTACATGGCCAAATAGTTCAGACTCCAGTAAATCTGCCGGAATCGCGCTGCAATTGATTGCGATAAATGGCTTGTCCGCACGCGGACTAAATGCCTGTAGTGTACTTGCTAGAAGCTCCTTGCCGGTGCCGCTTTCTCCGCGAATTAGAATGTTGATATCACTTTGCGCAAGCAGCTTTGCCTGTTCGAGGAGTTGCAACATATTTGCGCTGCAGGTAATAATTTTGCTTGTCCTTGTGTCTGGCGTTGTATCATTGTCACTAAGCCGCAAGGCTTGTTGAATACTGCTTAGCAACTCATCCTTATCAACTGGCTTGGTCAGAAAGCTAAATACACCTTTTTGGGTCGCGCTGACGGCTTCTTTAATTGAACCGTGGGCTGTCAATACAATCACGGGGATACTGGGGTAGTGTTGTTGAATATTTTCAAAAAGCTCAATGCCATTCATACCGTCCATTCGCAAATCAGAAATAACGATATTCGCACGTTCAGTCCTCAGTTTTTTTAAAGCACTCTCACCGCCGTCAGCGCAGCTGACATTAAAACCGAGTGCGTTCAAGCGTATAGAGAGTAATTGCAAAACGCCCGGATCGTCATCGACGAGTAATACCTTTATACCGTCTGTCTTCATTGCTGGCTCCCAGATGGTGATGTGGCATCGTTATTGATCTGTGTTTCTATGTCGCTGATTCCGTCTATCGTCTGACGGAGTTTTTCTTTGAATACATCTCGATCTTTTTGTAATTGGAGCGTGCTCTTATTCTCGGCATCTATCAGCATTAGCAGCGAGTGCTCAGCTTCGCTTAACAATTGACTATTAACGGATTGGATTAACTCCTGACTCTTGTCGGCATTCTGCTGCGGTTCGCAGCTGCTTAATATAATTCGCTGAAGAATACTGTCATTACTACCTTGATTGGCAAGGATCTTGTCAATTTGTGTCCGCTCGTTCTCGGGCAATAGGCACCAGGCGAGACGCTTTTCCAAGAGTGCCACGACTGGCGCGATATTAGCGCTACGTTGTAGTTTTTCGCTAGTCGTACTGATCACCCGAGTTTTTGAGGGTGTTGATTCTTTTTGATTGATATTATTGCTTGGTGTTGAGCAGGCACTTATCAATGCAAAAAATGCGATTGTTAATGTCGGCTTCATTGTATATTTCATCATATGTTTGGGAAGTAGAGCGTGAACTCTGTACCTTCATCCTTTTTTGATTTTAGTGTTAAGGTGGCGTGCGCTTGTGTTACGCAGGCCTTTACTATGGCAAGGCCAATGCCGCTGCCTTTTAGCGAGCCTTGCCGTTTGGTTTTGCCTTGGTAGAAAGGCCGGAAGATTGCCTCTTGTTCATCGATATCTATTCCCGGTCCGTCGTCGCATACCTTTAGCCACCAATGGCTGAGCTGCCCGTCATTTTGAATGCTGAGATCAGGCATGCCGAATTTGTCGATGTCGCAGAACCCCCATGTGACCGAAATAGTGCCACCGGCCGGACTAAAATGGATGGCATTCGATAGTAAGTTGCTTAAAATCATTTCGACTAATTGGGTGTTGCCGGTTACCGGCGTAAGCTCCTTGCTACATATAAATTTGAAATCAGATTCAGGTAAGAAGCTTCGGTAGCGAGCGATTAATTTTGTGCACATTGCACTGAGATCGATTTGCTCGCTGTGGGCGTCGACCCCTTGAGAGATCGCGTTGAAATTTAATAACTGTTGAATTAGCTCTTGTAGATTTCTGGCCTGTATTCGAAGTATGTCCAGTACTGCCATTTGTTGCTCGTTTATAGCACCGGGTATTTGCTCAGCTAGCAGCGATTGTGCGTCCATAATTGCAGCGAGAGGGCTTTTTAGCTCATGGGTTATATGTTGTGTAAATTGTGCTTTCTGCTGCTCTGTGGTGAGTAATTGGATGCGCATCCATTCAAGCCTATGGCCAAGTTCGATCAAGTCAGATGGGCCCTTAATACGAATTTTTGTATCCCACTTGCGCTGTCCAAGATGATGAATTGCGAGTGATAATTTACTAATTGATCTATTTACGATCATAGAGCTTGCCCCTAGTAGAAAGAGGCTAGCGGGCAGGGCCAGTAAACCGGTTACAAGAACTCGCCAAAGCACGTTGTTTAGTTCTTTCTCTGAGTTGCTCAATGCGCTTTGGATTGCAGTCGTTAGTTGCTCGCTTAACATCGCGCTATTGTCTTTCAGTTCCTTGTATAGTGATTCAAGTCGCGTCGCATGATCGCCTTCAGCATTCTTTGCTGCGTTCCCTATCTCTGAGCTGGTTTCGGATATGGTTTTAATCGTTTTGTTATTTTTAAACTCTGGTAATTGCAATTTTATGTTTTTGATACTTTCTTCTAGCTGAGACTGTTTAATATTTAGAATTTCTAAAAAGCTCGATTCTTGGAGAAGCTGGAATTGCCTTGCGGCGCGTTCAATTTCCTTACTTAGCTCCTGAACGGAAACACTCAAGTGTGAAATTTGAGCTTGCTGCATGACTAAACGCTGCTGCGCTCGAGCTTGTGAGCTCATCTCCCACACAGCGTAAGTCACCGCGACAATGAGCGGTAACATGGAAAAGAGAGCTGTACCTATCCATTGCTGAGTAAGGCTTCTATTTTTACTAAGGAATATAAAGTTCACCTTTTCTTGGTTTGTAAATCGTGTGTTTCTAAAAGCAGACTATCTAAGTTGTTGAAATTTATGAGTAAAAAAAATAATAATCATCTTGTGTTGCAGAATGCCAACGGTTTGACCGTCACTTTTCATGTTTAGTTCTTGTCAATATCTTAAGTTGTTGAATTTAAAGTATAAATAATTTTGGCATGGGGGTTGCTCTGTAACTGATTGACAGACCATGAAGTCAGTTTTTAATAGTTAAGTATTGGGATGTCGATTTGCTAGGTTGTTAAATTTAAATTTAGTTAAATCACAACTTGTTCTGATTTTTATATCAGATTGGTATTTGTTAAGGAGAATTATGATGAAAAAATTAGCAGCAGTTTTTGCCGGGGTAGCATTTAGTTCATTTTGTATTGCGGCACCACTGTCGGGCGCAGTAGAGGATTCTGGTGTGGGCTCTTCACAAGGTGGTGTGAATACCAATGTACAACAAGATACCCAGCTAAATGGAGGTATGGGTAGTTCGGGTTTAGGCACGCAAACCCAAATGCAAGGCGGTGTTCAAGGTACTAATGATGCTAGTAGCGCTATTTTTACCGCACTTGATCAAAATGGTGATGGTGCGTTGGATGAGAAGGAAGCGAAATCCGAGCAGGCACTTAGCCAACATTTCGCTGTCGTAGACAGTAACGCTGACGGCGCTGTTAGTCGTGACGAGTATATGTCACGTCGTCAAGCAATTCAGGATCACGAAGAAGAAGCAGAGTAATCTGTGATCTTAGCGGGCCTTTGGCCCGCGCTATTTTTTGAAGACCTACAGAGGAAGAATTATGCGAATATTAAATACAAAGGATTTGATGGTAGCAGCTGTACTTTTTTATGGTGTCACAGGTGCGTCTACCGTTTTTGCAAACCCGACAGCCGGTCCACACGCTTATATCGGTGCAAACTACGGCGGTTATAAAGATCGTGGTGGCGACTTTGATGAGGATGATGATTTTAAAGAGGCGATAGTGGGCGCTCAGTTAAATCAGTTTCTGGGTTTGGAAGCGAGCTATATTGATTTCGGGTCCTTCGGTGGCGATGTCGGCAAGGCGGATATTGACGGTTATGGCTTGGCGATCGTCGGTCGTTTGCCGATCACAGAACAGCTTGGCATTTACATTAAAGGCGGTCAGTTATTCTGGGACGCGGATGTTCGGGTAGCTGGATTAAAACAAAGTTACGATGGCGACGAGCCGTTTTATGGTGTCGGTGCAGATATTAAGGTGAGCGAGCATTTCGTGGTGGCCTTGGAATACGATCGCTATGAAATCGATTTAGAAGACTCTACTTTGCCGGCACCCGCGTCAAATTGGGAAGGCGACATGGATACCGTTAAGCTCGGTGCGCGGTTTCTGTTCTAAAACTTCAGCTTGTCTAGGACTTTAGCCGGTCTAAGACAGAAGCCTGACTTATTAAGCACGCTGTTTAATAAGTCAGATTTTGTCTGAAGCATAATCTTGAATTTCTCCCCCTTCTTTGTTGGGGTGAGGCAGTTCCCTCAGCCAGTCGCGATTTTCCCCTCATCTTTGCGGCTGGCCTTTTTTATTATCCATACGGTGGTGTGAGTTTTTCACCGCAATGCTTGCAATAGTTAGATTCCTTTTCGTGACCAAATTTTTGACAGCTATCACATTTCCGGCTGCTCATAGCACGCTGGCTTTCTTGAATTAATTCGGCGCTGAGAATACCGGTTGGGATCGCAATGATTGCGTAACTGGTAATCATTGCAATAGAGGCAATAAATTGACCGAGTGGGGTGCGGGGCGAAATATCGCCGTATCCGACAGTGGTAACGGTGACAATGGCCCAATACATACTTCGAGGTAGACTGGTGAAACCATTTTTAGGACCTTCGACAAGGTACATTAAGGAGCCAAACACCACGATGACCGTCAGCACGGAGATTAGAAATACCGATATTTTTCGGCGAGATGAATTCAATGAACGAATTAAGACATTTGCTTCGCTCATATAGTGTAATAATTTAAATACCCGAAATACGCGTAGTACCCGAAATATTCGAATAACCAATAGATGTTGAGCGCCAGGTATGAAAAACGAGAGGTAAGTCGGTATTGTGGCCAACAGATCCACCAAACCGTAAAAGCTAAAGATATAGGCTTTGCGGTTTGGCGAGCAATAAATCCGTGCTGCGTACTCCAGTGTAAATAACAGAGTGAACAGAACTTCAGCGGCAAATAAAAATTCACCGTATTTTTGATTTATTTCGGAAATAGAGTCGACGAACAGTGCGGCAACACTGATTAAAATAACGACCATTAAGAATATATCGAAATTGCGTCCTGCGCCTGGCTCAGTGCCAAAAATAATCTCGTTTAGCCGTGCCTTAAAACTCGCTTTTGGCATGGGTCACTATTCCTCTTCCGCCACAGCAGCCACAATTTGTCTGCAGAGATAAGTCAAATCTTGATCGCTAATAATATACGGAGGCATGGTGTAAACCAGTTTACCGAAGGGGCGCATCCAAATACCTTTTTCGATGAAGCGAGCTTGAATGCTGGTCATGTCAACCGCTTCTTTTAGCTCGATAACACCGATAGCGCCAAGGCATCGCACTGCAGCCACTGATGACAAAGGTAGGGCGTTGGCGAGCTCCTCGCAGAGTATACGCTCAATTCTTTGTATATTCGTTTGCCAGTCATCGGCTAGTAAAAGATCAATGCTGGCATTGGCAATACTGCAGGCGAGGGGATTCCCCATGAATGTTGGGCCGTGCATAAAGACACCCGCTTCGCCATTGCAGATACCTTCGGCAATACGATCACTGCAAAGCGTAGCGGCCAGTGAGAGATAACCACCTGTTAAGGCCTTACCTACGCACATAATGTCGGGGCTGATGCCCGCATGTTCGCAGGCAAATAATTTTCCTGTGCGACCAAAGCCGGTGGCAATTTCATCGTGTATTAGCAGGACGTCGTATTCGTCACAGAGTGCGCGGAGTTGTCTCAGATAGTCGCCACTGTAAAAGCGCATGCCGCCAGCGCCTTGGACTATCGGTTCAACAATGACGGCGGCGAGTTCTTGATGATGTTGTGCTAGGACGGCTGTCATTTCAGCGAGGTCGCCCTCACTGGCGGCTTCACCAAAAGCCGTGCGCGGTGATTCAACAAACAGGTGCTGTGGCAGCACTTTCGTAAATAAGTGGTGCATACCGGTGACGGGGTCACACGTCGCCATCGCGCCGAACGTGTCGCCGTGATAGCCACTGCGCAGAGCGAGTAATCGGGTTTTGTGTTGTTTGCCAATCGAGTACCAGTATTGCAGGGCCATTTTAATGGCGACTTCAACGGCTACTGAACCCGAATCTGAGATGAATACTTTGCTTAAGGGCTGGGGCGTTATGTCGACCAAGCGTTTTCCCAGTGCGGCTGCCGCAGGGTGAGTGATGCCACCAAACATAACGTGGGACATATCATTGAGCTGCGTATTTGCCGCCGCATTGAGTTTGGGATGATTGTAGCCGTGGATGGCGGACCACCAGGATGACATCCCGTCAATCAGCTCTGTGCCATTTGCGAGTGTCAGTCGCACCCCTTTTGCGGAAACGACCGGGACCATTTTTGCGGGATTTAGCATCGATGAATAGGGATGCCAAATGTGGTCTTTGTCCCATTGAAGCCATTGTTCGGTGCTGGCATTGTGGTAGTCAGTCATTATTGTCCCCCTGTGAATTGGCGTTATTTTAAGCATTTAGACGAGATAACACGAGTGCGCCGATATTCTGTGAAGGATTCGGCATCATTTGTGCGCTAAGGTAATAATTGCACGCTTGTTTAGCGCTAGGATTTTGCTAACGGAACGCATATAAAGTTGTCACTATCAGTGAGTGACAATGACAGTGTTTAGAGTGAATAGGACGGAGCGAGTATGAGCGAATACCGGATTGAACGCGACAGTATGGGTGACGTACAGGTGCCGAAGAATGCGAAGTACGGTGCCCAGACCCAGCGTGCGCTGAATAATTTTTCGATTAGCGATCTCACCCTGCCCAGTGACTTTATTTCAGCAATAGTCCGCATAAAGCGCTGTGCGGCGATGGTAAACCGGGAAGAGGAATTATTGCCTGAGCCGATATTTCAAGCCATTACCAATGCCGCAGACAGGGTGTTAGCCGGTGAGTGTAGCGATCAATTCTCCGTAGACGTGTTTCAGACGGGGTCGGGTACTAGCACTAATATGAATGTAAATGAGGTTCTCGGAACCTTGGCGGCCGAGCAAAGTGGCTTGGCGATTAGTGCAAACGACCATATTAATATGAGTCAGAGCAGTAATGATGTGATTCCTAGCGCTATCCATATCAGTGCGGCGCTGGCAATGCGTGATCGCTTGCTGCCTGCCCTTGAGCATTTAGAGCTGGCGATTCGCGATAAGGCACGCAGTCTGGACACGGTGATTAAGACTGGACGTACCCATTTAATGGACGCCATGCCGTTAACGTTGGGGCAAGAGTTAAATGGGTGGGCGGAGCAAGTGCGCAAATCCAGGGAGCGTCTGCAGGATGGGCTGAAATACCTAAGCCAGCTCGCGCAGGGAGGCACAGCCGTCGGCACTGGTGTAAATGCACCGGATCTGTTTGCGGAAAAATTTTGTGCGGCTATAAGCATTGATACCGGCATTGGATTTTCTCCTAATCCGTCTTTGTTTGAGGCCTTGTCCTCGCAAGATACCGCGGTGGCAGTGTCTGGGCAGCTTAAGGTGCTCGCGGTCGCACTGCTTAAGATAAGCAATGATCTGCGATGGATGAATAGCGGGCCACTAGCAGGTTTATCCGAAATTCGCTTAAGTGCATTGCAGCCTGGTAGCAGTATTATGCCGGGTAAGGTCAATCCGGTTATTCCCGAGGCGGTGGCGATGGCCTGTGCGCAGGTGATTGGCAATGATAGTTGCATCACCATCGCCGGGCAGTCAGGTAATTTTCAGCTAAACGTGATGCTCCCGGTGATCGCCTACAACCTGTTGCAGAGTATTCAGTTAATGAGTAATTCCAGCCTAGCCTTGGCTGATCAGGCCATCTCAGGCTTCGAGGTAAACAATGAGGTGTTGGCTGAGAGCGTTGCCAAGAACCCGATATTAGTGACAGCTTTAAACCCTGTTATTGGTTACTTGGCCGCCGCTGAAATTGCAAAAAAAGCCTATGCAGAAAAGCGTCCGATAATAGACGTGGCTGAAGAAATGACTGAATTGACGCGAGAACAGCTTAGCGAATTATTGGATCCGCTAAAATTGGTATGAGCCGTGTCGCAAGGTGCCGCTTGCAGGAGATAAATTTACTGACGGTCAATGTTTAAAAAACGCATTTCGTGGTCCGAGTGTGGCAGTGTACAGGTCGAATATTTGCCGAAAATGGTATAGCGATTTGAGGCAATGAAATCGTAGCAAAAATCCCTCGCGGGACGGGGGATTAACTTGAAAATGACAAGTAGGCGCCAGGGGTAGGGCATGGTAGCCATAATACGTAGGAACGCCGTACTCTTTTGGTAAATTTGGCCACTGTCCAGATAGTACATGGTCTTGTACTCACCCTCTGGTTCATCGATTCGCAGCTGATAGTGATCCATCAGTACTACGCCTTCTCTGGATTGTACTGATGCGAGTTTGAATTGCTTGGCTTTGTCGTATCGAATGATAAAACGGCTCCAAACATGACAAAGCTTGCATACGTCATCAAACAAAATCACCTTATCTGCGGTTTGGAGTAAGCTTGTTTCCTTTGCGGAGCGCATTGCATTCTCGCTTTTAATGACTGGTGAATCGGTGGCTTACAAAAACTTAATCCAGCATGTCTCGCAGTGAGGGTAATACGTTCTGTACTATCAGGGCTTGTGCATCAGCTGTCGGATGAATGCCGTCGCTTTGCATTAGCTTGCGGTGGCCTGCAATGGACTCAAGTATAAAGGGCACCAGCGGCACCTTAAGTTTGTCGGCGAGTTGAGCGTAATTTTGCTCAAAGGCGTCAGTGTAGCGTTTGCCGTAATTGGGTGGAATTTTCATACCCAGCAATAGCACTTGAGCACCAGTATTAGCGCTTTGGGTGATCAATGCGTGTAAGTTTTTACGTATGCTGAGGATAGGGTAACCGCGCAGGCCGTCATTGCCACCCAGCTCAATGATGACAATGCTGGGGTTGTGCTCTTTAAGTAGCGGTGGCAAGCGCTGTAATCCGCCAGCCGTTGTTTCACCGCTAACGCTAGCATTAATGATGGTGACGCTATCTTCTAAATCATTTTGCAAGAGTTGTACCCAGCCTTCTTGCTGGCGGATGCCATACGCGGCACTAATGCTGTCGCCAAGAATTAATATTTTATGTTGGCTTGTATCATCGGCATAGGCGGCCGGTGCACATATTACTAAGCTAATTAGGCTAGTAAGAAGAGTGGTCAGCAGCAGTCGATTTATACCGCGTGAGTATATTAGGGAAATAAATTTCATCATGATTCGTGTCAATAATCTCTGTAAAACGGTTGTCACTGGCGGCCAGCAATTAGACATACTGAAAGGGATCAGCTTTGAAATCAAGGCGGGTGAGAGTGTTGCCATTGTTGGTGCCTCTGGTGCGGGTAAGTCGACCTTGCTTGGCTTGCTTGCCGGTCTCGATAACGCCAGCAGCGGTGATATTTATTTGCACGGAGAAAATATTAGTGTGATGGATGAAGATCAGCGCGCAGCGTTGCGAGCGCGCCATGTTGGTTTTGTATTCCAATCCTTTCAACTGTTACCTGGAATGACAGCTCTTGAAAATGTGATGTTACCACTTGAGCTAGCCGGGCGCCCTGATCCTGTCGGCGAGGCAAAGCAGTATTTAGACAAAGTTGGCCTGGCTGAGCGCGGCGGCCACTATCCGCGCGTGCTTTCTGGTGGTGAACAGCAGCGAGTGGCCTTAGCTAGAGCATTTGCCGTTGAGCCGGATATTTTGTTTGCCGACGAGCCGACGGGTAATTTAGATGAACACACAGGTCAGCGTATTGTTGATTTGCTCTTTGCGCTAAACAGTCAAAGCCAAACGACTTTGGTTCTGGTTACCCACGAAATGAATTTGGCCGAACGCTGCGATCGGATTCTGGTCATGCACGATGGTCAGCTGCGCGAAGAATCCGTTGTGAGCTCGGCAATATGATTGTTCGGGGTATGCGCCATTTAGTTAGAGCTTGGCGCGGCGGTGAGCTGGGCCTTTTGGGATTTTCACTTGCCTTAGCAGTTGCGATTGTAAGCGGTATTGCCGGATTTTCCGACCGTTTGAGTCGTGGTATGGAGCAGCAAAGTCACCATTTTCTAGCGGCAGACCGGGTGTTAAAAACGTCGCGAACAGTGCCTGATGTCTGGCTGAGTACCGCTAAGGACTTCGGACTGCGCACTGCGAAGCTAGCCAGTTTTCAATCGATGGTCTATGCCGGCGACGACGCAATGCAGTTAGCATCGATAAAAGCGGTCTCGGACGACTATCCACTGTTAGGAAACGTTGGTGTCAGTGTCGAACTTTTCGGTGCAGCGGATATGCGCTCATCCGGTCCGAAGTCAGGCGAGCTCTGGATGGACTCGCGGCTATATGCATTGCTTGATTTGTCGGTGGGTGGCGAGGCTGCGGTGGGCGAAAAAAGTTTTGTGGCGACGCAAGCCCTTATTAGCGAGCCTGATCAGGGCAATATGAATGAGATGTTGGCGCCACGCGGCATGATTAATTTCGCTGATTTAGCAGCGACTGGTGTAGTGCAGCCCGGTAGCTTGGTTCGATACCGCTATTTATTTGCCGGCACGGAAGAACAACTTGCTCGATTTGAACAATGGCTGGAACCGCAATTAGAAGAGGGTCAGCGTTGGCAGGATGTCCGTGATGGTCAGCCTGCGATGGCCGCAACACTGAAGCGCGCTGAGGGGTTTTTACTATTGGCTGCAAGTCTTGGTGTTGCTTTAGCTGGCGCCGCTATTGCCTTGGCGGCTCGTCGTTACGGTGAAAGAAATACCGACAATGTTGCGATTATGAAAGCCCTCGGCGCGAGCCGGCGGCAGGTGCTTAGCCACTATATTACGCAACTTACTCTATTGTGCGCGGCGGCGATTTTAGTTGGTGGAACTGCCGGTTATGGTTTGCAATGGGCATTGTTTGCAAGCTTGAAAGAATTTATTTCAGTCGATATTCCCGTCGCAAGTTGGCGTCCGCTTATTGTCGGTGCTGTCACGGCTTTTGCCTGCACAGCCGTGTTTGCGATGCCGCCAGTGTTTGCCTTGAGTAAAGTCTCTCCCCTGAGAGTGTTGCGCCGCAGTGATGAAGATAGCAGTGCGGGCTTGCTGGCTAGTGCTTTGATCGGTGTTGGTGGTCTCGGCTTGCTGATGTGGTGGTATAGCGATGACGTGTTTATGAGCGCCGCAGTATTGCTTGCCACCTTAGCAACAGGAATTTTAGCTAGTGCATTAGTTCTATTTGCCATTTCGTTCGCTCGGCGCAGTTTTCTTGAGCGTGCGGCTGGCGCATTGCGGATCGCTTTGGCAGCGATATATCGGCGTCGTGTTGGCAATGCCTTTCAAGTAGCGAGTTTTGCGTTGTCGCTAATGGTGCTTAGCTCCCTTGGTTTGCTGCGAACCTCTTTGCTAGAGGACTGGCAATTGCAGCTACCCGCAGACGCCCCGAATCATTTTTTAATTAATATCCAGTCCTCAGAAATTGCGGCACTGGCAAGTTTCTTTAAACAAAATGCTTTGAACGACGCCGGCTTATTTCCAATGGTTCGAGGTCGCTTAACGCATATCGATGGTCAAAAAGTCAGCGATATTAAAGATATTGAGGCCAATAGTGGCGGTATAAATCGAGAGCTAAATTTAAGTTGGGCAAAGGATTTACCTGATGATAATTCACTGGTGTCAGGCAGTTGGTGGCCAGATCTTGCGCCGAGTAATTTCGCTGGTGGTGATATCGTCCCAGTGTCAGTTGAATTAGAGCTCGCTGAAAAACTCCACCTTAAATTAGGTAGCGCGCTGTCTTTTAATATTGGTGGGCAAGAGCTTGAGGCCCAGGTGAGTAGCATTCGCCGACTGGATTGGTCGAGTATGCGGCCTAATTTTTACTTTATGTTTCCGCCACAAAGTTTAGAGGTGTATGCCGGCAGCTATATCACAAGCTTTTATTTGCCAGCTGATAAAAAAGCCTTACTCAGTGATCTGCTGCGCCAGTTCCCGACCCTGACACTCATTGAAATTGATGGCGTTATTCTGCAGATGAAAGCCGTGGTGAGCCAAGTCAGTACCGCCATTGGCTTGGTGTTGGTACTCATCGTAGTGTGTGCATTGCTGGTTGGTGTGGCGAATGTGTTGGCGAGTCTCGATAGTCGCTTACACGAAAACGCAATTCTACGGACCCTTGGCGCCAGTAAAAAATTAATAATAAGAGGCTTATTGCTTGAGTTTGCAGCAGTGGGTTTGTTGTCGGGTCTCATTGCCGCAGTGGGCAGTAATATTGCGCTGAGCGTTTTGCAGTACTGGGTGCTTGATATGGATGTGACGCTGCACGCGAGTGTATTTGTTTTTGCGCCAGTGATCGGGGTCCTAACAATGTGTTCTTTGGCGTGGCTGCTATGCCGTCAACTTGTTACCCAACCACCGCTCGTGGTTCTGCGCCAAACGCGCTAGCAATGGTAAATTACCAGCGCGAGTACTAGGCGTTTTCCGGTGGGTAGGGCGTTAGTACGTCGGGAAGTTTCGAAATCTCGCTTGGGTCGGTGCAGAGGCCAGCAATCATCATTCGCAAAGATTTCTCTGCTTGCAGGTCCAGGTCGCGGTGGTAACCGTAGGTGTCACCGTGGTCGAGCATGAGTGTTGCAACGCCGTGTACGGCTGCCCACACTGTGTGAGCCATCGAGGCAACGTCATCTAACTCCCTCAGAACGCCGGTTTTGTAACCGCGTTCAACGCCAGCTCTCACCTTGTATATAGCTTCACGCCCCGCAGCAAATAGCTCGGGATAGTCATTTCGCGGCTGCAACACTGGACCAAACATGAGATGGAACATTTCGGTGTGGGTCTTTGCAAATTGAACATAGCCAAGGCCAAAATAGAGCAGGCTAATATCAGCGCGAGGTTCGCGTTCACTGGGTAAGCAGAACTCAAAAAAGCGACGGAATCCCTCAGTAGCCAGAGCGGCGAGCAGGGCGTTTTTGTCTTTGAAATGTCGGTAGGGCGCAGTTTGAGACACGCCGATTTCTCGCGCGAGGGCTCGTAAACTAAGCTCTGCGATACCACCGGTTATGAGATGCTTTTCTGCCAACGCCATTAATTCCTGACGCAGATTGCCGTGGTGGTAGCTGGTAGTTGTGGTGGTCATAGTCATTGCTTTGTCGTCTGTCATTCAGTGCGATGTTGACAGTGATTATATCTGGTGTCATGTGTTTTTTTTGATTTTTGCCATTATGACGGCAAAGTTGCGCAATTCTAACGAATTTCTATGCTTTAGTCGCTTAATTGCGTTGGCTATTTTAATGTGACAAATGTTGTTGGCTCGGCTTTAACGATGCCAATATTGAATATGTACTTGGGGGACGAATGGAATTACATGTCGAGAATAAAGTGTATTTGGTGGCTGGTGCTAGCAAGGGTCTGGGTTACGCCATTGCTGAGCAGCTTGCGCTCAACGGTGCATCGGTAGCGATCGCCAGCCGCAGTGAAAGTGCAATTAAAGCCTCAGCACGCGCACTGAGTGAGGCAACTGGCGCTGATGTTCGCGGCTACACGATGGATGCCAGTAGCGGAGTAAGTATTGCGGATTGGGTAGCCCAAGCCAGCGCCGATTTCGGCAGGGTGGATGGCTTAGTCGTCAACGCCGGTGGCCCACCGCCAGGGCAGTTTGATGTGTTTAGTGATGAAGACTGGCAGGCGGCGTTTGAACTGACTCTGATGAGTGCGGTGCGCATGATTCGCGCGACGCTGCCACATTTACGCGCGGCGGGTGGGGGATCGATTCTGACCTTGACCTCTTCGTCGGTTAAAGAGCCCATTGATTTTCTATTGCTGTCGAATGTCATGCGCTCTGGCGTCACTAGTTTGGCCAAAAGCTTGTCTAAGCAGTTGGCCCCCGAAAATATCCGTGTAAATAATTTGGTTCCAGGCTTAATCGCAACTGATCGTATGGTGAATCTCGATACCGCGCAGGCTAAGGCAAAAGGGATCAGTTTCGACGAGCAGCGAGCTGCCAGTCAGGCATTGATCCCGATTGGCAGGTATGGTGATCCGAGCGAATTTGGCAAAGCAGGGGCATTTCTATTGTCGGATGCCGCTAGCTACATCACCGGTGCGACGTTGGTCGCCGACGGCGGCACGATGAAAACGGTCTGGTAGTCGCGTTTTGTATACGCAGTTTAATGCTGACCGTGCTCAATTTTGTAGAGAAGATCAATACTTTGCGCCTTACCAGATTGGGCTTTCAAACCCAGGTTTTTACTGAGGCTGTAGTCTAACTGCACACTACCAGCGGGTGTGAACAGGTTTTGAACATAGCTGATAAATAACTCTGGCGTAAGATATTTTCCAACCACTAGCGAGCTGTCTTCGTAGGTATCACCGCCTTGTAAGGTAATGACATCGACGCCAAAGGTATTTTGCAGAGTATTGGTAATACCGCGGCTCTGCGAAATACCCAAGGCGGTGGCGGCGTTCATTACCTGATTCGCGTCGGATTTATTCATGTCAGATGGGGCTTTCCCGGTGATGAGGATCGCTAGCACATCGGTGGGAGGACGCGCTGGGTTAGAGAACAATTCGCTGCGTATGTCCTGTGCAAAACCGCCAATATTGACACCGACCGTGACGGTTTTGGTTTCCCTAACCGCAGTGATATTCAAGCCTGGGTTGTCCAGTGGCCCTTGAAAAATAAGTAAGCCGCGCTCGACATTTAATTTTTGTCCGTAGGCTTGATAGACGCCATCATATAAAGAAAGTGAGCCAAAGGCCTGCAGTAGCCCCTCCGGTTTTTGGGTCACTTTTAATTTGCCGCCTAGCCTAGTGCTTAAGCCATAGCCTTTAAATTCGAAACTGTCATTCAAGCTAATGTCGATGCGGGTGTCGATCGCTCGTGACTGAGAAAGGCTTTTATTGGACTGTTTGTTGACGATGCGTTCGTCTACGGATACCCCAGCAGCTTGCTCGGGCAGTGTTTTGAGAGTGAAGTTACCTTTGGGTATATCTAAGCTACCGCGAATCTTTATTAATTCTGGGGTGAGATCAACATTAATACTTGGCGATATAAGGACTAAACCATCGGCGATATTCAGTGTGGTAAATTCTTCGCCGCGTAGCTGAATTTGGCCGCTAGGTCCGCCGCTGTCGCCCAATTCGCCGTTACCGACAATACTAAGAAACCCTTTGCCAGATTGAATTTTACTGTCAATTTGCCAGGGGCCTTCGCTGTCGAATGACAGTGTTGCATACGCATTTTTCAATGAAATCCCCAGGTCGGGTAAACCCATTGCCAGCTCAGTTAGCTTAACGCTGCCCTCTGCTTTCGGCGCGGCGAGCTGTCCAGTTGCGACCACATTGGCAGTGAGGACGCCGTTCAATTTTTCAAGTTGTGGGAAGAGTCCACCTAACCACAACAGATTGCTGAAGCCACCGTTGATATCACCATTAAGTTGACTGTCGCTCTGCAGGCCGTCGGTGTGAATATTGGCCGTGATGCTGCCAATATCATCAATACTAAAGCCCGTCTTACTTGTTAATTGGTTGTGTTGGATATCGGCCTTGGTGTTAAGCACGGCGCGATAGTCGATGGCTGCTTGATCTTCGTTTTCTTGATAGCGAATGATGGCGTCTTGGCTACTTAAATCTAAATTGCCACTGAGGTCGTCAGTCTTGCCGGTGATGGAGACGCGGCTATTAACTGTGCCGGCGAGGGCTGTGCCGGGGGGTAAGCTGGCATTAAAGTATGCAAGTGGAAACGAATCGATAAGCCCAGTAGCGCTAAGTTGATCGTTTTGAAGTTTGCCGTCGGCGCACACCTTGGTCTGGTCTTGCGTCAAACACAGGGCGTCGAGTATTACATTGCCGGCGGCGAGCTCAAGTTTACTCGTGTTAGCAAGCCGCCAAGCGCCACTGGCTTTGCTATCTAAGACAATATTTTGAATGTTACTGATCCACCGATACTGCGACTTAAGTTGCGTTAACGAGGCGCTCATATCGAGCTCCAGGTGTTTGTCCTTGTCATCTAAGGCCAGCGATAGTTGGTGTTGCTGCATCGTGCCGCGGCCACTCAGTTTTAATGTCGCGTCGTTTAGTATGGAGGCTGAAATACCACTGCTCGTTAGATCAATGTTAGCGCTCGCGTTGGCCGTAGTATTCAGGTTTAAATTCGCACTCCTAACAGTGTATTGCTGGTATTGGAGCTGACTGAGCTGCAAGTCGGCATTGACGACGGGGGTTTGGCCCTTGTCGAATAGTTGTTTTATAGCGTCGCCGCGCAGGCTACCTTTAGATTTTAAAGAGCCGCTTAGCTGAGGCAAAATTTGCTGGAGATTCGGTGAGTTGATGTCCCAGTTTAGCTCGCTTTTCGTTGTTAGTTTGCCATCCGCGCGAAGGGTGTTGTCACCTAGTTGCAGAGCCAGTTGTTTAAATTCTTGGCCTAGATTGCTGATACTTACCGCGCCGCTGCCGGCGATGGTTTTGTTCGCAAGATCGCCCGCCAGCTGATTAATAGTCACCTCAGCTTGGTAGGCTTTTTCAGTCCACGAACCCGTACTGTCGATATTTGCCGCGAGGGTTATCGGCCACTCTGGCAGTATGTCGCCGGTGTCAATCTGATTGGCGTCCAGATTAAGCTGCCAGCGAACTGGCGAAGAGGACTGCTGTTGAATGGCGGTTTCTAAAATGCCGTTGGCGTCGATCTTACCTGCCATTTCAAGATTGCCGACTTCGGTTTGCAGTTTTAGCGTCGCAAGATCTAAGGCGAGTTTATTGCCGTTCAGCACTAATTTAACTGAGCCAGGTTTTGCCAGTGCGTTACTGATAATCGCTGCCGGGGATGTATTATCTTGCAAAGGTGGTTTTCCGCCACTTACGTTAGCCCTTGGGGAAGTTGCAGTGAGCTCACTTGCAAAGTCCATGGAGTAATTGTCCCATTTGCCATGCAGACGTAGATGGCCTTTGTCGCTACTTAAAAGCGGCATGCTACTTTGCCCATCGCTGACTTCATTAAATTGCGGTGGGAGGGCGATACTGGCCCAATGAAATTTAGCATCCAGTACGATCTTATTAATATCGACAATTGCTTCGCTGGCTTTGTACCAATTCGATATAGCGATATCACCTATGATTTCACTTGGCTGCGTAAGGGTGTGTTTTAAGCGCAGCTGCTGAAGGTCGCCAGACAATTCGCCATTCCCGCTGAACTCCGCTTGTTGCTCAAGGTTTAACAGCCAACTCAGATTGAAATGCATTTTATAGGGCGCGTGATTGCGTAGTCTGCCCTTGAGAGTCGCTGAGTACAGCTTACTTTTGACTGCCAATTCCTTAATGGAAGTACTTAATAGCCCGCTGTGAGCGCGCAGCGAAATGCGGTCGATAGTTTGGGTATTGTCTTGATTGCGTATACTTATATTTTCAATCTTTGCATCTTTCACACTAATCGGGATCGGCGGCCCCAAGTTCGGCCATGTGCTGGGTGACTTTTCGATTGGCGCTTCCGTGTCGGTTTTAAGCACAATATCAAGCTGATCAATATGTAATTTATGGACAGTGAACTCACCGCTGAGTATTCCCCACAGATTCCAGGCGCTGTCGATGTTGGCGATATCAATATCTGCCGCAGCGAGTGGCAGGTGCAAATCTTTCAATTGGATGCCGCTGGCGAGGGTGCCGCTATACGAGGAGAACGTCGCCTGCGGTGAAATATACTGAAGACTTTTTGAGAGTAACCAGTCACTGCCACGCTGAGTATCCAATATAAGATATACCGCGGCTAAGAGTGTAATAACTAGTAGCGCACAACTTAGAATGCCGCGAATAAGCCAAGTCGCGACGGTTGTATAAATCTGCTTTAAGCGCGGCGTCTTCGATGAATTTGTTCTGGGCTTCATAAATCTGGCCCCATTGATAAGTGGAAGCGAAAACCGCCGTCTTTTAATGGGAAGCCAAAGTCCACGCGTATCGGCCCAATCGGTGAAAACCAGCGTAGACCGATGCCCAGGCTGCTGTAAAAAGTGAAATCGCTGGTATCGAAGGCGTTGCCAGCATCGTAAAAAGTGGCGAGCGCGAAGTCGCCCCACACCCGATGGTCATATTCGAGGCTGCCGGTTAGCCGGTGTTTGCCGCCAATAACTTCGCCGGCACTGTCTTCTGGTCCGAGTGATTCGTAGGCAAAGCCGCGGACGCTACTGTCGCCGCCGGCAAAGAATCGCAGCGATGCGGGCAGTTCAGAAAAGTCGTCGAGGGCGGTGATGCCAAGTCCGCCGCGACTGATGACACGCCCACCAAGTAGCGGGAAGATGATTTTTCCGTCCAGTTCAAATTGTGCAAGGCTGACACTTGAGACCACGCCATCTAAAGCACCGCGCACCGCTGTAGTGATTCGCCAACCCTGTGTGGGGTAACGACGGTCATTCGCTTTGCTACGTGCGTAGGCGAGCCCCGGCATGAGTAGTGTCGATGTGTTGTCGACGTTGGCAATTTCAAAGTTTTCGCGGAGAAATTTCAAACTTAAGGTCTGAACCCAGCCGGAGTCAATGAGTGAAATCAGCGCGACTTCCGCACGATAGCTGGTACTTTCGGAGGTGTCGGTATCTTTCTGTTGAACGCCGGTAGACCACACGGTTTTGTCAGTAAGTGGCTTGGTTCCGGGTTGAGAGTATTGATAGCCGATGTTAGATAAAATCGGTGAATACTGGCTGCTGATTTGGTAAGTGTCGCCGTCGGCGTTGACGCGCCGGTTCCTGAGTCCATAGCTAAGCCTTGGCCCCGTATCGGTAGACGCACCGATACCGGCGGTGGTTTCATACTCTTTCTTTGGCGTGGTGCTGATATAAGTTGCCACTTTGCCGCTGTTAGCGTCGGGGTTGTCTTGATCGACACTCACTGACTCGAAATAATTACTGCTCACCAAATTGTTCTGCAAGGTAATGAGCTTGTCTGCTTCAAACGGCGTGTTGCTTTGAAAGGGCAAATACCGCACTAACAGCGAGTCATTTAATAAAGACGGCCCAAATGTGATGTCGCCGAAAAGATAGCGAGCGCCGCTCTGGTAAGTAATGGTAATGGCGGCGGTGTTGGTGTCGGTGTTGATGTCTAAATTGTGTTGGCTAAATTTACCGTCAAAATAACCGGCATTGCGCGCCCGTTGGCTTATTTCCTTTTTAATGTCTTCGTAGTCACTGTGTCGCAAATCATTCCCAGCTTTGGTGGGTAACTTCTGCAAATAGTCGAGGAATACAGCATCGCTTTTCCCTGGGCCTTCAATGCCTACGTCGAGAGTAGCTATTTTAGTGACCGGACCTGGTTGAAGTGCCAATTCCAATTGCCAGCACTCAATCTCGTCGTTCTTTTTTAGTCGTTGTAGTGGCTTTGTCACCGCGGATAAGCCGCTTTTATCGGTGTCTTGTGCGAGCCTTTTTTCTCTGCTTTTGGTGAGCGTCCATTTACCGTTGTAGTAGCCTAGCGCGCGAAGCGCCTCAGAGATCTTGTCGTCGCTGCCCCTAAGTTGGCCGCGGAGCTTAGCTTCGGATAAGTCGCAGGCGATATCGTTTAGCGCAAGATGGGCGCGTATGTTGTCTTGCAGTGTGCTCTTACCGCCGTGAATAACAAGGGTGGCGTTATCGTTTGCCGTAACTTGTCCGCAGGTACAACAAAGAAGTATCGCTGTGAGGTGCTTAACCCGTTTTGACATAAATCCAGTATGTGTGTGACGGCGTGAATGAGGCCTCGATTATGCCTTGCTAGATTTTCGCTAGCTACTTTAAAGTTGAAAAGTGGGGCTATTGAAGGAGATATTTACAAGGATACAGCTGCTAGAATGATTGTCAGGTTTGCGGCTAGAAAACGATGGCGAACGGTTACGGGTTTAAATCACTTATTTTATAGGGCGTAGGAGTATATGAGGCGGTTGTTGTTGCCACTGACGGCGTTACTTTTATCTGATGCATTGCTGTTGGTGGGGCATGGGTTAATGCTCACCTTGCTGCCTCTGCGCGCCGAAATTGAGCAATTTACCGCAACCCAAACAGGTTTGACCGCATCTACCTATTTTGTTGGTTTTGTTATTAGCTGTTTGGTCACGCCGCATATCGTGCGTCGGGTAGGGCATATACGCAGTTTTGCGGTATTAGCGACGATATTTTCTGCAGTGGTTTTGCTGTTTCACGGCTTACCCAGTTTTGTTGCCTGGTTGGTGCTGCGCTTTGTGGTGGGTTTCTGTATTTCCGGTTTGTACATGGTAATAGAAAGCTGGCTCAATGATCGCGCTACTCGCGAGACACGGGGTACGATACTGTCGCTGTATACCGTCATCAACTTAAGCATGATCATTGTCGGTCAGCAAATGCTGAATTTTGCTGACCCATCGGGACCCTTATTGTTTGGTTTGGCAGCGATATTATTGTCACTCGCCATAGTGCCAGTCTGCTTAACCGCGACCTTGGCGCCAACGCCGATGCCGGTTGTAAAACTCAATTTTCGGCGGCTTTGGCAGTTGTCTCATGTCGGTATGGAGGGGGCGATTACCAGTGGTCTTGTCACTGGTGCCTTTTGGGCATTGGGGCCGGTGTATGCACGCGGTCTAGGTTTAAATACCTCCGAGTTAACCCTGTTTATGAGCGGCGCCGTACTTGGCGGCGCTTTGTTTCAATTGCCCTTGGGGCGCTTATCCGATCGTTATGATCGGCGCTTGGTATTGTATTTTAACTGTCTCGCGGGCGCGGCTGTGTCGATGGTTTTGGTCTTCGTCCCAGTTATCGGCAACTTGTTGTTACTGTTGTCGGTGCTGTGGGGTGGGGCGGTGATGACCATGTATTCAATTTGCTTGGCGCATACGTCTGACAACGCCGAGGCCAGTGATTTTGTCTTAATAGGCAGCGGCATTTTATTTTTGTTTGGTTGTAGTTCAGCATTGGGGGCGCCATTGGCCTCGATCTTTATGTCACTACTTGGTCCACCGGGGCTATTTGTTTTTTCGGCGGTATGTTTGCTGGGGTTCACCTTGGGAATTTCGATTCGTCGAAAATCCCATGTTCTGCCTCTTGTCGATTCAACGGAACCTTTTGTTCCGGTCTCGGTTACCTCGCCAATGATTTTTGAGCTGGATCCGCGAACAGAAGACGCAGATGTCGCGCAGGCAGCGGGTGGTGAGCAGGAAGAGAAGTCAGACGGCGAAGCGAAAGTCGTTGAGGTGATTGACCCTATTGAACGCTAATAAGGTCAATCAGTTTAGGAGGCGGTTTAGTCGACGAACTGCACTAAGTCAGCAAGGGGCGCGCGATCCATAATGACTTGGTTGATTTGCGTTCCGATGTCTTCGTAGCCAAAGGACAATCCGCAGATAATACCGTTGCCTTCCGGAATATTGGCGATTTTAAAGACTTCGTCGGGATAAAACGCCAATGCGCCTTGGGGGCAACTGGCTAGACCGTGCTCCACCAGGATTAGCATCAATGTTTGCAGATAAATACCCACGTCTACGGCGTTGACAGGTCCCATACTGGTTGGCATTGATATAAAGGCGACATGCGGGGCATCAAAAAACTCCCAGTTTTTCATCATCAGAGCAAAGCGCTTGTCTTTCTCGTGGCGCTCAATACCCATGGTGCCATAGTAGTCCATTGCGCATTGATATTGGCGGTCTTTATAGACCCCTGTCAGGTTTTGGTCCCCTGGGGTGAAAGCGGACGACGGCGCCTTGCCCGCACTCATTTCGGCAAAAATGGCAGCCTGCAAATCTTTTCTCGCTTGACCAGACACCACCACGGTATGACAGGGTTGGGTGTTGCAGTTCGAGGGGGCGAAGCGGGCCTGATCGAAAATTTTCTCAAGAAGCTCCGGTGGAACGGGGTCGGGTTTAAAACCGCGTATTGATCGGCGGGCTTTTACGGCATCGGAGACGTTCATCTGGGAATTCCCTAGTGATTTTTTAAAGAGTTAAAACGGTAAACGATTTTTAGCACTGAGTCATCGATTGTGGTGGCAAAAGCTGTCTATTTGGCGCGCAATAAAAAAGCGGCCGAGGGCCGCTTTTTTATTTAGTGCAAAAGACGAAGATATTATGGCAGTAAGTGTTTTACACCATCACGCTCTTCGGCAAGCTCTTGCTCAGTGGCTTGCATTTTACCACGGCTGAAATCATTGATTTCAAGGCCTTGAACAATTTCCCACTCGCCATCTTTACAGCGGCAAGGGAAAGAGTAGATCAGACCTTCTTGAATGCCGTAGCTACCGTCGCTGTAAACACCCATAGAAACCCAGTCATCACCTGTGGTGCCTAGTGCCCAGCTGCGCATATGACCGCTGGCGGCGTTTGCTGCAGAGGCCGCAGAAGATGCGCCGCGCGCTTTAATAATGGCTGCGCCGCGTTGTTGAACGGTTGGGATGAAGTCGCCTTCAAGCCAAGCTTGATCAACGAGGTCACTGGCGTTTTGGCCAGATACTTTGGCGTTGAATAGATCAGGGTATTGAGTTGCTGAGTGGTTGCCCCAGATTGTCATATTGGTCACGTCGTTGACTGTCTTGCCAGTTTTGATAGCAATTTGAGTCATGGCGCGGTTGTGATCCAAACGGGTCATCGCCGTGAAGTTGCGCGCAGGAATTGACGGCGCATTGCGTTGAGTGATCAGGGCGTTAGTATTGGCTGGGTTGCCGACAACCAACACTTTAATGTTTTTGCTGGCATTCTGGTCAATGGCTTTGCCTTGAACAGAGAAAATGGCAGCGTTTGCTTCCAGTAGATCTTTACGCTCCATGCCTGGGCCGCGTGGACGTGCGCCAACAAGCAGTGCGTAATCAGCATCTTTAAAGCCGACATTTGGATCGTCGGTGCACACTACGCCAGCCAATAATGGGAATGCGCAGTCTTCAAGCTCCATGCGAACGCCTTGCAGGGCATCCATCGCTGGGGTGATGTCTAACAGGTGCAGAATAACGGGCTGATCGTCGCCCAGCATAGCGCCGGATGCGATACGGAAAAGAAGTGCGTAGCCAATTTGGCCGGCTGCACCGGTAACGGTGACGCGAACTGGTTGTTTCATTGGGCGATTCCCTTTCTGGTGGTGGTCTGATTTTTGAGCGGGTGCGATCGGACGTGGATTACACAGTCCGACATGCACCCGTGCCGGGGTCTGGCCGTGTACAAGACACCTCATGCCAGCAGATTTTGGCGGGCTAATGATAGTCATCTCAGTCGCGGATTGCCAGCGCTTGAGGCCGATAAGGCCAAATACCGGACTCAGGAGGCGGTTGTTAGCGCCGCTGAGCGCGTGATTGTGGCCGCTGAGTACACGTTTCTATATAATGCGCGACCCAACTCTCTATTTGATTTTCCGCTATGTCTAGCTTGCCAAAACTTGAATTCAATAAACTTCAAAAGCGTTTACGCCGCCATACTGGGCAGGCGATTGAAGATTATAAAATGATCGAAGAGGGCGACCGCGTGATGGTCTGCCTGTCTGGCGGCAAAGACAGTTATACCATGCTCGATATTCTGATGAACCTGCAAAAAAGCGCGCCGGTAAAATTCGAGCTGATTGCGGTCAATATGGATCAGAAGCAGCCGGGATACCCGGAGCACGTGCTGCCAGATTATTTAGATGCCTTAGGTATTGAATACTACATCGTTAACAAAGACACCTACTCTATAGTTAAGCAGAAAATCCCAGAGGGTAAGACAACTTGCGGACTGTGTTCACGTCTTCGCCGCGGGACGCTATACGCCTTTGCGGAAGAAATTGGCGCTACAAAAATAGCTCTGGGCCATCACAAAGACGATATCGTGCAGACCCTGTTTTTAAATATGTTCTACGGCTCACGCTTGTCGGGAATGCCGCCAAAACTCCTCTCTGATGACAAGCGCAATATCGTTATTCGCCCGCTGGCGTATTGTCGCGAAACTGATATCGAGGCATTTGCCGCGCACAAGGAATTTCCGATTATTCCCTGCAATCTCTGTGGTTCTCAGGAAAATCTCCAGCGTCAGAATATTCGCAAAATGCTGATGGACTGGGAAAGGGTGGATGGCAGCCGCATAGAGAAGATCTTTTCTTCCATGCAAAATATCGCTCCTTCGCAGATGGCTGATTCCAATTTGTTTGATTTTGCCTCGCTGACGATAGATCGCACAGGCGAGCGCAAAGAGTATGAGTTCGACTCCACTCAAACGATCGATGCGGGTGGCCTGCCGTCGTCATCTCAGCCCGCCGAGCGCAGCAATTTCATAGAACTGACTGAATTGAGATAAATATCTTGGGCGGTTGCTGGGTTTCGGTAACCGCTATTATTTCGCGTAATTCTGCCATTCCTGCATAGCTTGCCCGCGGCTGCCCCTGTCCTTATCCCCACTTGTTTTGTTGACCCTCCTTACGCGTTGCCAATAGTGGCCCAATTACTGCTTTATCCATACAGATTAACAATTTACTGGTGATGGTTACGGTAGTTTGTCTGGGCTTTGGGCTCTTTCTGTCAAAATATTGACAGATATTGTGATAGGTATGATTTAAATGCTTGTCATTTTTTTGACATTGGGCTGGGCTTCGCTGGCAATAAAACCGATGCCTGTCTGAATAGTTAACGGCGATGTAACTCAGTAAGTGGGGTTGTGCAGTGACTTGAATAGAGTGCTGATGACATCGCGCATCAAGAGGGAAGCAGGTGGACGAAGAAGAGGTAGGGCTAAGGTCATTTTCTGCGGCAACACTGTGCGCCTTGGTATCGGTCACGCTGTGCATAGCTCTTGGCGGCAGTGTGTTATTTGAAGCGGCCTGGCAGCAATGGCGCTTTAACGGGAGTACTGGACATGAGCTTATCGCAAATGATCCGCGCAGCCAGCGTGAAGCGAGTCTTGAGCGCAAAGTACTTGCTTTGGCGACCTCACTACTGCCCGCAACTGATATCAAGGTATCAGTTCAAGTTGAAAGTGCCAGCGCGAATGGCCAAGTAGCGGAGCTCAAATCCGTATTGTTAATAATTGACCGCGCGCAGCCAGATAATAACATTGAAGAGTCACTTTTAAGCTTGGTAAGTGCGGGTTTGGCGATTAATTCGGCCCGCGGGGACCAGCTAGCGGTGCGGTTTCATCCCTTTCCCAGTATCAATGACACGGCCTATGAAAAGTTTGGACTTAGCCCGTCACAACGGATGTTACTCGGCCTTGGTATCTCTTTGCTTGGTCTAATCGGTTCGGTTTTGCTTTTCCACCATTACCGCAAGATCAGGGCAAAAACCTTGCAATTAGAAAACGATTATCGGGATCAGTTGCTGCGATTTAAGGCGATAGCCCAAGAAGAGCCCGCGCGTGTTGCGAGCGTATTGAGCGGATGGCTGAATGGGACGCCGCTTAAATGACCGCGTCGACTCACCTATCTGATGTTGAGCAAGCGGCAGCGTTAATTATGTCGCTAGATAAAAGTCATGCCGCTGCAATCATGCGGGCTTTACCACCCGCCGATGTACATCGTATCGCGGCAGCAATGAGTGGCATGGATGCGCCCAGTAGTGGTGAATTTAAGCAGGTGCTTGCTCGCTTTCATCTTGATGTTAAAACCTTTTCCGGCGTCAAACCCAGTGCCAGCGATGCGGTGCTTAGCTTGTTAGAGGAGGCGTTGGGCGAGGAGCGGGCAGCTCTGCTGGGAGATCGCTTGGCTTTGCACGGCCAGTCTCGGCAGATCACAAAACTAAAATGGTTAGAACCCAATACCATTGTGGATATAATTCGTCGCGAGCATCCACAAATTCAGGCGGTTGTGATCGCCTGTTTGGCGCCGAGGCAGGGCAGCGAGGTGTTGCTCGCTTTCGAAGAGTCGCGACGCTTAGACTTGCTGGGTCGCTTATCAAGTTTAAAAAATTTAACTCCGGCTGCACTAGAAGAGTTGGATTGGTTGCTGGAGCACTATTTTAGTGATGTGGGCAGGCCGCTTGGTCGGGCAATGACAGGCGACTCTTTGGCGGCGGCCCTCCTCAATGAAATGGATGTTGGTGCGGAAAGTAATTTGCTCAATGGTTTGCGAGCGAGCCAGCCTGAGCAGGCTGCGAGAGTCGAAGAGTTAATGTTCGGCTTTGCCCAAATTGCGAATATGGCAGAGCAGGATATCGTGATTCTTGCAAAGCAGCTTGCCCCAGAGATAATGGCGCCAGCCTTAGCAGAAGCTGGCGCGCTGCTCCGCCGTCGATTTTTAAGTGCGGTAAGTGACGATAAAAAACATGAAATCATGGCCTTGTCTCGTCGATTTACACAGGCAGAAGCTCATGCTGCACAAGCGGAGGTTGTCAGTGTGGCCAGACAAATGGCCGCGGTGGGGGAAATCATTCTAGACGCCCGTAAAATAGATGTGTTTTAGTCTCGCTATCGGATTGTATTGACGAAATGTCGTGAGAGGTTAGTTTTAAATACTAAAATACGGAATTTTCCTCCACAATAACTCTTTTTGTAATACCTATTAATATTTTAAATAAACAGAGTTAAACAAGGACGTTTAAGCGTATGCCTACATTGAATTTTGCGGTACTCGAAGAGCTCCGTGATTTTATGGAAGAAGATGTTTTTACCCTCATTGATGAGTTTGAAATTGATACTCAAGAGCGCTTAAGCTTGGTTGAGAAAGCAATTCAAGATCAAGATGCAGAGACGCTGCGAACAATGGCACATACCATGAAAGGTGGTGCCGCGTCCTTGGGCGCAGAAAATCTATCTCAACATTTCCGTGGATTGGAGTTGCGTGGCCGAGATGCGAGCTTTCGTGATATTCAGCAGGATTTCAGCAATACCCAGCGTAGCTTTGCGGAAGCGATGCTCTCAATTCGCCGCTGGTTAGATGGCATTAAATAGGAGGGTCAATTTTTTGACGCACCCCTCTTTTTTAAGTCATTGATTTACATAATAAATAATTGGCTTGAGTCTTGCTAAATACGCTGTACTCTCCTAGATAGTGCGGTATAGGCGTAATGGTGAAGGATTTACTCTCCCAAGCAGAAATCGATGCGTTGTTGGCGAATGTTCAGGCGCAAACGCCGCGAGCTGAGGCCAGTACTTCATCGTCTGTTGATGCCCGCTCTTTTGATTTAGCTAGCCGGCGACGCTTGAAAAAACGCCGCTTACCGGGCTTAGAGCACATCAATAAACGATTTTCAGAATATTTCCGCGATAGTATTTCCGAAGTTTTAGGGCAAAGCCTGGATGTCGCCGCTATTGACCTTCAGTTTTTACCCTACAGTGAATACCTGCATTCATTGTATGTTCCCACATCTCTAAACCTCATGCGTTTACATCCTTTAAGCGGGACGGCGATGGTGGTTTTTGACGCGCGCTTGGTATTTCGTTTGGTGGATATGTTTTTCGGCGGCAACGGTACTCAGGGTCATGCTGACGGCAGGGATTTTAGTAAGGTAGAGCGTCGAGTTATTCGCAGGCTAATCGACCGCGCCCATCAAGACTATGACCGCGCTTGGCGCTTGGTGAGAGCGATCAGCTGCGAATCACTGGCAATGGAGGTCAATCCGGCCATGGCGTCAATAGCTGGGCAGTCTGAAATCGTCGTTGTTAGCCGTTTTCAGATTGAGCTGGATAGTGGCGGCGGCGGTGAATTTAATATCGCCTTGCCGTTGGCGATGCTAGAACCTGTGTTGGAATCATTAAGTAAAACCGAATCTGCTGAGCAGCTTGGTGACAACTCGCTGTGGCATACCAGCTTGAGCCAATCAGTGATGGATATGAGTGTGCCTACCCGCTGCACATTGGCTGAGCCAGTGATGAGTTTAGGGCAGATAGCTGCCCTGCAGGTTGGCGATGTGATCCCCTTTAGTAGCCGTGAATTATCGGTGATAAAAGTGTCTGGGGTGCCAATGGCACGGGCACAGCTGGGCGTGGTAAATGGTTTTTTAGCCCTCAAAATTGCTGAGTAAGTTGCCTTATATGTACTGCCTAAGCATACGTAAAACGGTTGTATAGTCATCTGGACCTTGATTGTTAAATGGTTACCGAGAGATTGAAATATTATGGATAAGCAAGACGAGCTTCGTCGTCAGCGACAAAATTTGAAAGAGGAAATGGAAGCGGCCGACCGAGCTGGTATTCAACACGCTAGCTCGGCTGGGCGTAAGGGACAGGTGGAGGTCGACGGCCCTGCAGCGAGACTTCGCGATCGAAAGTCCCCCGGTCCAGATTTATCAATGGTGATGGATATTCCCGTTAGACTTACCTTGGAGGTAGGGGGGAGTGATATGCCGATTCGAGATCTACTGCAGCTGCATCAAGGCGCTATTGTGGAGCTTGATCGTATGGCGGGCGAGCCTTTGGATGTGATGGCAAATGGCACGCTTATCGCTCGCGGAGAAGTAGTCGTGATTGAAGATAAATTGGGAATTCGGCTTACTGAGGTGGTCAGTCAAGCGGAGCGGTTACAATCCTTGCGATGATGATATGTCCGCATAGTTAGATGTGCGTAACGAATACCAAGTGGCCATAGGTGGGAGAACAAAAATAATGAGGCGTAGGCTGGTGTTTTTGAGTCGCGATAAAGCAAATCTCTGCGAGATTGTGGAAATGTTAAATCAACCCCATTTACAGGGTTGGCGGTGGCGAATATTTACTGAAGCAAGGGCAGAGGTTCAGCGTCTCGGGCTGCCATTGGCAAGCCCGCTTCTGTTGACCAATATGCTTGGTGGCGCATGGCGGGGCGGCTTTTGGGGGCTTTGTTTAGGGTGGCTGCTGGTGATAATTTCATTTGCGCTGTTTCAAATTAATGCAGGCTTAGTTCGCGATATTATTCTGTATTCGCTACCCCTGACCCTACTGTTTTTTGGTGCGTGGGAGGGGGGCTTGTTAGGGTTAATGCAAGAAAATTCAGCGCTAGATGACTACCGGCCATATGCAGCAGATAATTTGTTCGTGCTTTTAATTGACGTTCAAGCAGTAGATCAGCGTCTGTTAAAGAAGATTATGGCGATGTGCAAAGCGGAGCAAATTGGCGAGCACACTCACAGGATGTGGGGTTTTCCCTGGCGAGAAAATATTTACAGCAAACCTAAATCTACTGCGGAGCCCTCATGACACGCCAAATCCAAGTCATAGCGGTAAGTGGTGGCAAAGGCGGCGTTGGTAAAAGCAATGTTGCTATAAATCTTAGCGTCGCACTGGCTGAAGGTGGCGCGCGCGTGGTGTTATTGGATGCCGACTTTGGCTTGGCAAATGTGGACGTCTTACTTGGTTTAAAGGCGAGCAATACTATTGAGCAGGTGCTCGATGGCCAGTGCACACTCGAAGAAGTGTTATTAGATGGGCCCGCGGGCATCAAAATTATTCCTGCATCGTCGGGTACGCGACGTTTAAGTATGCTGAGTTCGCTGGAGCACGCTGGATTGATTCGCGCCTTTAGCGATATCGCCAATCAATTAGATGTGCTGGTAATTGATACCGCCGCGGGAATCTCAGATTCTGTAGTGAATTTTCTCAGCGCTGCACACGAAGTGGTCATGGTGGTTTGCAATGAGCCGAGTTCCATTACCGACGCCTATGCACTGATTAAGCTGCTTAGCCGCGACTTTGGTCGCAGCCGATTCCGAATTTTGGCAAATATGGTTGCAGACGAACAAGAGGGACGGCAACTTTTTGACAGTTTAAATCAGGTTTGCGGCCAGTTTCTGGACGTGGGTTTGATCTACGCTGGCGCCGTGCCCTTCGATACTAAATTGCGAGACTCGGTGCGCCAGCAGACGGCGGTTGTTCTGGCCGCACCAAGCAGTATTTCGGCGAGAGCGCTGCGCGATTTTGCAAAGCAGGCTCAGCGGTGGCCGCTACCTGCCAAGGCGGAAGGTCATTTGGTGTTTTTTGTTGAGCAACTGCTAGCGGCAAGCTCCCGTTCCGGTGGCGCGTTGGCAAATAGCAAATGAGCGATGACGATCTAGACAACTTATCGCCGAATCCTTTTGGCATAGCTAGTGACGAGAGTGATCCAATTAATTCGGTGTTTTCCTCACCGGCTGAGATGCGTATCTTGGTGGTGGAGAGCTTCTCGACTATGCGGCGTATTATTCGCAACTTACTTACCGACCTAGGCTATCGCTATATTAGCGAGGCAGAGGACGGGCTTTCGGCACTACCTATGCTTCACAATCAGCGTTTTGACTTTGTGATTACCGATTTAATCATGCCAAGAATGTCTGGATTAGATTTGCTGCGCGCGATTCGGGCCGATGCAAACTTAAGTCATATCCCCGTGTTAATGATTACCGCCGATGCCAAGCGTGAACAAATTATTGAGGCCGCGCTAGCTGGGGTGAATGCCTATATGGTGAAACCTTTCACTGCCGCAACCTTGGAAAGCAAAATACTTTCGATTATTAATAGCCGAGCGTAAGTCTTGGCAATGCCTTTTCCCAGCAATAAGCAAGCTTCCATCTCGAAACATCACTCCTAGCTCAAATTGTCTGGCCGAAAATGCTGGAATGTGACCGACCTTGCAGCTTAGCGCCAATTAAATGTGGATAATTAATAGTAATATCGATTGGACGAAGGGCGTACCTACCCTGAGTTACTTTGATGTCTGACATCGCCAACTCGGATTTTCGGCGACACCATTCTAAATAGGGCCCTGTGTGAACGAGCACGAACACGAAGGTATTTTGGCGATTTTCCTTTCGGAAGCGGAGGAGATTGTTCAACGCCTGTCGGAACAGTTGGCGGAATTGCATTACGGCTATGATGGTCAGCGCATACTCGATGATATTCATCGTGGATTTCATACTCTGCACGGTGGTGCAACCGTGTTGAATATGCCCGAGTTGGCTGAATGCGCGCAGTTGACCGAACGGGTAATGGAGCGAGTGCGGACTCGCCGTGTGTCAATAACACCGAGTTTAGTGTCATTATTAGTGGCGGCAATTGGTAGCCTGGAACTGATGTTGGCGCGTCGCATAAACCATCAGCCGCCGCGGCCAGTCGATAAAGAATTAAAAGCGCGTTTATTGCGAGCGGCGGATCGCAACAATAATGAAGCAGCGGCAAATAACCCAGTGGAATCATCACTTGATACAATGGGTGTGTTTTTTGATGGTCGTTTACAGCCCCGCGACAATCAGATCGCGAGCATAGCCCCCTCAGTTTTACATTATGAAAAGACGCGTTTTGAACCCCTGCAAGCAAAGCAAGGCACTGATGTGCTTGCAACCCGGCAGTTTGAGCAAGGCACTGCGGGTAACTTTCCGCTGGACTCACCGAAAGGATTCGAGTCGATAGATAGTGCGGTCGCTACGCTTACCCGTGAGTCCTTGGCTACCTTGAGCGGGCTCAGCGATACTCCCGGAACAGCAGAGGGCGATGCCCTTAATTTAGTGCGCGAGTTAAGTTGGGTGAAGCAGCGGTTAATGAAGTTTCATGCCAAGGGATATTCTGAAGAGCTAGACAAAGCGCTGACGTATCTCGATTTGGTGACTCAGGACTTTGAAGCTTGGGCGCATGATCGAAGCAGTGACGGCGATACCAAACCGAATTGATCCCGCCACCTATTGTCCCTAGGTACCTAAATGCTGCTACCTTGGTCTAGGGTCTCAGCGTAACAACCATGCTTATCAAGTCAGCGTTAACCTCGAAAATGGCGTATTTACTGCCGTGAACCGTGCTTTTGCGCTCGTTTAAGTCGGAACTAAGCATTGCTATTGAGCTTGTGCTTAGCTTAGATCCACATGTTTTTCGCACTCAATTTCTTCTATTTCGTATATACTTGGCGGCATTTTTACGCATGTCATATGCGTGCCGGCGGGTGAATAGACGGGAGCGATTTTGCTAAATTCGGGCTTGGAAGTTAAGCAGCTATACACTGATCGTGATGATCGGGTGCTGTTTTCCGATTTGAGCTTTCACCTCAATGCGGGCCAGCTGTTACAAATTGCCGGTCCCAACGGCAGCGGTAAAACCAGTTTATTGCGTATTTTGGCTGGCTTATCGAGTCGTTACAGTGGCGAGGTTCTATGGCAGGGAAAATCCCTACAAAAGAATCGTCACGACTATTTGCAGCAATTGCTTTATATCGGTCACGGCGCTGGTATAAAAGCAGTACTTAGCCCACTTGAAAATTTGCGATGGTCATGTGCCCTGCGCGGTGCTGAAAATAGCGATGTCGTGCTTCTTGATGCTTTAAATAAAGTTGGTCTGCGTGGTTTTGAAGAACAGCCGTGTTTCTCGCTATCGGCGGGGCAGCAGCGCCGAGTAAATTTGGCGCGTTTATTCTGTATTCCGGCGCAGCTTTGGATTCTCGACGAACCCTTTACCGCGATAGATCAGGGTGGTGTGTGCGAGATAGAGCAGTGGCTTAGCGAATTTGTGAGTGGCGGTGGTTCGGTGTTGTTAACCACGCATCACAAACTTAGTGTCTCTCAAGGTTTTAATGTTATTACGCTGGGGGCCAGCAATGTCTGAGCCCAAACTGCTAAAGCTAGTCATAGCCGTCTTGCATCGCGATATTGTTGCTTCACTGCGACGTGGTAGTGAGTGGTCGAATCCACTGGTATTTTTTGTCATGGTGTGCGCCTTGTTCCCCCTTGGTATTGGCCCACAGCCAGATCGTCTCGCCGACTTGGCACCCGGTATTTTGTGGGTGGTGGCGTTACTGGCCTCCCTGCTTGCCACAGACAGCTTGTTCCGTGGGGATTTTGACGATGCGACCCTAGAGCAAATGCTATTAACTCATCAATCCCTTTATCCGCAAGTATTAGCTAAAACACTGGCGCACTGGCTAATGACAGGTTTGCCCCTGAGTCTATTGTCGCCAATTTTGGGATTGCTATTGCATTTGCCCGGTGAGGGCATGGTGCCGTTGATGTTGAGTTTGGTACTGGGCACAAGTGTGCTCAGTTTTATCGGTGCTATTGGTGCGGCATTAACGGTGGGCCTGCGCAAAGGCGGCCTGCTTTTGTCGTTGATTGTATTGCCGCTATATATTCCCGTGCTTATTTTTGGCAGCAGTGCGGTGAAAGCGGCGATAGAAGGTGCCGCCTATTTACCGCAGCTCGCTATGTTGGGCGTGTTTTTTCTCGCGGCCTTGGCACTTGCGCCTTTAGCGATATGCGGAGCGCTGCGAATTAGTGTTGATCAATAGCCGTGTGCTAATGCTTTATAACTTGCCGCGAGGCTGCGGTATACTGCTCGACTTTTACGTTGATCAGATTGGCGTTTGAATTGAATTTTAAAAGAGATTATTGCTTTGTCGATTAGCTCAACCTTTCATAAATGGGGCTCTCCGCGCTGGTTTTACCAGTTTAGCGGTCGTTTACTACCGTGGCTGGCGATCTTTTCGCTATTGTTGTTGGTGGGTGGCGCCGTTTGGGGCTTGGCCTTTGTGCCGGCTGATTACAAGCAGGGTAATAGTTTTCGCATTATGTATATTCACGTGCCCGCGGCTGCGGTTGCGATGGGCGCTTACATGACGATGGCGACTGCCGGCGCGATCCATTTGATTTGGCGGATGAAGTTGGCCGCCATGGTGATGAAAGCCATCGCACCCATTGGCGCTTCCCTAACGTTCCTGTCGCTACTTACCGGCGCGGTGTGGGGTAAACCGACCTGGGGCACATGGTGGGTGTGGGATGCGCGTATCACGTCGGTTTTAATTTTATTCTTTTTATATCTCGGTGTGATTGCCCTGCATCAAGCCTTTGAAAATCGAGACGCGGCGGCGAAAGCCTGCGCGGTTTTGGCAATTGTTGGTGCAGTGAACATACCCATTATTTATTGGTCAGTAGAGTGGTGGTACAGCCTGCATCAACCAGCGAGTATTAGTTTTACTGGCGAGTCGACAATTCACCCGAGTATGCTTCACCCCCTCATGGCAACGCTGTGCGGTATGTATCTGTTTTTCGGATGGTTGCTTTTGCTGTATACCCGAATCGAAATTTTAGAGCGAGAAAAAAACACGCGCTGGGTACAAGATCTTATTTGCGGGGAGTCACGCTAAATGTATTTCAATAGCGTTAGCGAATTGCTCTCTATGAGTGGTCACGGTAGCTATGTTTGGTTTAGTTACGGCGTGTCGGCCTTGGTTTTAGCGACTTTAGTCATTGTTGCACGACGTAGACGTGCCGCGGCTGAACAACATATTCGCGCTCTAGTTAGACGCAAGGGCGCGACTACATCAAATTGATTGAAATTTTCTCCGTTTGTGCTCAGCGCTAGCGGTACTGTTTAAGAGAGTGTTATGGCGATGCATCCACAGCGCAAACAGCGCTTATTGATTGTTGTATTTATTTTGCTGGTCGCGGGGCTTGCCGCTGGGTTGTTGGGTTACGCCTTAAAAGAAAATATTAATTTGTTTTATCCCCCAGCGGAAATTGCCTCTGGTAAAGCGCCGGTGGACAAATTTATGCGAGCGGGCGGGATGGTGCAGGAAGGAAGCGTAGAGCGGGCCAGCGACAGCTTGAAGGTTCGGTTTGTGGTCACCGATTTTAGTGCGGTAGTGACGGTGGAGTACGAGGGCATTTTGCCGGATTTATTCGCCGAGGGGGAAGGAGTTGTCGCGTCGGGTAAATTAGGCGAGGACGGTATTTTTTATGCCAGCGAAGTGCTGGCAAAGCACGATGAAACCTATATGCCTCCCGAGGTTAGCGATGCTTTGGAAAAGTCTGCTGCTAGTCGAGCTGCGCAACAAGAGAAGGGTAGTCAGTGATAGTTGAAATTGGCCATTTTGCTTTAATACTAGGCTTTTGTTTTGCCCTTGCGCTGGCGATCCTGCCGTTGTGGGGTGTGTTTCGCGGCGATCACTTGGCTATGCGCGCGAGTCGCTATTTAAGTTTTGCGCAATTCCTGTTCACAACTGTCGCCATTGCCAGCCTGTTTTATGCTTTTTTAAGCGATGATTTCTCTGTCGATATCGTTGCTGCTCAATCGAATACGCTGTTACCAATGGCCTATAAATTCAGTGCCTTGTGGGGTGGTCACGAAGGTTCGCTATTACTGTGGCTGGAAATACTCGCGCTTTGGACGGTTGCTGTCGCAATTTTTTCAAAGCAGTTACCTCTCGATATTCTAGCCCGTGTGTTATCCGTAATGGGTATGATTGCGGTGGGCTTCTTTGGCTTTTCGCTCTTTACGTCGAATCCCTTCGCCCGTCATTTATTGAATACACCAGCTGACGGTCAAGATTTGAATCCATTGCTACAAGACCCGGGTATGGTGATTCATCCGCCCATGCTGTATGTCGGCTACGTTGGGTTTTCGGTGGCTTTTGCCTTTGCGATAGCGGCGTTAATGAGTGGCCGAATGGACGCAAGTTGGGCGCGGTGGTCGCGGCCCTGGACTAACATTGCCTGGCTGTTTTTGACCGTGGGTATCGCCTTGGGCAGCTGGTGGGCCTATTACGAACTGGGTTGGGGCGGCTGGTGGTTTTGGGACCCGGTTGAAAACGCGTCTTTCATGCCTTGGCTAGTTGGCACCGCCTTAATTCATTCACTGGCTGTCACTGAAAAGCGGGGCGTATTTAAGAGCTGGACCTTGCTGCTGGCAATTTTTGCATTCTCACTGAGCTTGCTCGGTACCTTTTTGGTCAGGTCGGGGGTTTTAACCTCAGTCCACGCGTTTGCCGCAGACCCAACCAGGGGTATGTTTATTCTTGGCTTTTTGGTCATCGTGGTGGGGGGCTCGCTAACGCTTTACGCTTTTCGCGCACCAACGTCACAGACGGCACCCTCATTCACGTGGCTATCTCGCGAGGCCTTGTTACTCGTCAATAATATATTGCTGCTGGTCGCGGCAATGACCGTTTTGATCGGCACATTATTCCCGCTGATAATGGATTTCGCCGGCTTAGGTAAATACTCGGTGGGCCCCCCGTATTTTAACGCCATATTTGTGCCCTTGATGTGTTTGCTGGCCTTGGTGGTTGGTATTGGTCCGCTATCACAGTGGAAGCGAAGTAAGCCGGAGTCTTGGTTGAAACCGGTGTTGATTGCCTTTGTAAGCAGTCTGATTTTGGGTTTGCTACTGCCGCAAACCTTTGGTGATGGCTTGCACATTGGGGCGATTATCGGGGTGTTACTGGCGGCGTGGATTGTGTTGAGTAGTGTCGTGAATCTACGCGACAAGGTTCGCAATGCAGCAACACTTATGCAGGGGCTGCGCCGACTTACTCCCTCTTATTACGGCATGTTAACAGCGCATATTGGTTTTGCCTGTAGCGTGCTAGGCGTGGCGATGGTCACTAGCTTCAATCACGAACAAGATATTCGTATGACAGTGGGGGAGCGCACGGAGAGTGCATTCTCTTACTCGGTAAGTTTTGACTCAATTCAAGCGATCTCCGGTCCAAATTATCAGGGCCAGCGCGGCACTTTTTCGCTGTGGAAGGACGGCGAGTTTATAGCCGAGATGCATCCTGAAAAGCGCCGCTACCACGCCAGAAGTAGTCAGGTCATGACTGAGGCGGCAATTGATGCTGGTTTAATGCGCGACGTCTTTATTGCCTTGGGCGAGCCTGTTGGCAAAGATGCCTGGGCCGTTAGAGTTCACGTCAAGCCCTTTATTCGGTGGATTTGGTTAGGCGCTTTGCTAATGGCGCTTGGTGGTTTACTCGCAATCTGTGACAAGCGTTACCGGCCAAAACAAAAAGCGATAATCGACGGGAATGGAGATCGCAGTGCAACGGTTTAAATTATTTTTGCCTTTAATTATTTTTGCTATTTTGGCAGCTATTTTCTTCGGAGTAGAGCGTCGTGTTCTGACCGGCGACTATGTGCCAACTGATTTGCCGTCGGCGCTAGTAAACAAACCACTGCCTGAGTTTTCTGAACCGGCTCTTGATGACGGCCGCATAGTCAATAAGTCGCATATTATAGGCGAGGTTTTCTTGCTTAACGTTTGGGCTACCTGGTGCCCGACCTGCCATTATGAGCATCCATTTCTCGTCAAGCTTGCCGCGCAGGGCGTTAAAATTGTCAGTATAGATTATAAGGATGACGCTGAGGCCGGACGACGCTGGTTGGCTGAGAAAGGTGATCCTTACACAGTAACTTTGTTTGATGAGGATGGCTCCCTCGGCTTGGATCTTGGCGTGACTGGGGCGCCGGAAACCTATTTAGTTGACGCTGAAGGCATTGTCCGGTTTCGCTATCAGGGCGCACTCGATCAAACTGTGTGGGATCGTGAGTTTGCCCATCGAATTGCCGAGCTGAACGGTCGGGGCGCTGTGCAATGAGGGGATTAATACTATGTATAGCGATGATGCTATACGGTGCTGTCGCGTCGGCGGTTATTGAAACCTACCAGTTCGACACACCGCTGCAACAGCAGCGTTATCATGCTTTTATCGAAGAGCTGCGCTGTCCCAAATGCCAGAATCAAAATCTTTCCGGCTCTGATTCGGCGATTTCGAAAGACTTACGTCGTCAGATTCATCGTATGATCATGGACGATAAGTCGGATATAGAAATAACGAATTATATGGTCGATCGCTACGGCGATTTTATTTTATATCGTCCCCAGTTTAATGGCCAAACAGCGGTGTTGTGGCTTAGCCCAGTCGCCTTACTATTACTTGGCTTGTTAGTTTGGTGGCGTATGGCCAGCGGTCGGAAGCGCAGTAAATCGACTGTGGATTCTTCGCTGTCAGTGGCAGAGCAACAGCGCCTGAATGAATTGCTGGGTGATGATGCCAGCGGCGAAAAGTCGGGGGACCGGCAATGATAAGTTTATATACTGGGTTTGGCTGTTTGCTATTGATAGCCGCTATATTTGTGCTGTTATCCATGCGTAGCCGCGGCCCATCTCAGAATGATCAGGAACTGCATCGCCGAGCACAGCGTGATTTTTATCGTCAGCGTCAAAATGAATTAGCGAGCGATCTAGCGTCAGGCCTAATTGATCAAGCGCAACTTGCTGAGCTTGAGCGGGAATTGGATAGACAGTTGGTCGCCGAGTCCAGCGGCGATAGCGCCACAACTTCTTCAAGTGCTAAGCGCGGCTATATTCTAGCAGTGTTGATATCCATCCCACTCCTTGCGATAACACTGTATGAGTATTTCGGCTATCGACAAGATTTACAGCTGCGGGAGTTACAGTCCGAAATTTTGAGCGAGGGCTTCAGTGACGAGCGTTGGCAGCGCTATCAAGATATTGTGGGTGTCATTCTAGAGCGGCGGCCAGATAGCGGCGAACATTTGGTAATGATGGCGACCTTGTTCCGTCAGCAGAGCGACTTTGCCGGTGCCTTGCCTTATTACCAGCGTTTAGCACGGTTGTTTCCAAAAGACCCCAACGTGTTGGCGCAATTGGCTCAGGCACGTTATTTAGTTGGTGATCGACAAGTTGATCAAGAGACCCGAAGCTTGCTCGAAAGGGCGCTGGCGATTAATCCTACTCAGGGAACCGCCTTGGGCGTTTTGGGTATCGATTCCTTTGCTAATAAGCAGTATGTAGATGCGATATCGTATTGGCAGAAACTACTGGTGCAATTGCCAGCTGGTTCCGCAGAGATAGGCGTCATTAGTGGCGGTATTGCCGAAGCTAAGCGACTAGCCGCCGCTGCGGGTAATATGCAAACGCTGGAAGTGAATGTGAGTGTGGCGGCTGAGCTAGGCGCATCGCCAGAGGGCGTTTTGTTTGTTGTCGCTAAAAGTAGCGACGGCAATCCGATGCCGGTGGCTGCCTTGCGCGTCCCTTTATTGACCCAGCAGGAATGGCCTATTAATCTTCTGCTAACAGATGCGGACGTGATTAGGCAGGGTAAGCAGCTAGCCGATTTCTCAGAGCTTACGCTGTCGGCACATATTAGTAGGTCAGGGACAGCCATCCGTCGTGATGGTGATTGGGTTGGCGAGTCAATTCAGGTTGATGTGAGTAAAGTGGCCGATCCATTGACCTTGTCGATTACGGCAGTGCAGGGAAAATAGTGTGAGACGCGCTCTCTGTTCACAAATTCTCAAATTCTGCTGTCAGTCCTTGCTGCTATCGCTATAATCGCGCATTGCACAATTTTTCCTGTTGTTGCCTCGAGAACACAATAAAACTCAGCGTGGCGACACCATAAAGTGTTGGTTATTGGTTTATGCGTCTTAAAAGTATCAAGTTAGCGGGTTTTAAATCGTTTGTAGATCCGACGACAGCTCATTTCCCGACAAATTTGTCGGCGGTGGTCGGCCCGAACGGCTGCGGCAAATCAAATATTATCGACGCCGTGCGTTGGGTAATGGGGGAGAGCTCGGCTAAAAACCTGCGTGGCGAGTCAATGACAGACGTCATATTCAATGGCTCGGTCAATCGCAAGCCTGTTGGTCAAGCCAGTATTGAGTTGGTGTTTGATAATACCGATAAGAAACTGGGCGGCGAATACGCGGCTTACGATGAAATAGCTATCCGCCGCAAAGTGACCCGTGAGGGTCTCTCCGAATACTATCTTAATGGCACCAAATGCCGTCGTCGCGATATCACCGATATATTTCTAGGCACCGGTCTGGGGCCTCGCAGTTATGCCATTATTGAGCAGGGCATGATCTCGCGCTTGATCGAATCTAAACCGGAGGAATTGCGGGTATTTATCGAGGAAGCGGCGGGCATATCCAAGTACAAGGAACGTCGCCGCGAAACTGAAAACCGCATGCGTCGAACCCAAGAGAATTTGGAGCGTTTGACCGACCTTCGCGACGAGCTCGAACGGCAGTTGCAGCATTTGCAGAGACAGGCCGCAGCGGCGGAAAAATATACAGAATACAAGAAAGAAGAGCGTTTACTAAAAGCCCAGCTACAGGTTTTACAGTGGAAGGCGCTGGACGATAAGGCTGGTTTAAAAGAAAAGGAAATCAATGCCTTAGAGCTGGAACGTGAAGCGATTGTTACAGAACAGGTTGGCTTAAATACCGGGATCGAGCAGGCACGAGACCAGCACAGCCAGTTGAATGACGCGTTTAACGAAGTGCAGGGCCGGTTTTACAGTATTGGCGCAGAAATCGCGCGAGCAGAGCAGGGCATTCAGCATCAGCAGCAACGTCGTCAGCAGTTAGATGCAGACCTGCAACAGCTCAGTGTGAATATGCTTGAAACCACGCGGCATTTGGAAAGCGATCGTGAAAAGATTGCGCTCTGGGAAGAGGAAATTACCGAGATCGAGCCGGAGTTGGAAATCACTGACGCCGCTGAAGAAAGTGCCGCCGACGCATTGGCTAACGCAGAAGATGCCATGCAGTCCTGGCAGCAGCGTTGGGACGAGTTTAACCAACTGGCGGCGGGCCCGCGTCAACGCGCAGAAGTCGAACAATCTCGAATTCAGCATTTGGAGCTGAGTTTACAGCGTTTGCAAGAGCGCATTGAAAAGCTGGACCAAGAGCGCCGTGGCCTGAATCTCGACGAAAGCGACGATGATATCGAGTTACTTCAACAGGAAACGGCAGAAGTTGAATTAGAGGCATCATCTGCGCAGGAGCGTCACGAGCAGATTATTCCGCAGATCAGCGAGTGCCGTGAGCGCATCAAGCTTGCGAGCGACGAGCTGGATAGTTGTCGAAGCGAATTGCAACGTATGCGCGGTCGTATGGCATCACTGGAAGCCTTGCAACAGGCCGCGCTGGGTCAGGGCGACAAAACTACCGCGAAGTGGCTTGAAGAGCAGGGCCTGGCGAACACGCCGCGCTTGGCAGAGCAGCTTAACGTTGCCGATGGCTGGCAGCAGGCGGTCGAGACCGTATTAGGTGATCAATTACAAGCCCTGTGTGTCGATTCGTTGGACGGTGTTTGCGGGATTTTAGACGGCCTCAAAGAAGGTAGTGTTTGCTTTGTTGAAGGCGCGGCAAGCTCCACTTCCTCTACTGTCACTCTCGCTGACAAGGTTAGCGGTAATGCAGCGTTGCTTGGCGTTCTGAGCAGTGTTCGTGTTGCAGATGATTTAGTTGCAGCGCTGGCAATGCGCTCTGGACTGGCAGCGCACGAGTCGGTGATTACCCCCGAGGGCTTATGGCTAGGTGCAAATTGGCTGCGTGTTAGCCGTGGCAACACCGAGCAGGGTGGCGTATTGCAGCGTCAGCAGGACTTGCAGGAATTGCGCGAAGCGATAGACGCCGCTGAGTTGCGTATTCAAACTATTGTTGATGGCTTAGATGCCGATCGCGGCTTGTTAAAGACACAGGAGCAAGATCGGGAAAACCTCAACCGCGAAGTGCAGCAATTTAATCGCCAATACAGTGAGCTGAAAGCCAAGCTAAGTGCCCAGCAGGCGCGCGTTGAACAAGTTTTAGCTCGCCGTCAGCAATTGGATGGCGATGGCAAAGACTTGCGCAATCAGTTCCAGTTAGAACAAGAGTCTGTTGCCGAAGCAAGAATGACCTTGCAAGAAGCGATTGAATCTATGGAGCAAGACTCGGGTAAGCGCGAAGCTCTGCTTAGCGAGCGCGATAACAATCGCACAATTCTCGATGCGGCTCGGCAAACGGCTCGGCAGAGTAAGGATCACGCTCACCAACTCGCGATGCGCCATCAGTCACTGCGCACCCAGCGCGACTCCGTATTACAGAATATTGGCCGTACCGAAGAGCAATTGGCTCAATTGCAGGAGCGTCGCGAGCAACTGGCGGCGAGCTTAGATGAAAACGACGCGCCGATAGATGATTTAAAAATTGAATTAGAAGCCCGTCTCGAACAGCGCTTAGCGGTTGAAGAGGAATTGGCTGAATCCCGCCGCGCGCTTGAAGTGGTCGACCACCAACTTAGAGAGAACGAGCAAAAGCGTCACGGTATAGATTTACGTTTGCAGGCTGTGCGTAATAGCTTGGAGCAGGCTAGGGTAGAAAATCAGGGGCTGCAAGTTAGGCGCAAGGGTTTACAAGATCAGCTGCAAGAGGCGCAGTTTGATCTTCAGTCAGTGCTCGAAAGCCTGCCTGAAAATGCCAATGAAGCTGAGTGGCTAGAGTCCTTAGAGCAAGCGGGCAGACGTATTGCTCGGCTGGGCCCGATAAACCTGGCGGCGATTGAAGAGTATAAGCAGCAATCTGAGCGCAAAAACTACCTGGATTCGCAGAACAGCGATCTGGTCGAGGCCCTGGAAACCTTAGAAGGCGCTATTCGTCGTATCGACAAAGAAACTCGCAACCGTTTCAAGGAAACCTTCGATAAGGTAAACGGCGGTTTGCAGGATCTATTCCCGAAGGTGTTTGGGGGCGGGAGCGCCTCACTTGAAATGACCGGCGACGATTTGCTGAACACTGGTATTTCGATAATGGCGCGACCACCGGGCAAGCGGAATAGCACAATTCACTTGTTGTCGGGCGGCGAAAAAGCACTAACAGCTATTGCTCTGGTATTTTCGATTTTCCGACTTAATCCCGCGCCGTTTTGTATGCTTGATGAAGTTGATGCACCGCTAGATGATGCCAACGTTGGACGTTACGCTCGTCTGGTGAAGGAGATGTCTTCCGAAGTGCAGTTTATTTATATTAGCCACAACAAAATAGCGATGGAAATGGCGCACCAGCTAATGGGTGTGACTATGCACGAGCCGGGGGTTTCACGCCTTGTCTCGGTAGATCTTGAAAAAGCGGCAGAAATGGCAGCGATGTAAAATAGCGCAAACGGGCTAAAATCTGGATATTTCCTAAATCGCGTGGAACAATGGCGACAGAACTTTATCCAAAGCCACAGCAAATTTTCGAGGATACGGCCACTGCGGCTAATTTAAGGGCTAGGTAATGGATCTCAATGTGAGAGATTGGTTAATTATTATTGGCGCTTTGCTGGCGACGGCGGTGCTACTTGACGGCTTTCGGCGCATGCGCAAAGACCGCCAGGATACTATTCGATTACGGTCTAGAAATCGACAGGACGAAGTCGACCTGTCTAATCCTGAATTACCATCGGGTACAGCTCGTGTGGTGGCGGTGAGGGAAACGCCGAGCTTGCACGTAAAGCGCGCCCACACGCCAGCACCAAAGCCACGTCGCGAACCTGAATTCGCCGTCGATGACGCCGTTGAGGACGTCGAAGTCGATGACGATAAAAATGATAGTTATGACGAAGATAGTTTTGCAGACAATGCTTACGATGATGATGGTCATGACGCAATCAAGGCGCTCGACGACAATATCTTGTTTACTGATCCGGCTGACGAGTATCGCTCTAAAACTCCCGAAGAGGATGACGACGAAGACGAAATCGTAGCGGGTTGGTCTTCCCATTCCGGCGATGACTATGATGATGAGCCGTTGCGGGCGCAAGCAGACGATGCACCCGAACATATCGTTGCTGGGGATGCTGATAAAGGCGCTCCGACTAAGGGCGATAGCGCGCCGACAGAGCATCACGAGCTGCTTGTCATTAATGCCATGGCAGCTGAAGGTAAGCCATTCAAAGGCAATGACCTACTGCAAATTTTGATGGCCTGCGATGTTCGCTATGGAAAAATGAATATTTTCCACCGTTATGAAAAAACGGATGGTACTGGCGAGATTCAATTCAGCGTTGCTAATTTGGTCGAGCCTGGAAATTTCAATCTTGATGAAATCGATGAATTTACCACCCCAGGTGTCGTGTTCTTTATGCATCTACCGGGTCCCAAAGAAAGCATCAAAGCCTACGAAGCGATGGTTGAAACCGCGCGTTGCTTAGTAAAAAATCTTGAGGGAGAACTGCGCGATCAGACTCACAGCGTAGCGACCAAGCAAACCCTTGAACATTATAAACAACGCATCCGGGATTTTGAGCGTCGTCAGCTAACCCTGATGTAATCGCGGTGCACGATAATAACGGCGTTTTGAATGTCTGACAGTTCCCTGCGAGAGCGCTTAACGGCGCTCCGCGATCAGCTCCACCACCATAGCTATCAATATTATGTGCTCGACGCGCCGCAAATTCCGGATGCTGAGTACGATCGACTATTTAACGAACTTCTGAGTATTGAGAAGGCACACCCCGAGTGGCAAAGTGCCGACTCGCCGTCGCAGCGAGTTGGCGCCGCCCCTTTGCCGGCATTCAGCCAGGTTCGCCATGAAACCCCGATGTTATCGCTTGATAATGTGTTTTCTGAACAAGAGCTGCTGGATTTTGATCGCAGGCTCAAATCACGTTTAGAAGAGGGCGTCGCCGTCAGTTATGCCTGTGAGCCAAAATTGGACGGCATTGCGGTAAGCTTGCTCTACGTAGACGGCGTATTGATTCGCGGCGCTACCCGTGGCGATGGCAGGGTGGGCGAAGACATCACTCAAAATGTCAAAACCATCACCTCAATTCCCATGCGACTGCGTGGCAATGATTTGCCAGATGAATTGGAAGTGCGGGGTGAAATCTACATGCCTCGCGCTGGTTTTGAACGCATAAACGCCCTTGGTCGAGACACCGATGGCAAAGTGTTTGTGAATCCTAGAAATGCAGCGGCGGGCAGTTTACGTCAGCTCGATAGTCGAATTACGGCCAAACGCCCGCTGGAAATGAGTTGCTACGGTATCGCCCAGCAGGAGGACGAGTCACTTTTCGCCACCCATAGCGAAGGCCTGCAGCGATTGCGTGAGTGGGGCTTTTTGGTTAGCCCGGAACTGCGAGTGGTCGACTCTATTGCCGGGTGTCTCGCTTACTATCAGGATCTATTAGCGCGCCGAGATGCCTTGGCTTACGATATAGACGGCATTGTCTTTAAAGTAGATTCCTTGGCGCTGCAGGGACAGCTCGGTTTTGTGTCCCGCGCACCGCGCTGGGCAATTGCGCATAAATTTCCTGCGCAGGAAGAAATCACTTTGCTCCGCGACGTTGAATTTCAGGTTGGTCGAACCGGCGCAGTTACACCAGTTGCCAAATTAGAGCCGGTGTTTGTCGGTGGTGTGACCGTCAGCAATGCGTCCTTGCATAATTTTGACGAAATTGAACGCCTCGGAGTGATGGTGGGTGACTATGTCATTGTTCGCCGCGCGGGAGATGTTATTCCACAGGTCGTTCAAGTTGTTTTAGATCGCCGTCCTGAGGGCGCCACTAATATCATTGCTCCCGAGCATTGCCCGGTTTGTGGAAGTGCCCTTGAGCGTGCGCCCGGTGAGGCGGTGTTGCGTTGCAGTGGTGGTTTGGTTTGCGGTGCCCAGCGCAAAGAGGCAATTAAGCATTTTGCCAGCCGCAAAGCCATGGATATTGATGGCCTTGGCGACAAGCTTGTTGAGCAGTTTGTAGACGCGGGATTAATTGAAACCGTTGCTGACCTGTATTTGCTAACGGTTGAAGCCATCGCCGATTTGGAGCGAATGGGGCAAAAGTCAGCGGAGAATTTAATCGCCGCACTTGAAAAATCTAAAGTGACCACCTTACCGCGCTTTTTGTATTCGCTCGGTATTCGTGAAGTCGGCGAGGCAACGGCCCTTAATTTGGCGCGTCATTTTGGCGGCTTAGCTGAGTTGATGGCAGCGACTGAAGAGATGTTGGTTGAGGTAGAAGATGTCGGCCCGATTGTCGCCAGTCACGTTCACGCATTTTTTGCAACGGAGTTTAACCGTGAGGTAGTTGCCCAGTTGAGCGATCGCGGCGTGAATTGGCCGGCGGCGCAAAAACAGGGCGGCGAACAACCTTTGGCTGGGCAAACCTGGGTGCTTACCGGTAATCTTGAATCGATGACCCGCAGCGAGGCCAAAGAAAAATTGCAGGCACTTGGGGCGAAAGTTGCTGGCAGTGTGTCGGCGAAAACGGATTGTGTTGTGGCGGGTGCCAGCGCAGGTTCAAAATTAGCGAAGGCAGAGGCCTTGGGTGTCAGGGTGCTTGATGAGCAGGGGCTGCTTGCTGTTTTCGCAAGTGAAGGTGGCGCGGTATGAGAATTTTATTTGTTGTCCTCGTCACACTTGTGGTGTCAGCGTGTACCACCTCGCCGCCGCGCAACCCTGGCGATATTTGCTCAATTTTCCGCGAGAAAGATGATTGGTACGGTGATGCCAAAGACGCCTCTGATAAATGGAAATCACCCATCCCGATAATGATGGCCATTATGTATCAGGAGTCACGCTTTGTTGCCAATGCCAAGCCTCCTAAAAAGTATTGGTTAGGGTTTATTCCCGCAGGTCGGATGTCAGATGCCTATGGTTATGCCCAGGCCAAAGACGGCACCTGGAAATGGTATGTAGATAAATCCGGGAACTGGGGAGCAGATCGCGATGACTTTGCTGATGCCATCGACTTTGTAGGCTGGTATAACAATACCAGTAATAAAATAAATGGCATCAGTAATACCGACGTTTATAGTTTGTATATGGCTTACCACGAGGGCCATGGCGGTTTTAAAAAACGCAGTTTTGACGGCAAGCCCTGGTTAAAAAGGGTTGCTGGAAAAGTGTCTTCGCGTGCGGCGACCTACGGTACTCAACTCAGCCGCTGTGAGAAAGACCTTAAACGCGGCGGCTGGTTTTTCGGCATTTTTTAAGCAGTTGGCCAACTACCATTCCCCGGTATTTGCCATCGACAACCAGGGTTCTTGTGGCGGAAGTGCGTCGCCGCGCTGTAACAATTCAATGGATATTAAGTCCGGAGAGCGCACAAAAGCCATGTGGCCGTCACGGGGCGGCCTGCTAATCGTTACGCCTGCATCCATAAGTTTTTGGCAGCTTGCATAAATATCATCTACGGCAAATGCCAGGTGACCAAAATTGCGACCTCCGCCATAATTTTCGCTGTCCCAGTTATAGGTCAGTTCAATGGTCGGCGTTTGGCTAATTTTTGCCCTGGCATAGTCATCCGGTGCGGCTAGGTATATCAGGCTGAAACGGCCTTTTTCGCTGTCGTAGCGTTTTACTTCTTTCAGTCCTAATAGCTCACAATAAAAATGCATGGACGCATCTAAGTCTTTAACGCGAATCATAGTGTGAAGATATTTCATAATCGTGCCTTTAGTCCTTGGGGGAAAATCTTACGCTGCGCTTTGCATAAGGGCAGCGCTGTGCTTCTATGTTGGTAGTTGCGGGTTTTGATTGAAGGTTTAATTCATGTTTCTGATAACAGCGAGCGGCTATTTGTGTCTGAGAGTAAACAAAAACATTTGCTGATTGTATACCACAGCCAGTCGGGCAGAAATGAAAGTTTAGCTTACGCTGCATGCCGAGCAGCACGGGAAGCTGAATCGGAAGTAGAAGTGCGGCTGCTGAGAGCGGCCGAAGCGGGCACGAGGGATATCGAATGGAGTGATGGCTTGCTGCTAATCTTCCCCGAAAATTTCGGTGTTATTGCTGGCGGTATGAAGGATTTCTTTGATCGCACCTTCTATCCGGTCATAGATCGGCAAATTGTTCGCCCCTTCGGTGTTTTGATTTGCACCGGCAATGATGGCAGTAACGCCTTGCGGCACTTGCAGCGCATAGCTAAAGGCTATTCATGGCGTTGCGTGAGCGAACCGTTAATTACGACTGGGGCACCCAATTCTGAACACATTAACGAGGCTGAGGAGCTGGGCGCTGCCTTTGCGGCTGGGCTCAGTATGGGCGTTTTTTAGCCCGAATTTGGTTTGCCGCAGGTTTGGTGATCTCTGATTGTTCACTTTGATCTAAAGCGATCTACTATTCGTACCGCTTGTGGCACTATTCATGTGCGAGCATAGCGGTAAACCACATTTTACTTCTGTGAAATACCGACTAAACTCACTATCAACCCCTATGGTGTGCCGCTTGTTAGTTGCGAGACCCGCGGGGGCGAATAATTAAAATAAATTTTATCGGGAGAGTCTTTAATGACAAGAAAGCGCATAGTAAATCGTCGTGTCGCGCCTATGGTGTTGGCAGTTGGCTTGTGTGCAAATCCGGCTTTGTATGCGGCGCCGGCACTAGAAGAGGTGTTGGTTACGGCTACGCTGAGAACCGAAAGCCTGCAAGATGTTCCCGTGTCAGTCAACGCGATGGCTGGCGAAAAAATGCAGGAGGCAGGTATTGATAAGATTGAAGACCTGCAAGCCTATGTGCCCAACTTATCTATGTCAGAGACGGGCATAGGGACCAATATTTATATTCGCGGTATTGGCTCAGGTATTAACCCCGGTTTTGAGCAGTCCGTCGGTATGTATTTCGACGGTGTTTCCTATAGCCGCGCGCAATTAACCCGTGCACCATTTTTAGACTTGGCCCGTGTTGAGGTTCTGCGTGGTCCGCAAAATATTCTCTACGGTAAAAACAGTATTGCAGGGGCTTTGAGCCTCGTTTCAGCACGGCCTGGGCAAGAGCAGGAGGGTATGATTTCGGGCTTATACGAGCCGGATCACGATGAAAAGATTGTTGATTTTATGGTATCTGGTCCAATAACCGATACGCTGGGCGCGCGCGTAGCTATTCGTAAACGTGAATTCGGTGGGTATATTGAGAACTTGACCTTAAACCGTGATGAGCCGCAGCGGGACGAGTCTACAATTCGCGCAATTTTGGACTGGGATGCAACACCCGACCTCACGGCGATGCTCAAATTTGAATTGGGTAAGTTCGATGTGCTGGGTAGGCAGGTAGAAATCGTAAACGATCAGCCGTCGGCTATATTAGGTGGCGCAACCTATTCGCAAGCTTTGGCGGGTAGCTTCGGTGCCGATTCGTCAGTCTTAAATACAAAACAAGACTACAAGCGTTCGTCGAACGGCGATTACAGTAATAACCGCACTAAAAACATTACTCTTAACGTCGACTATGCCCTAGGTGAAAGCACTTTGACCTTCATCACCGGCTTATTACAGTATGAGTTTGATGAGCTTTGTGACTGTGATTTCACTGGTGCGCCTGTATTTAGCGTACCGTTTGAAGAAGACTACGATCAATATAGCCAAGAAATTCGCTGGGTGTCTGCGGCGGGTGGCACATTAGAGCATATCGGTGGTGTCTACTATCAAAAAAGCAATTTAGATTTTTACGATAGCATCGTAATCGATTCCGGCATTATTCCAGCAGCGGTGTCTTCACGAGTGCGTGCGCAGGCCATTGCTGCAGGTGATTCACCGGCTGTAGCCGATGCTAAGGCTGCTGGAGCAAGCGCTGCGATTGCCAATACGACAACACCTCGGAATTTCACGAGTGACGCCGAGTTATGGTCGGTTTTCTGGCAAACAACGTGGAATGTTAATGATCGCTTAAGAGCGACTTTGGGTTTACGTTATTCAGATGAGACCAAGGATGGCGCTCGGAGCTTAACCGTTGCTGACCTCGCGGGCACAGAGCGCCCAATTGGTACTGTAGATGGCGTATTGGCGAGCTTGTTTAAGATGGAGCGCCACGACCTTAGTGGCAGCCAAAGCGGCGGTAAGTTGGCGCCGTCTTTGAATGTGCAATTCGATGTGAATGACGATGTAATGGCCTACGCAACAGCTAGTCGTGGTCATAAGTCTGGCGGTTTCGATGCGCGATCAAACGCTTCCCCAAGTGCGGCTCCCAACCCAGTTGGTGCGTCAATATCTGGGTCATTTGAATATGACGAAGAGCAGGCAACCAGCTTTGAAGTGGGTGCTAAAACCAGCTTTATGGATGGTCGAGGCGAGCTAAATATTGCCGCGTTCTTTACCAAGTATGACGATCTACAAGTCAGTATTTTTGACGGCACCCTGGGCTTCAACGTCGGCAATGCCGGTGCCGCAGAAACCAAAGGTATTGAACTCGATGGTCGCTTTGCGTTGACCGATAACCTCTTGATGACGGGCGCTTTGGCCTTTCTTGATTTCGAGTTTACCGACTTCCCAAATGGTCAGTGTTATCAAGGGCAAACGCCAGATTCGACAGTTAATGGCGTGAACTATTGTGACTACGAAGGTATGACGAACCAGTATGTGGCGGATTATTCCGGCAACCTTGGTTTTGTTTATACTCGGGAATTTGGCGATGCAATGGAGTTTCGTGCAGCGACTGATTTCACCTTTACCGATGATTACAATTCGTCGCAAAACCTAGATCCTAGTCAAGAGCAAGATGGCTATGTTGAGGTAAATATGCGTTTGGCCGTTGCCGATGTGAAGTCAGGTTGGGAAGTCGCACTCATCGGTAAAAACCTGACGGATGAGGATGTGGTCTCTTATTCAAATGATGTACCGCTTGCGGATAGCAGCTTTGGCAGTATCGGCCATTATGCGTTTATCGAGCGGCCACGCAGTGTTGCGGTGCAGGTGGCTTACCGTTGGTAATCATGTGAAAACAATGGAGTGGCTTTGTTCTTAAGATTAAAGAGCGCGATGTGAGTCGCGCTCTTTTTTACTTGTATTTGTTGCCCTCATTAAAGACTCTTATTTGGATTAAAAGAGCTAAGTCGTTGAACTAATCCCCAAAATAAGTTATGTTTTCATTGCATACATCTTGGCTTATATCTAAAATGTAAGCTATCTTGAGATTAGGCTGCTGAGTAGCCCTTGGCTATTGGTAGCACTATAAATATAAAACTATCGCACCTGGAGGTCTCATGACCTTGAAACGTCCTGATTTTGGTTTTCATCGTTCTGCAATAGCAACGGCTATTGTGCTGTGTTCCTCATACTCCGTTGCCGCTCCTGTCCTTGAGGAGGTGATTGTTACCGCCACTATAAGGGCGGAAAGTTTACAAGATGTTCCGGTTTCCGTTAACGCCGTGTCCGGCGAAAAAATGATGGAGGCTGGTATTGGCAAGGTTGAAGACCTGCAAGCTTATGTGCCGAACCTAACAATGTCTGAAACCGGTATTGGCACCAATATTTATATTCGCGGTATCGGCTCTGGTATTAACCCAGGCTTTGAACAGTCTGTGGGTATGTATTTTGATGGTGTTAGCTATGGTCGAGCTCAGCTGTCACGCGCACCATTTCTCGACTTGGCGCGTGTAGAGGTTTTACGTGGCCCGCAGAATATTTTATTCGGTAAAAACAGCATTGCAGGTGCTCTGAGCTTGATATCTGCCCGTCCGAGTCAGGAATTCGAAGGCATGGTTTCTGGTACGTATGAAGTTGAAACCAATGAGCGAGTGCTGGATCTTGTATTGTCGGGCGCGATGACGGATACCATTGGTGGTCGTTTGGCAATCCGTAAGCGCCAAACCGATGGCTATATGGAAAACCTCACTCTTAACCGCGATGAGCCAGAACGGGATGAACAGACTATTCGGGCCATTTTTGAATGGGATGCGAGTGCAAATTTAACCGCTGCGCTAAAGTTGGAAGTTGGTCAGTTTGATGTAAATGGTCGTCAGATTGAAATTATTAATGATAATCCTTCGACAGATAGTACATTTAACGGCGAGACATATGCGGGGATTCTAGAAAGCTATGAGGTTGGACCTGGCGGTCTTCTAGGTACCGTGAGTTCTGATCCGTCAGTACTTAATAATCGCCAAGATTATAAGCGATCTTCAAACGGGGATTTTAGCTATAACGACACTCATAATGTGACGTTGAATGTTGATTACGCGTGGGGTGACCATACCTTTACGTTTATTACCGGCATTTTGGGGTATGAAACATCTGAATTATGCGACTGTGACTTTACCGGTGCGGAGGTGTTTAGTGTTGCTGCTGAAGAGGAGTACTCACAGTTTAGTCAAGAAGTTCGCTGGGTATCCCCTGTGGGCGAAGATTTTGAATTTATAGCGGGTGCTTTTTACCAGCAAAGTTCTTTGGATTTCTTCGATAGTATTAGAGTTGGAAGTGATATCTTGCCGACATTGCTAAACGGTGCAGATGTCCTAGAAGGCGGTGCTCGTGGTGAGACACCTCTTGATGGCGACATAATAGGTGGTCCATTAGGATTGCCTGTTTCCGGTGTGGGTGATGCCGGTACTGAGATAATTAATTTGGGGACCCCGCGTAACTTTGCATCAGATACTAAGTTACTTTCTGGCTTTATCCAGGCTACCTGGAATGTGAGCGATTTTACCCGCGCAACGCTGGGCTTACGTTATTCCTATGAAGAGAAGGACGGTAAGCGCAGTCTTGATTTAACTGATATTACTACGGGGCAAAGTCGTGATATCGGGGAGGTTGATACTGTTGTAGCAAAAAACTTCTCCGCTGAGCGTCATAATTTAAGCGGTGACCGTTCCGGCGGCAATTTGGCGCCATCACTGAACCTTCAGCATGACTGGAATGATGATGTGATGCTGTATGCCACAGCGAGTGTTGGATATAAATCTGGCGGGTTTGATGCTCGGTCAAATTCGTCACCGGGTGGTGGTAAAAATCGTCCAGCTGCTCCTGAGATAGATGGGAGCTTTGAGTATGACGATGAGCAGGCAACCAGCTTTGAGCTTGGTGCTAAAACCACATTACTAGGTGGTGCTGCTGAGTTGAATGTCGCGGCTTTCTATACTGAGTACGACGATCTTCAGGTTAGTATTTTTGACGGAACATTGGGTTTTAATGTGGGTAATGCTGGTGCGGCGACCACAATGGGTTTAGAGCTAGACGGTCGTATGGCGTTGACAGAGAATCTGATGATGACCGGCGCATTAGCCTTCTTGGATTTTGAGTTTACAGAATTCGCTAATGGCCAGTGTTATCAAGGGCAGGCTGTAGACTATGAGGTTGATGGTAACCCTTACTGCGACTATAAAGGTAAGACTAACCAGTATGTTGCCGATTATTCAGGTAACCTGACATTTGTTTATACCACGATGCTGTCTAAGGATCTTGAGTTCCGTGGTGGTGCCGACTTTGTGTTTACCGGCGCTTATAACTCTTCACAAAACTTAGACCCAAGCCAAGAACAGGATGCTTACATTAAAGCTAATTTGCGCCTCTCTTTAGCTGATGTTGCTGCCGGTTGGGATGCCGCGATTTTGGTTAAGAATTTGACGGATGAAACCACCATTTCTTATTCAAATGACACGCCGTTATCTAACAGTACTTTTGGCTCGATCGGTCACTATGGTTTTATTGATCCACCAAGGACTACGGCTCTACAAGTAACATATCGCTGGTATTAAGATTGCTCTTTAGGGTAATTTAATAACGCCGCGCAAGCGGCGTTTTTTTTGCCTGTTGGTTTTATTTAATAGAGAAATAACACTGTGAAGAGCATTGAACAAATTGTCCTTGGCGCAGCACGTGACATACTCGCGAAGGGTAATAGCGGCTGGTTGTGCACCGTTGTTAAAACCTTTGGCGCTTCGCCGCGCCCCTTGGGCTCTTTACTGTTTATGGATGCTCAGGGGCAGGTCTTTGGATCGTTGTCAGGCGGCTGTATAGAGGACGAGCTGCTCGAGAAACTGCAGCGTGGCGCTTTGGCTAGCGATCGGCCGGAGATATACGAGTACGGTGTCAGTCCTGAAGAGAATGAACGTTTTGGTTTACCTTGCGGCGGTCGTATGCAGGTTTTAGTGGAGCCTATGTCTGCGTCTACCGATTTTTGTAACATGCTCACGGATCTGTGTGACGCTATTGGCGGTCGGCATGCAATGCGCAGGCGGGTGAACTTAATAACGGGTCAGTGGCAGTTAGAAATCGTGACCAGCGCCGAGCCGCTGGCAATTGTCGACGAAACCTTGGTTCAAGATTTTGGCCCGCGATATCGTTTACTGTTAATCGGCGCAAACGAACTGGCGCGGTGTATATCTGAAATTGCCTTGGCCATGGACTACCGCGTGATTGTGTGTGATCCCCGGGAGGATAGGCGTGAGCAGTGGACTGTCGTCGGTGCTGAGTTAAGTGCCTTAATGCCCGATGAGGCGGTCAGTGAATTTGCTGACCCGTATACCGCTGTGATTACCTTAACTCACGATCCCAGAATCGATGATATGGCGTTGATGCAAGCGCTGCTAGAGCCGCTGTTTTATGTGGGTGCTTTGGGCTCTGTTAGGACGTCGGCGAAGCGCCGCGAACGCCTCAAACAATTAGATATTAGCGACGAACAAATTGATCGCCTGTACGCGCCAGTGGGTTTGGCGATTGGCAGTAAGTCGGCGATGGAAATTGCATTGGCAATTATGGCGCAGTTAACTCAGCTGCGGTCATCGTCCATGAAGGTTGTTCGCGGTGGCTGAGCAAATCCTAGCGTTACCGTTACTGATATTAGCCGCCGGTAAAAGTAGGCGGTTTGGCAGCGAGGACAAACGTTTTACCGCATTGCCTCATGGCGGTGAGTTAATTAACGCGCTAGTGCGTCGGGGGCGAAAAGCGGGATTGGATGTGTATGTGGTGCTTGATCCAGCGGATGATGTGTCGGCGAGGATAGATGCGCCCTGCGTTTTTGCGCCGAATGCCGGTGTCGGGATGGGGGCGAGTATTGCCGATGCTGTTGGCATTTTTGCTGAGCGTTCTGAAGCAGAGGCGCTTTTGATTATGCCGGCGGATTTGCCCCTGCTGCGGGTAGAATCACTGCGCCGAGTTGCCGAACCTGCGACCGCGCAGCGTATCGTCATTCCTACTTTTGATGCTAAGGGTGGTCATCCGATTGCTTTCGGGCGGGAATATTGGCCGGCCTTGAGTAAGTTGAGTGGCGATGAAGGCGGACGTAGTGTTATTGCTTCAGCACGGAGCGAATTTGTTGATGTTATTGAGTTGAATGACGAGGGCATTTGTCTCGATGCGGATACCCCAGAGCAGATGTCTGCTTTGCTATTAAAGCTTCGCCCGGTGCTGCGTTAAGATTTACTCCCCATCTTATTTTTGTCGCTGGCGGCACTTAATAAATCGATAAAGGCTTCTGCCGCATTGGAGAGGCTGCGGTTGCGGTGATGAACGCAGCCAAGTGTTCTACTCAGGGTTTGTCCTTCCCAGTTCAGCGCAACCACGCTGTCGTCCAAAAGCGTTAAGGGTAAAATGCTCCAGCCTAGTCCAATACTGACCATGACCTTAATGGTTTCAAGATAGTTGGTCGACATACCGATATTCATATTGAGTCCACGCTGATCAAACAAATCCTTGATGATTTGCCCGGTGTAGGTATTTAGACCAGGTGGAAGGGCTGTGTGCTGACTAAGCATTTCGGCATTAACGCTGCTGTGCTGTGCTAAGGGGTGGTTATGCGCGACGGTAACCGCGAGTGGATCTTCCCACACCGGCATTGATTGCAATTGCTGCTCACCGGTAGGTGACAGTGTGATGACCGCTAAATCCATTTCGCCGTGCAAAATAAGCTGATGCGCCTGCTCCGAATCCATAAAGTCGATATCGAGCTTCACCGCCGGGTAGAGCTGACTGTATTTTCGCAGTATAGGCGGTAGGCGGTGCAGGCCAATATGATGGCTTATTCCCATCGACAAGCGGCCGCTAACTTGGCCGCGCAGATCATGAATACTGCGAACGGCTTCTTTTATGTCTTGTAATATCCGCCGGCTTTGCGGAAGCAGTGCTTGGCCGGCTTCGGTCAGGTGCACCTTGCGGCCAATGCGGTCAAATAATTTGCAGTTCAGCTGAGATTCGAGTGCGGCGATGCGTTTACTCACCGCGGGTTGGGTGATGTAAAGCTGTTCTGCGGCAAGTGAAAATGACTGCTGCTCGGCAACGGCAAGAAAGGCTTTTAAAGAGTCGGTATCCATGGGTGTTAGGATATTATCATTCCATATTGGAATGCAAATAATGAAAAATATGAATTTGTGTTATTTGATTGTGCTGCGTAGTATTGCGGTTCTGATAACTGACTACACGGGTAGTTTTGCTATCGCAGACTGGGTAAATACGCTTAATTCACAAAGCGTGCGATGAAATGGGGCAGGGATTATGGCTGGACAAACGCTTTACGACAAACTGTGGAATGCGCATCTGGTAAAGGAGCGCGATGATGGCACGGCGTTGCTTTATATCGACCGTCATTTGGTGCATGAAGTAACTTCGCCGCAGGCTTTTGAAGGTCTTCGTTTAGCTGGCCGTAAACCATGGCGCATCGGCGCGAATATCGCGACGCCTGATCACAATGTGCCGACTGAGCTCGTTGAGCGTAGCGGCGGCGTAGAGGCCATTGCAGACGAAGTGTCGCGGATACAAGTGCGCACCTTAGATGAAAACTGCGATGAGTTTGGTATCACCGAATTTTCAATCAATGATGTGCGCCAAGGTATTGTGCACGTGGTTGGCCCTGAGCAGGGCGCAACGCTGCCCGGTATGACGGTGGTGTGTGGCGATTCCCATACTGCAACCCACGGCGCCTTAGGTGCTTTGGCGCACGGTATTGGCACTTCTGAAGTGGAGCATGTGCTTGCTACGCAGTGTTTGATACAAAAGAAAAGTAAAAACATGCTGGTGCGAGTGGATGGCGAACTCGGTGCTGGTGTTACGGCAAAGGACGTGGTGCTGGCCATTATCGGCAAAATCGGCACTGCGGGTGGCACGGGTTACGCCATTGAATTTGGTGGTGAGGTTATTCGCAAGCTGTCGATGGAAGGACGGATGACCATTTGTAATATGGCCATCGAAGGGGGTGCCCGGGTTGGTATGGTGGCGGTTGATGACGTCACTATCGACTACGTTAAAGGTCGCCCGTTCGCGCCGAATGACAACGAGTGGCAGCTTGCGCTGGAATACTGGAATACTCTGCATAGCGATGACGACGCGGTATTTGATAAAACCGTAGTACTTAACGGCGCAGATATTTTGCCGCAAGTCACGTGGGGTACAAGTCCTGAAATGGTATTGCCGGTGAGTGGTATTGTGCCTAGCCCCAATGATTACACTGATCCCGCACAGCGCAGCGGCTGCGAGCGCGCCTTGCAATATATGGGGCTGACCGCAGGCCAGGCGATTACCGATATTAAGCTCGATCGGGTATTTATCGGTTCTTGCACAAATTCGCGTATTGAAGACCTGCGCGAAGCGGCTGCTGTAGTTCGCGGTAAAACGGTGGCGGCCAATGTGAAAGAAGCCATGGTTGTGCCTGGGTCTGGTTTGGTTAAAAAGCAGGCTGAAGCGGAAGGATTAGACAAAATATTTTTGGACGCGGGTTTGCTGTGGCGTGAACCTGGCTGCTCAATGTGTTTGGCAATGAACGCCGATAAGCTTGGTGCCGGTGAGCACTGCGCGTCAACATCTAACCGCAATTTTGAAGGTCGTCAGGGCTTTGGCGGGCGCACCCATTTGGTGAGTCCGGCGATGGCTGCCGCAGCGGCGATTGCGGGCCATTTTGTCGATGTGCGGGATTGGATCTAAGGAGTTTATGATGAAAGCATTTACAGTTCTTGATGGTATCGTAGCACCGATGGATCGCGCCAATGTCGATACCGATATGATTATTCCCAAGCAGTTTTTGAAGTCGATAAAGCGCAGTGGCTTTGGCCCCAATTTGTTTGATGAGCTGCGTTATTTAGATGAGGGGCAGCCTGGCCAAGATAGTTCTGCGAGGCCTTTAAACCCTGATTTCCCGCTTAATTTTCCGCGCTACAGCAATGCGTCTATTCTTATCGCGCGTGAAAATTTTGGCTGCGGTTCTAGCCGCGAGCACGCGCCGTGGGCACTGGAGGACTATGGTTTTCGCTGTGTGATCGCGCCGAGCTTTGCCGATATTTTCTTTAATAACTGCTTTAAAAATGGCGTATTACCGATTGTTCTCGCGGCAGACAAGGTGAACGAGCTGTTTAAAGCGATGTACGCCGATGAAGGGTTTACATTAAAGATTGATTTGGCCGCCCAGCAAATTGTGACGCCTGCGGGTGAGGCAATTAGTTTTGACGTAGATAGCTTCCGCAAGCACTGCTTGCTGAATGGGCTAGACGACATTGGTTTAACCTTGGAAGACGCCGACGATATTCGGGTTTTTGAATCTAAGTGGCAGCAAAAATCCCCTTGGTTATTCCGCGAGCACGGTGTTTAACACCTTGTTCAATGGTCCCGAAACCATATTATTTTTGAAAGGAATTTAACGTGACAGAACGTCAACAAAGAAATATTGCCATATTACCCGGTGATGGCATCGGTCATGAAATCATGGCAGAGGCAGCAAAGGTCTTGGAGTGGGTTAATGAGTCCGAGGGCCTTGGGCTGGTATTACAGCATGCGCTAGTGGGCGGAGCCGCAATTGACGCCCACGGAAGTGCCTTGCCTGCGGAAACCTTCGCTATTTGCGAAAAGGCTGATGCGATTTTACTTGGTGCAGTGGGTGGTCCAAAGTGGGATAAATTGCCGCCAGCAGATCGTCCAGAGAAAGGTGGCCTCCTTGAAATTCGAAAGCGTTTAGATCTATTTGGCAACTTGCGTCCGGCTATTTTATATCCGCAGCTGGCGGGTGCTTCTTCGCTGAAACCGGAGCTGGTATCGGGTTTAGATATTCTTATTGTCCGCGAATTGACGGGTGGTATTTACTTCGGTCAGCCACGTGGAATTCGCGAATTAGAAAATGGCGAGCGCGAAGGTTACAACACATACGTTTATAACGAATCGCAAATTCGTCGAATTGGTAAAGTGGCGTTTGAGTTGGCGCAAAAGCGTGGTGGACGTTTATGTTCAGTTGATAAGGCGAATGTCTTAGAAGTGACTATGTTATGGCGTGAAGTGATGGACGAGATGGCCAAAGACTATCCCGACGTCGAGCTAAGTCATATGTATGTCGATAATGCGGCAATGCAGCTTATTCGTGCGCCAAAGCAGTTTGACGTGGTTGTTACTGGCAATATGTTTGGCGATATTTTGTCCGATGCCGCTGCTATGTTGACCGGTTCTATTGGCATGTTGCCGTCAGCATCATTGGATGTGAATGGCCGCGGTATGTACGAGCCGTGTCATGGTTCTGCACCAGATATTGCGGGCCAAAATAAGGCAAATCCGCTGGCGACTATCTTGTCAGTGGCGATGATGCTGCGTTATTCACTTAACGAAGCTGCGGCGGCGCAACGTATTGAAGATGCAGTGAGTACGGTTTTAGATCAGGGTTTCCGCACGGCCGACATTTTCTCAGAGGGCAATAATTTGGTCGGCACCGTTGAAATGGGCGACGCGGTTATCGCCGCCTTGGCATCAGCGTAAATTCAGCACTACAGAATTCAGGAGAAATTATGAAAAAGGTAGGTTTTGTCGGTTGGCGCGGTATGGTCGGTTCAGTATTGATGGGCCGCATGTTAGAAGAAAAAGACTTTGATGGCATTGAGCCAGTATTTTTTACCACCTCTAATGTAGGTGGGCAGGGCCCGGCAATTGGTCGCGATATCGACACATTGAAAGACGCTAGTGATATTGCTGAGCTAGCGGCGATGGATATTATTATTTCCTGTCAGGGCGGCGATTATACTAAATCGGTTTTTCCAGCCCTGCGCAGCAGCGGTTGGGATGGCTATTGGATAGATGCCGCTTCATCGCTGCGGATGGATGATGATGCGATTATTATTCTCGACCCGGTTAATCTCGATGTGATTAAAGATGGCTTGAGCCGCGGTGTTAAAAATTTCATCGGTGGTAATTGCACCGTGAGTTTGATGTTGATGGCAATTGGCGGGCTATTCCGCGAAGGCTTGGTGGAGTGGGTGAGCGCTCAAACCTATCAAGCGGCAAGTGGCGCTGGCGCGCAGAATATGCGTGAGCTGATTAACCAAATGGGGTCGGTACGTGATTGTGTTGCCACCGAACTCGCCGATCCCCGTTCAAATATTTTAGACATCGATCGCAAAGTGGCAGAAGCAATGCGCAGCAACAGCTTCCCGAAAGATAATTTTGGTCACGCACTGGCCGGTAGCTTATTGCCGTGGATTGACACTCAATTAGAAAATGGCCAAAGCCGAGAAGAGTGGAAGGGCCAGGCTGAGACCAATAAGATTTTAGGTCGCGCAGATTCGCCTATCGCTATCGACGGTAACTGTGTGCGTATCGGCGCTATGCGCTGCCACAGTCAAGCGATGACTATCAAACTGACTAAAAATGTCGCAGTTGCTGAGATTGAAGGCATTCTCGCCTCTGCTAACGATTGGGTGCAAGTGGTGCCAAATGATCGTGCAGAAACGCTGGCGAAATTAACTCCAACGGCAGTGACAGGCAAGTTGCATGTACCCGTAGGGCGTTTGCGTAAATTAAATATGGGTGAGCAATACCTGTCTGCGTTTACCGTGGGCGACCAATTATTATGGGGCGCGGCAGAACCGCTGCGCCGCATGCTGCGAATCCTACTTGGTGATATTAAGTAATGGCATATAAGTGTGTTGCAGTATTCGGTGCCTGCGGTCTGGAAGGCGAGTTGCTGCTAACGGCACTGGCTGATGCTGAACTTGGCGTTGACAGTATCAAAGCCTATGCCGATGACGGCGAAGGTGAAACCGTGATGTATCGCGGCAGCCCCGTCGCCGTTCATGAATCAAGCGCGGCGGATTTTAACGGGGTTGATGTCGCTATTATGTTAACAGAGGGTTTTAGCGACCTTAGCTTGATCGATTTGGCGGAAGATGCCGGTGTCGTCGTTCTCGACTGTACCGATACATTGGCGCAGCGTGGTGATGTGGCCATTTACTGCACCAGTTCAGCAGATATTGAAGGTGGCCGATTGTTCGCGATCGCCGACGCAGTAAGTAGCCATGTCGCGGCGGTGCTGCGCCTATTGCCACAGGCGAGTATTCGCTCGGTTAACGTCGCTGTTGCCCAGCCAGTTTCAGTGTGGGGCCGCTCAGGAGTTGAGACGCTGGCGGCAGAAACAGCGCGTTTACTGAATGGCCAAGTTCCTGAAGAGTCCTCGTTTGGTCAGCAATTGGCGTTCAACGTGCTCGCACGCCAGGAGCACAGTGCGGCATTGGAACACAGCTTGGCCAGTTTGTTAGGTTTGGGCGGAAGCGCTGTTGCTGTTTCCGCCAGCGAGATGTTGGTTCCCGTCTTTTACGGTCACACTGCGATGCTGCGAGTAAGCTGTGTCGACAAAGTTGAACTTGCGGAAGTAAAGCGGCAATTGGCGGAAAGTGAGCTTTTCAGGCTGTTTCCATCAGGCGATACCTCAGAAGCGACGCCAGTTAATTTACAAGGTAGCGATACGATTGATATTTCTGCACTAAGTGTTGATAGGCAGGATGAAACAGTCTTTCGTTGTACTGTTGTCGGTGATAATCTTCGTAATGGTGCGGTGATTAACATAATTGCTCTGCTTAAAATCTTGATAAAAATCAATATCTAGCTTATATCTACGCATGTTGTTTAGAGAAATGGCGATACATCGTCATGGGCAGTGTCTGCCCAGCGGAGATTCTTTATAAAAGCGCAGCCCATTTGGCTAGTGGCAAATAGGCGCGTTAATACACAAACGGTGACATTATGATGCGGAATAGGCTGGCAAAAGCGGTACTGACAGTTGGTGCCCTGCACAGCGGTTTAGTCAGTGCACTCGGCCTTGGTGAGTTAACACTGGATTCTACTCTGAACCAGCCTTTTCGCGCTGAAATCCCAATCCGAGATATTGGTGAGTTAGACGTAGCACAGATAAAAGTACAGCTAGCCGATGCCAGTGCATTTGAAAATGCGGGGGTTGATAGGAGTCAATTTCTATCTAGCTTGCAGTTTCAGATTGAAGTAATCGGCAGTGGAAACGGCCGTATTATTGTCACCACCGAAAAAGCTGTCGTTGAACCCTATCTTGATTTCATTGTTGAAGCGAGATGGCCCAACGGCAAAATGATACGCGAATACACGGTGTTGCTGGATTTACCGGTCTATGCTGATGATAGTCCCGCGCGAGCAGTGAATCCAAGCGTTGCCGCATCAGCGCCGAAATCTTCGCTTAGTACACCAGTGCAAAGCCAGGCACCGGCGCGTGAGTTGGGCGGCGCCATTGGAGCGGTAGATCGCGCTCCGCCAACTGCGCGCAGTGTTGATCGTCAACAAGAGTTGCCTCCCGCAGATAGCCCTGCCACTGAATACCGAGTTCAACATCACGATACTATGTGGCGAATAGCGGGCAAATTGCGTCCCAGTTCGTATGTGACAACTCAGCAAACCATGCTGGCTTTAGTAAAAAAGAACCCGCAAGCCTTTGTGAATGGCAATGTGAATCAGATTAAGTCGGGTTATGTTTTACGCCTGCCAACTGAAGACGAAGTTCGCCAAGTTGACCACCAAGAAGCAGTGGAGGAAATACAATTACAAGCAAAGGAGTGGCGCGGCGAGAGAGTCGCCAGATCCACTACACCTAAAGCCGCTTCGGCTGCGGCATCTTCATCGTCGTCGGCAACACCAATGGCGCCGCAAATTGACGCAACCGCAAAATCCCCTAACGAACCAACGTCAGATACTGATACAGCGGTTAAATTCTCTCTGGGCAGTGCTGGTAGCACCGACAGTGGAGACGAACTTGATGCCATGCGTGATCAAATTCGTGTAGAGAAAGAAAATTTAGAAAAAACCCAGCTTGAAAACAGTGCGATGCAAAATCGTGTTGTAGAAATGGAAAAGCAGATCCAGACACTGCAGAGCTTAATTGAGCTCAAGAATAGCCAGTTGGCTGCCTTGCAAAATGGGCAGCAAGTGCCAGATGCTTCAGCGATTAGTGATGAGGCGGAAGCTGAGGCAATGGCTCCCGCTGTGGCTAGTGAAGCCAGCGCCGAAACAGATTCTGCGACGGATGTCGCTGTCGCCCCCAAAGTAGATGCCGACGCCAAGCCGGCAACTGAAAAGCCAGCTGCTGCTAATAAGCCTGCAGCCGTGAAAACACCTGTCGCCCAGGCCCAAAATTGGTTAAGCGAAAACCTAATGTTGGTTCTCGGCTTTGTACTTGGCTTATTGGCGCTGTTAGTTTTATTCATTCGACGCCGTAATTCGGCTGAAGATGATGCTGACTTGGCGGCATTTGATGACGATTTAAGCGATAAGGATTCAATTGAGTCTCCGGTATTGTTTGCTAGCGGTGGTGAGTTTGATCGCGATTCGTCGAAAGCATTTGATGCAGTAGAGGCCGGTGACGACCCTGAGGCGGTGTTCAGTTCCGACGACTTTAATTTTGATGATTTAGGGGACGATTCACTCTCGAATGCGGAATCGACAGATTCCGAAGAAGTGATGTTGGCCGATGACGCTGCCTTGGACGGTGAGGATGAATCGGAAGGCGCGGTAACATCTGCAGATGCGGTAATACCACAAACCGGTGATGTCGTTGCAGAAGCAGAAATTTATGTGGCCTATGGTCGCTATGACCAAGCGGCGAGTTTACTGAAAACGGCCATTTCTCAAGACCCAGAAAATGCCGAGCTCCGTTTAAAGCTTATCGATATTTATCTAGATACCCGTGATCAAGATAATTTTGAGCTGGCCTACCAAGACCTGCTTAGCTTAAATAACGATTCGGCAGTTGCCCGTGTTAAAGAGTCGATGTCGGCCATTGAGGGCGTTAGCCACTGGCTGGGTGACGAATCTCAGGCGTCAGATAATACGGTTGATGTAAGCCGAGCGAGTGTTGCAGTCGATGCGGCGGATGAGTTGGATTTTGATATCGCTGGTGAGGCAGAGGAAGAAATTCACAGTCTCAGTGACGATGATATTGATTTTGAGCTAGATGAGCCGGAGGCTAATGCTACTCCGCTTGAGCCAAGTCCGATCAGCAATATCAATGAATCAGGCACGATTGATGATATCGAGCCGGGCACTGACTCTGACACCTTGGAATCCTTAGATGTTGATCTAGCGGATTTAGATTTTGATTTTGACGGCGATTTCGGTGGCGCCTCCGGTGTGAGCGAAGAGGTTGTTGAGGACGTTTCCACGCCAAGTCCGCTTGCTTTAGAGGACGATGCTCCTGTTGTCGAAACAGTCGATGCCGAAGACGACGATGTTATTTCTTTCGACGAAGACGAACTTGGCAGTTTTGAATTGGATGATCTCGCCTCCAGCGAGCCAAAGTCTGGCGACGAAGACACGCTGGAATTTGATATCGGTGCCTCTGGCTTAGGTGATTCCGAACTCTCTGACATAGCGGCATCTGGCGATGAATTAGGCGCAGAGCTTGAAGAGCAGCCAGAGCAGGTGCTAGAGCCGCTGGCTGAAGAAGAAAGTGTTGATTTGGACCTCTCTGACCTGGATATGGATTTGGCGGAGCCAGCGCAGGCTCCTTCTGTGTCAGATTTACAAGATGATGAAGATGAGATCGATCTCGAGCTTTCTGACTTTGATATGCCGCTTGGCGAAGTTGCAAGCACAGAGCCGGTTTCCTCTGTTGATGATGAGCTCGAAATTGATGAGACCTTCTTTACCGAAGATGACGCGAATTCAGACGCTAGCTTAGAGTTTGCTGAAACGCCTGCTCAAGAAAGTGATGCGCCGGCAGAGTCATCGTCAACTTCGTCCGAAGCGGCGTCACCTGTTGACGAAGCGATCTCTGTTGAGGATCTCGTGTTTGACGAGTTTGATGCTGGTGAGGAAGAAGCCGAAGGGTTTGACGCGCTGGTAGATGCTGAGTCAGTTGCGACCAAGCTGGACTTGGCCCGCGCCTACATCGATATGGGTGACAGTGAGGGTGCTCGCGAAATGTTGGAAGAAGTCCTTCAAGAGGGCGACATTCAGCAGCAAAGCGATGCACAGACACTTTTAGACAATATCGGATAATACTGGCTGTAGACTCCTGTGATTGCAGATGTAGATTGTTTCGACCGGTTTGAGGACGAGCCCTTGCCGGTCGGTTGCCGTATTGCGATGGCGGTGGAATATCAGGGCAGCGCCTACCGAGGCTGGCAAAGCCAGGATAAACCCCGTGTCGCCACCGTTCAGGATTCACTCCAAGCCGCTATTTCTTCAATTGCCGCGACGACAGTGACGGTAATTTGTGCTGGTCGCACTGACGCCGGTGTGCACGCCACCCATCAAATAGTCCATTTTGACGCCACCGTTTCCCGTTCATTAAAGGCCTGGGTTGCAGGTGTAAACGCCAAGCTTCCAGAAGACATTGCTGTGCAATGGGCTAAGCCTGTCAGTAATGATTTTCATGCTCGGTTTTCCGCTACGGCACGGCGTTATCGCTATATTATTTTGAACCAGGCGCGTCGTTCCGCGCATTTGGCTAAGGGCGTGACCTTGATTGACCAACCTCTCGATGCAGACTTAATGCATCAAGAGGCTCAGGTATTACTCGGTGAGCAAGATTTTAGCGCGTTTCGCGCGGCTTCTTGTCAGTCAAAGACCGCTATGCGCAATATTCACCATGCCAATGTGAGTCGCTACGGTCGCTATATTGTGCTGGATATTGCGGGCAATGCATTCTTGCATCATATGGTCCGAAATATTGCTGGGGTTCTTATCGCGGTGGGAAGTGGGCAGATGCCGGTGGGGTGGACCCAGCAAGTTCTAAATAGCCGTGATCGCAATCAAGGTGGGGTGACGGCTAAACCACACGGCTTGTATTTGGTCGATGTAAGCTATCCCGCGCACTTCGAATTGCCGGAATCGCGCGTCGGCCCTGATTTTGTTCCCAGTTAGCGACCACATCTACAGACAAATAATGCAGTTATTTGTTAGTATTCGTTCCGGTTAATTGTCTGGCTGTACATCCAAGTGTTTCGTACTCGCGTAAAAATTTGTGGTATCACTCAAGCTGAAGATGCGCTTGCCGCAGTTGATGCCGGTGCTGATGCCTTGGGGTTTGTATTTTACCCGCGCAGTCCGCGTGCGGTCAGTGTTGAACTAGCAGCTAGTATCATGTCGATGTTACCGCCATTTGTAAGCAAAGTAGGCTTGTTTGTGGATGCTAGTGAGGCGGAAATTCAGAATGTACTGACGAGCTGTTCGCTTGATCTCATTCAATTTCACGGCGATGAGACCCCTGAGTTTTGCAACTTGTTTTCCGTGCCTTATATGAAAGCGCTACGTATGCGAGATGGTCTGGATGTGGCTGCGGCCGCGCGGGCTTATTCTTCAGCAAGCGCGCTATTGTTAGACAGCTATAAGCCAGGTATTCCCGGTGGGACTGGTGAATCTTTTGATTGGGATAGAGTGCCCCGTGAATTGGCGCTCCCGATTGTGCTAGCGGGTGGACTAACCCCGAGTAATGCCGGTGCAGCAGTAGCGGCCTGCCATCCCTTTGCCATGGATGTGAGTGGCGGGGTGGAGAAGGCGCCCGGCATAAAATGTACGCAAAAAATGACAGAATTTATTAAGGCGGTCAGCCGTGCTGATCGACGGGAGGATTGAGTGAGTAGTAAAGTAGCTAAAGCTGATTTTAGCCAGTTTCCAGATGCCTCTGGGCATTTTGGTATCTACGGTGGTCGCTTTGTTTCGGAAACCTTGGTGTTTGCCTTGGATGAATTGGAGGCAGCCTATCAGCGGCTTCGCAAAGACCCGGACTTTCAAGCCGAGTTTGATCATGACTTGGCGCATTACGTGGGTCGTCCTTCACCGCTGTATCACGCCAAGCGCTGGTCTACAGAAGTAGGCGGCGCGCAGATTTACCTTAAGCGCGAAGATTTAAATCACACTGGCGCGCACAAGGTTAACAACACCGTCGGACAGGCGCTGCTCGCGAAATACATGGGTAAAAAGCACGTTATCGCGGAGACCGGTGCGGGGCAGCACGGTGTCGCCTCTGCGACGGTTGCGGCTCGTTTAGGGATGAGCTGCAAAGTATTTATGGGTGAGGATGATATTCATCGCCAAGCCTTGAATGTATATCGTATGAAGTTGCTCGGCGCTGAGGTGATCTCAGTTAAATCGGGCTCTAAAACCTTGAAAGACGCTATGAATGAGGCGATGCGCTACTGGGTTACAAATGTTGAAGATACGTTTTATATCATTGGCACTGCCGCTGGCCCGCATCCCTATCCGATGTTGGTGAGAGATTTTCAGTCGGTGATAGGCCGCGAAGCGCGGGAACAATGTTTGACTCAGAATGGACGTCTGCCCGACGCACTGGTTGCCTGTGTTGGTGGCGGCTCTAATGCGATTGGTCTTTTCCATCCTTTCTTAGACGATGAAGACGTCGCGATGTACGGTGTCGAGGCGGGTGGCGACGGCGTTGACACAGGACGTCACGCCGCCCCCTTAAATGACGGCATTCCTGGCATATTGCACGGCAACCGTACTTATTTGATGCAGGATGAAGGCGGTCAGATTATCGAGACGCACTCGGTCTCCGCCGGTTTGGATTATCCCGGCGTCGGTCCAGAGCATTCATGGCTCAAGGACTTAGGGCGCGTGAACTACGTCGCCATTAACGACGATGAGGCGCTGGCAGCGTTTCGCAAGCTAACCCTTGTGGAAGGCATTATGCCTGCTCTAGAGTCAGCCCATGCGGTGGCCTATGCAGAGAAGCTGGCCAAAACCATGAGTCCAGAGCAAAGCATCGTGGTCAACTTGTCGGGTCGTGGTGACAAGGATATTCATACCGTCGCGACTATTGACGGTATTGGCATTGAATAACGGGGAAGTACTTTGAGTCGTTTAGCTGCAGTATTTGCGAAATTAGAGAAAAGCGGCCGCAAGGCATTGGTACCGTATATCGTGGCGGGCGATCCTTCGCCCGCACTGACTGTGCCGCTAATGCACGAATTAGTGCGACAAGGTGCTGATATTTTAGAAATTGGCGTGCCTTTTTCAGATCCCATGGCCGAAGGTCCTGTAATTCAGCTTGCGCATGAGCGCGCTTTAGCGAATAAGGTTACCTTGACGATGGTGCTTGAGTTGGTTACCGAGTTTCGCAAGTCCGACCAGGAGACGCCATTGGTGTTGATGGGGTATGCCAACCCGATCGAGCGTATGGGTTATCAAGTATTTGCTGACCGCGCTGCGTCAGCCGGTGTAGATGGCTTGTTGACCGTTGATATGCCGCCAGAAGAGGCAGAGCAGCCAACCCGAATTCTGCGCGCCGCCGGCATCGATAATATTTTTCTGCTTGCACCGACAAGCAGCGAAGACAGAATTAAGAAAATCGTGTCCTTGGCAAGCGGCTATTTGTACTGCGTGTCCTTGAACGGGGTAACCGGTGCCGGGAATTTGGATATCAAGGCCGTCTCTGAAAAATTAGCCAGTATTAAACGCTTCACAGACCTGCCAATAACCGTTGGCTTTGGTATTAAAGACGGCGTGTCTGCGGCCGCCTTAGCGCCGTTATGTGAAGGTGTGGTAGTCGGAAGCGCGCTGATCGAACGGTTGGTTGCGACGGATGCCGACAAGACAGTAGAGCAGCGAGCCGCATTGGCTGCCGCATTGATCGCCGAGATTCGCTCAGCAATCGATGCCTGAGAATTATCGCCTTAGCCTATTGTATGTTGGCAGGGTTTATAGGGTAAAGTAATGCACAGCTAATGCCTGCGTGCATTTTATAAACAGATTAAAAATGACTACAGGAATGGATTATGAGTTGGGTTGATAAGATTCTTCCCTCGGGAGTGCGACGTGTTGATTCGGATGAGCGTCGAGGTGCAAAAGGTGTTGTACCCGAAGGGCTTTGGAAGAAATGCGTTAAGTGTGAAGCGGTACTTTATCGTCCCGAACTAGAAAGTAACCAAGATGTTTGTCCTAAATGTGATCATCACATGCGTATTGGCGCGCGGCGTCGAATTGCTTTGTTTTTAGACGAGGCGGGCCGCGAAGAAATTCTTAGTCATATCGAACCCGTCGACCGACTCAAATTCAAAGACAAAAAGAAGTATCGCGATCGTTTAACCGCGGCGCAAAAAGCAACTGGTGAGAAAGACGCGTTAATTGCCTATAAAGGTAAGGTAAAAGATTTACCCGTAGTGGTTGTTGCCTTTGAGTTTAATTTCCACGGTGGCTCGATGGGATCTGCGGTGGGCGAGAAATTCACGCAAGCGGCGAATGTTGCTCTTAAGGAACGCTGCCCGCTGATTTGTTTTTCTGCGTCGGGTGGTGCTCGTATGCAGGAAGCGCTTATCTCTCTTATGCAGATGGCTAAAACCAGCGCGGTACTGGAGCGGTTGAAGCAAAATAGTGTTCCCTATATATCGGTTATGACCGACCCAATTTACGGTGGGGTTTCCGCGAGCCTGGCCTTGCTGGGCGACATAAATGTTGCGGAGCCTGGTGCGCGTGCGGGCTTTGCTGGTCCGAATATTATCGAGCAAACGATCCGTCAAAAATTGCCGCCGGGATTCCAGCGCAGCGAGTTTTTGCTGGCACATGGCGCTATCGATATGATTGTTCGTCGCGCGGATATGCGTGACACCCTCGGTCGGGTGCTCGGCGGCTTGATGCATTATCAGCGCTAATTACACTTTATGAGGTACACACAGGTCGGCGATTGGTTGCGGTGGATGGAAACTCAGCATCCCCGCGATATCGATCTCGGTCTTGAGCGCATCGCGCGAGTCGCACTGCAACTTAATATCACGCTTAATATGCCGGTAATTACCGTTGCCGGTACTAATGGTAAAGGCTCTTGTGTGGCTCTGCTGTCGTCGATATTTGGTCAGCAGGGCTATCGAGTCGGCGCTTATACTTCCCCCCATATCATTCATTATCAAGAGCGCATCGTTGTCGCAGGTAACAATGTCGACGACGAGACTCTGTGCAGTGCGTTTGCTGCGATAGATGAAGCCCGAGGCGAGATCTCGCTGACGTACTTTGAGTTCGGCACCTTGGCTGCGCTGCTCATTTTTGAGCAGCAGGCTGTGGACGTTGCGGTGCTTGAGGTTGGTTTAGGCGGTCGTTTAGATGCCGTGAATATAGTTGACGCTGATGTTGCCATAGTCAGCTCTATTGCCATCGATCACGAAGCTTGGTTGGGCTCTGATCGAGAAATGATTGGCCGTGAAAAGGCGGGGGTTTTTAGATCTGGCCGGCCGGCAATTATTGGTGATCCTCAGCCTCCGCAGGCTCTTTTAGATTATGGCTTGCAGCTGGGGGCAACGCTCGTTTGTCGCGACGACGATTTTAGCTTCACAGAACAGACTGGCTCCACCTGGTCGTGGCAAGGCCTAGCAAAAAATGGTGAGCGGTGTGAATATAAGGACTTACCTCGTTCGCCGTTGCTCATAGACAACGCCGCGACCGTGTTGCAGGCCTTGCAATATATTGACTTACCCCTATCTGAAGAATCCATACGGCAGGGGTTGAGCACGGTTAACATTTCCGGCCGCTGTGAGCATATCAATTATCGCGGTATCGATCTTGTGTTGGATGTGGCGCACAATCCCGCATCGGTGCAAATACTGTACGATCACTTGGTTGCCAATCCTATTGGCGGTCGGACGACGTGTTTGTTTGCCGTGATGGCAGACAAGGCGATTGACCAGATTATAGCCATAGTCAAACCCTGTTTTGCACACTGGACTTTGGTGCCGCTGCTAGGGAATGATCGAGCGGCAACAGCTGAAGAAGTAAAAGTGGCGCTGCAAGCGCAGGGGGTTGCTCAGGTGTCAGTTGGCGATTCGTTTGGCGAAAACTTGGATAGCGCTTTGTCGAGTCTGTCGGCAGGTGATCGCTTAGTGGTTTTTGGTTCATTTTTCACTGTGGCCGCTGCCATGGCAGAATTCGCTGACAGGCTCAGCGCAGAATAAGTAGTAGGGGATACGACATGATGAGACAACGCTTGGTCGGTGCACTCGTTTTGCTATGTGGCGGGGTGATACTTTGGTCACTGTTATTTACAGGCCCTGCAGCGTACAAATTAGACAGAGATACGCAGATTCCAGACGCACCTTTGGTTGACCCGGTAATCGATACGCCGCCGCAGAAACCCGACGGCGTTATGCCGGCAGATACTCAGCTGGTGCCGGAACAGCCAAATATGCCTATTGCCGATGAAGACTCGGAAAAGGGGGCGGCAGTACGGGCGGAAGCGGCGAATGTTCCTGAACCTAGTGCTCGCGAAACGGCATCACCAGCTGTGGTTGCTAAGCCGAAACCTGTTGAGGTGAAAAAGTCAGCGCCTACACCGCTTAGCAAGGAAAAGTTAGACGCTAATGGCTTGCCACCGGCATGGGTCGTGCAGGTTGGGGTTTTTGGTAGCGAGTCGAATGCAGAAGCGTTACTGAAGTCCCTGCAGGGCGCAGGCTACAAGGCATTTATTGATAAAATTCAGCGAAACTCAAAGCCGCTCTATCGTGTATTAGTGGGGCCGGTAATTAGCAACGAGAAAGCTGTATCGCAGCAAGCTGCTATCAATAAGCGCTTTAATGTGAAGTCAATTGTTAACCGATTTGAGCCTTAGTTGGTGCTTAAAGCAAAATCTTACTTGGGATGCGGCGCTGGGCTTGTTAGAATTCGCGTCTCGAATTCTTGCGGGAGCCGCTTACAGTGCTAAGCACGTTTAACTGGGCTGACTGGGCCATTCTTGGCATTGTGACAGCCTCGGCACTTATCAGTTTGATACGTGGTTTTGTAAAAGAAGCGCTGTCTTTGTTGACCTGGGCTATCGCATTTTTTGTCGCTGTTGCCTTTCATCCTCAAGCAGTTGCTTTGCTCGAGCCCTTAATCGACAAAATATATATGCGCGAAATACTCGCCTATATTCTCGTCTTTATTACCACCTTAGTGGTGGGCAGTTTAGTCACTCATATAATTGCTGTCATGGTGAAACGCACGGGTTTAAGTGGTACCGATCGCTTGCTCGGCATGATCTTTGGTACCGCCCGAGGCTTAATTGTGGTGCTGGCAGTCTTGGTGTTATTACCGTCGCTGTTGACGGGTGTTGAAAATGATCAGTGGTGGAAGGAGTCTCAGCTGGTCCCCGAGTTTCTGTTGATGAAGGACTGGTCAGAGCAGAGCTTCAATGATGTGGTTAACTGGGGCTCGTCATTACTGGCCAGTCAGAGTAATTAATCGCGTTTGATCTTCGTCCTAATGAGGTAGTACTGCATGTGTGGCATCGCGGGTATAGTCGCTAAGACTAATGTAAACCAGGATTTGTACGATGCGTTAACGGTGCTGCAGCACCGTGGTCAAGATGCTGCTGGTATCGTGACATTTGAGCATGGAAAATTAAATCAACGCAAAGGCAATGGTTTAGTTAAAGATGTTTTTCACACGCGGCATATGCAGCGTCTATTGGGCAATATTGGCATTGGCCATGTGCGCTATCCAACCGCGGGTAGTTCAAGTCCCGCCTTGGCGCAGCCTTTTTACGTTAACTCGCCATACGGAATCAGCCTTGCCCACAACGGCAATTTAACCAACGCTGCTGAGCTGTCAAAAGAATTATTCCAATCTGATTTGCGTCACTTGAATACTGAGTCTGACTCCGAAGTATTGCTGAACGTGTTCGCCCATGAGCTGCAAAAATTGGGTAAATTAGTGCCGACTGCTGACGATGTGTTTGCTGCGGTTAGTGGCGTGCATTATCGTTGTAAAGGTGGTTATGCGGTTGTCGCGATGATCGCAAACTACGGCATTATTGGCTTTAGAGACCCCAATGGCATCCGCCCCCTGGTTTACGGCGTGCGCGAATCTGCGCAAGGTAAAGAGTATATGTTGGCGTCTGAGAGCGTGGCTCTCGATGGTTTAGGCTATAAATTAATTGGCGACGTTGCACCCGGCGAGGCGGTCTATATCGAAACCAATGGTGAGATTCATGTTCGCCGTTGCGCGGAAATTAGCGATTACCGCCCCTGTATTTTTGAACACGTCTACTTCGCACGACCAGACTCGATCATGGATGGCATCTCGGTTTATAAATCTCGTCTACGTCAGGGCGAGCGTTTAGCAGAGAAGATTTTGCGCGAATATCCGGATCATGACATTGATGTTATCGTGCCGATTCCAGATTCCAGTCGTATCGCTGCCCAGTCTATGGCGGCAAAATTGGGTGTTAAATTCCGCGAAGGTCTGGTGAAAAATCGCTACATTGGTCGCACGTTTATCATGCCCGGCCAAAGTGCACGCAAAAAATCAGTCAAACAAAAATTGAACGCCATTGGTTTGGAGTTTAAAGACAAGAACGTCATGTTGGTAGACGACTCTATCGTCCGTGGCACGACCTGCCAGCAAATTATAGAAATGGCACGCGATGCGGGCGCACGCAAAGTGTATTTTGCTTCCGCCGCGCCGCCGGTGCGTTACCCCAATGTTTACGGTATTGATATGCCCTCAGCTGAGGAGCTCATTGCACACGGCCGCACGCCAGACGAGGTGCAGACGGAAATTGGCGCCGACTGGCTGCTTTATCAGGACCTTGATGATTTGGTGAGTTGTTCCTCAGAAGGTAATCCCAAAATTACGCATTTCGAGTGTTCGGTATTTGACGGCAATTACGTCACCGGTGATGTTGATCAGGCCTATTTGGATAAGCTTGCAGCAGATCGCAATGACGACTCTCAAAGTGAGCGAAATGCGGTTATCGGTGAAGGTGCCTTGATTGGCCTGCACAACGACGTATCATAAGAGACGACGTAATATTGCGAGCTGAGTGGCGGAGAGAGCAACAATAATGACCGAGCAAGACTATCTGGCGCAGCGCCAAGCGGTATTGGCAGAGGCTGAGCTTGACACGCGCGCGGTGCGCGCAGGTCAGGTACGCACCGCCGAGGGCGAACACGCTGAGCCTATTTTTATGACCTCAAGCTATGTGTTCGCATCAGCAGCTGAGGCGGCGGCAAGATTCTCAGGCGAACAAGCCGGCAATGTTTATTCGCGTTATACCAATCCTACCGTGCGGACGTTTGAAGAGCGCATAGCCGCTTTGGAAGGCGCGGAAATGGGCGTCGCTACTGCGTCGGGTATGGCCGCAATACTAAGTACCTGCATGGCCTTGCTTCAGTCAGGCGATCATATAGTGTGTTCGCGCAGCGTATTTGGTACAACCACCGTTTTACTGACAAAGTATCTTGCTAAGTTAGGTATTGACGCGACCTTTGTGTCGCCGATTGATGTGCAGCAATGGCGCGATGCGATACGCCCGAACACTAAAATATTGCTGTTGGAAACGCCTTCCAACCCGCTGTCTGAGATTGCGGATATTCGCGCCTTGGCGGACGTAGCTCATCAACATAATGCCTGGCTAGTAGTTGATAATTGTTTTTGTACTCCGGCACTGCAACAACCCTTGGCACTGGGTGCTGATATCGTTGTGCATTCTGCGACCAAGTATCTTGATGGGCAGGGGCGCGCTGTGGGTGGTGCGGTCGTCGGTCGCAGAGAACAGATGAATGAAGTGCTTGGTTTTATTCGTACAGCGGGTCCTAGTATGAGCCCATTCAATGCATGGGTTTTCTTAAAAGGCCTAGAGACCTTGCGCTTGCGAATGACGGCACATAGCGCTAGTGCACTTGCATTGGCGACGTGGTTGCAAGAGCAAGCTGGTGTCAAAAAAGTGTATTACTCCGGGCTGCCCGATCATCCTCAGCATGCGCTTGCGGCATCGCAGCAAAAGGCGTTTGGCGGTGTGCTGTCCTTTGAAGTTGGCAGTGACAAAGATGCCGCTTGGCGATTTATAGATGCGACCCGTTTAGTTTCTATAACGGCTAATTTGGGTGATGCGAAGACCACTATTGTTCATCCGGCAACAACCACTCACGGTCGTCTTAGCCCCGAGCAGCGTCAGCAAGCTGGTATTGCTGATAATTTGATTCGAGTGTCTGTCGGTTTGGAAGATATTGAAGATTTGCGAAAAGATATGCAGCGCGGTTTGGGCGCGCTGTAATACATGGATATCTTCGCGCAGGTTATCCAAGAGATATCTAAAGTTGTGCTGGGCAAAGATAGGCAGGTGCGCCAAGCACTTTGCTGTCTGCTGGCGAGAGGGCACTTGCTGATAGAAGATGTGCCTGGTGTGGGTAAGACAACCTTGTCGCAAGCTTTCGCTAAAGTGACGGGGCTAGATTATCAGCGTATGCAATTTACCAGTGATCTATTGCCCTCTGATATTCTTGGGGTGTCTATTTTTGATCGGAATAGCAACGCCTTTCACTTTCACGCCGGCCCGGTTTTTACCCAATTTCTATTAGTCGATGAGATAAACCGCGCAAGCCCGAAAACCCAAAGTGCTCTGTTAGAAGCAATGGCTGAAAAGCAGGTTACTATCGAAGGTGAGACGCGAGTTCTGCCTGCCCCATTTTTCGTTATGGCAACGCAAAATCCGTGGTTTCAATCAGGTACATTTCCATTGCCGGAATCTCAGCTTGATCGTTTTCTAATGCGCATCTCGCTGGGTTACCCGGATGAATTGTCAGAGCGACAGTTACTTGCGGGGGGGGATCCCCGTGCCATTATTGGCCAATTGCGAGCCTTACTCAGCGCAGAAAAAATTATTTCCCTACAGGCGATGGTCGATAAAATTGAGATTCGCGATAGTGTTATATCCTATGTGCAGAGGCTAATCGCTTTCACTAGGCAGGATTCCCATTATGCTTTCGGGCTTTCTACTCGCGCCGCATTGGCATTGATACAAGCGGCAAAAGCGTGGGCAATGTTAGAGGGGCGCGAATACGTTTTGCCGGATGATATTCAATTTTTATTGGAACCGGTCGCCGCTCACCGTTTAAAACCAGCGGCGGACAATCAAAATGATGGCCCTGATTTAATACGGCGTTTGTTGTCACAGGTGCCGGTAGTGGTGTAATTATGGCGGGCAAAATGACAGCGTTTGTTCGTCGCCGCTTTGACGCTTGGTTAGAAAAGCGCAGCCCACCTTGTAGTCACGTAGAACTCAATCAACGCCGAATTTTTATTATTCCCTCCCGCGGCGGCGCTGCCTACCTGGTCATGCTTCTCGGCCTCCTTATACTGGCTATCAACTACCAAAATAATCTGATTTTTGCGCTGACCTTCTGGCTCTTCAGTCTTCTTCTGGTCGCGATTCTTCACACCTTTGCGAATCTAGCTGGAATAACCCTGCGCGCCGGGGCAGCGGAGCCGGTGTTTGCCGGTCAATTAGCTTCGTTTCACTTACATCTAGAGGCGGGCGGACGGGATAGACATCGATTGTATTTGGGGTTTACCGAGCAGGCCGCGGTGACGTGTAGCCTCGATGCAAAAAAAGGGGGTAGCAGCGTAATTCTAAAGTACCCAGCGCTTAAACGCGGTGCCATGCGGCCGAGTCGTATGACTATTACCACCCGTTATCCTTTAGGTATATTGCGCTGCTGGAGTGCGCCTAAACTTGATTGGCATTGTCTTGTTTATCCCCAGGCGCGGCTTTTGCGGCCTTTAGTGAATAGCGCTGCAGAAGGTGAGGGCAGTATTCCCGATATTAGCCGAGACGGAGATGAATTTACTGGCTTCCAGCTTTATCAGCCTGGCCAGCCACCCCGCCGAATTTTTTGGAAGGCTTACGCCAAAGGGCAGGTTTTGCAGACTAAGCAGTTTGAACAATCGCAATCTGATGAATTAATACTGGATTGGAATGAGCTTGAGGGCCTTGGGGTAGAGGAACGATTGAGTACCTTGTGCGCCTGGGCTCTGGATTGTAATACCCGAGGGTTATCCTTCGGCCTGCAAATGCCTGGAGTAAAGATCTCTGCAGCAAGCGGCGGCGATCAGTTGACCCGTATTTTACGTGCATTGGCTTTGTACTAGTGTCCCTTAAGTTAAGTTCATCGCCATTCAGAATGCGCAATCAGCCTCGAAATAAGGCGCAGCCTGCCGCCCATAGCGGGCCTATTGGCAAGGGCTGCAACGCAGTAGCGGGGCTGATTGATCATTCCCGCAGGGCGCCTCCCGTGTGCCTTGTGGGCGGCATTGCACGCCTTGAAAAGGGTGGCACCCTTACCGGCGAGCGCGCCTTGGCACAAGGCATACGGGAGACGCTGAGAATCGACGAACTTATGTTAAGGGACACTAGCGTGAAGACCTTAACTAGAACGAGGCAGAGGTCATGAACGCAGCTGAAAACCGTCATGCTGTTGTCTGGTTATTGCTCGCACAATTATTGGCGATACTTCCTTTAGTTGCGGTACTGCCGCTGTGGATTATTGCCGTGTGGGTGGCGTCAGCGTGGTGGTATTGGCGGATAATTTCGGCGGGGTGGTCGTTCCCCATAGGTGCGGTGAAAGGCTTGTTGGCTCTCGCAGCCATCGTCGGTGTTTATTTTTCGTTTGCGTCGCTTTTTGCCATTGAGGCGATGGTGGCAATACTTGTCCTCGCTGTCATTTTAAAGTTGCTGGAACTCAAAACCGAGCGAGATCACTGGCTAGTGCTTATGCTCAGTTATTTTGTAGTTGCCTGCAATTTGCTATTTTCCCAGCAAATAATTGATGTCTTACTCAGTTTGCTGCAGGTCGCGGCCTTACTCGGTGCTCAGCAAACTATGAATCGAGATAAAACAGCAGTCACTACGATGTTGCGATCGGTAGGGCTGATGGCACTGCAATCTCTGCCGTTGATGTTACTCCTATTTGTGATTTTTCCGCGCATCGGGCCGCTCTGGACAATGCCATTGCCCGGAGGGCAGGGCAAAGTCGGTATGTCAGACTCCTTAGAATTTGGTGACATCGCAAAATTAAGCCAGTCTGGCGAGTTGGCTTTTCGAGTTCGTTTTGACGGTGAGCTGCCGGATCTAGCATCGCTGTATTGGCGTGGATTGGTTCTTGATGAGTTTGATGGTCGACGCTGGAGTCGAAATACATGGTCAGCCCGAAATAAAATCTCGCAAGCTGCTCTTTCAGAACCTTTTGTATCTTACACAGTGACCCTGGAATCTGCCTTACACCAGTGGTTTTACGTCTTACCACTAGGCAAGATTGATCGCGACGACGTTTACTATTCAGCTCAGCACCAGTGGCTGAGTAAAAAGCCTATTAACGGTCGCGTAGAATATTCTGCTAAGAGTAATTTTGATCAGCCGCTTATGGATGACTCGGGCGGTCAGCGTCAAAATTTACAGCTGGGCAGTCGTTCAGAAAATTCTCAAGCGCGTGCTTTAGCTGCGCAATGGCAAGAAAAATTTTTAGAGCCAAGGGATCGAGTGAGTGCCGCGATTGCGTTCTATAAAGCAACTCCCTTTGTGTACACCCTGACTCCGCCGCTATTGGGACAAAATAACGTTGATGAGTTTTTGTTCAATACTCAGCAGGGCTATTGCGAGCATTTTGCTGGCAGCTTTGTCTATTTAATGCGAGCAGCGGGTGTGCCTGCACGGATTGTAGTGGGTTATCACGGCGGTGAGTTCAATAAGCGCGATGGCTATTTACTGGTGCATCAATCTGACGCTCATGCATGGGCTGAGGTTTGGTACGAGGACGAAGGGTGGGTGAGAGTTGACCCTACGGCGACAGTCGCCCCTTCTCGTATACGCCTCGGTGCAGAAGCACTATTGAGTAGACAGAGCGGCTATTTACAAGACTCACCGATGTCGCTAAGACGATTTGAGTGGGCCACTCGCCTGCGTTATTTTGTCGATAATATGAATTATGCTTGGGCTCGATGGGTGTTGAATTTTGACAGCAATATCCAAAACAATTTTTTGCGGGGAGTGCTTGGGGAAATTAGTCCCCAGCGTATGTTGATTGCGGTTATGCTAGTGGGTGGTTTACCGTTAGCGATTGTCGCCTTTTTTAGTTTGCGCCTACCTACGAGGCAGAGTGAGGATTTGGCTGCGCGATATTACTTGGCGAGCTGCAGGGCGTTGGCGAGACGGGGTGTTCCAAGATTGGCTGGCGAAACCCCCGAGGATTTTTTACGCAGAGTGATGTTTGAATATCCCGTTTGGTATGAATGGCTGGCGGTGCAAACACGTTTATTTAGTGAGTGTAGTTATTCTTCGGCTGGTGGTGAAAATTATCAGCGGAGTTTGCGAAAGTTGAAAACATATCGACGTCCGCGAAAATGGTTGGACAAGTCAGCTATTAAAGCATTAGAGGGTGAGTGAAGTGATTACCAAAGTAGTACTTGTTGTCGTTGTTGTTGCGCTAATGATTTATTTAAATCGAATTGTGACCGGTATACTGCTGCAGTTTGCAAATAAAAATCGAATATCTGCACTGCGTTTGGGCTATGTGAGAAAAGCGGTGAACATCGGTTTTTTACTGATGGGCTTTATTTTCACTTGTTTTCTTTTTGGCTTGGGCTATCAACAAGTCTTTATATTTATGTCGTCTTTTTTGGCTGTGTTGGGTATTGCTCTCGTAGCGCAATGGTCGATTCTCAGCAATATTACGGCAGGTGTGATTATCTTTTTTGCCTTCCCTTATCGTATCGGCGATCGAATCAAAGTTGTCGATAAGGATGATGATATTAGCGGCAAAATTGTGGAAATAGCGCTGTTTCATGTGCTGATTCGCCGAGATGACGGCAGCACAGTAACTTACCCAAATAGTATTATTCTACAAAAGGCTGTGATTCAACTAAACGGTTCTAAAAATACTGAGGTTGAAGCTTTCAGCGAAGATAAGTGTTAATCATTAACGGCTTATTGATACTCGGTGTGAGCCCCTCTGTAGTGCTGTGGTGGCAACTCCGATAACCTAACCTGTGCCTTGCTATGCTCGGTAGGATTTGTAAAACATTTCTGCACACTTTTCCGCGTAGAGATGTAGATCGGAATCTGATTTTAGCTTTTCTAACCCAAGTAGGCTGCGAAATTGAGACTCACATACCACCATGGCGATAAGTTGGCTTGCCGCCGTGTCAATATCGTCGATTTTTAAAGTTGATAATTTGTTTTGCTCCGCTAAATAGGCGTTGAGCTGGCTTCTTATTTTTTGAGGTCCTGCCTGCCAATATAAGTCGCTCACTTCTGAACGTCCGGCTTCGGCGACACAAACCCTAAACATACCGATTGCATCGTCACTTATGAGTAGGGCGGCGAGGTGAGTGCAAAAAAAACGCAAGTATTCTTCGCAGTGCATTGCGCTTGGTATTTTGTTGGGCGCAAGGTCGTATTCTTCACATTTACAGTCAATGGCGGCGGTAAATAATTGCTGTTTATTTCCAAAATGGCTGTACACCGTTTGCTTTGATACGCCCGCTGATTTGGCGATTTCCTCCATGCTGACTTTTTCAAAGCCATTCACGATGAATAGCGCTCCTGCAGCGTCAATAATCTGATTACGCTTTTCTTCGCTTTTTAGTCTAACGCGTTTTTCTTGCACGGTGTTGTTTGCCTTCTTTCAATATGTTGCGCGACGACGGATGTTGCTGAACTGTAATACTAATTTATCTAAAATAGACTAGACAGTCTAGTATGGTTTATTTATATTCGAGCGGTTCACACTATATCGAGTTTTGTTTATGCAGCGTTTTATTATGTTGGCGTGTTTTTTCGCGACAGCTTGGCTCACGCCACCCGGCGCACTCGCTGAAATCACCGTTCATCGTGTTAGTAGCGCAGTAATAGAGCGGCTACCGGCGTACGAGGCACAGCGCTTATTTGCAGGCAGAGTAGTGGGCAGTCAGCGGGCTGATATTGGCTTTGAGCTCGACGGGAAAGTTGCCGAGGTCTCGGTGGAAGACGGCCAACAAGTAAAGGCAGGGGACGTTCTTGCGCGCCTTGATACTCGATCTTTAGAAATAGAAAAGTCAGAATTGCTTGCCGCGCAACAAGAAGTTAGCGCGAGATTAGAGCAATTAGAGAAAGACGTTATTCGGTTTCGTAATTTGCGTGAGAGTGGCTACGTATCGGCAGGCCAGCTTGATGAATTAACTTCTCGGCGTAGTGCGACCGAGGCTCAGTTGTCACAGGTTGATGCCCGTCTGAGAGGTGTGGACTTGCGAATGAAAAAGTCTCGGATGACGGCACCCTTTAGCGGCGAGGTATCTACTCAGAATTTAGAAGAGGGCGTGTTGGTCAGCGCCGGACAGCCCTTGATGCAGTTAGTTGTTACTGGCAGTACCGAGGCGGTGTTTGGTATCTCCGATCGTTTAGGTCGAAATCTTAGCTATGGTCAACAGTTAGTGATTTCTGGTGACTTTGGCCGGTGGCCGGTATCTGTCATTTCCGTAGCTCAAAATTTAGACTGGCGAACTCAGACACGTACGGTGCGGGTTCAATTACCGCCCGAGACGTCTGCGGTTGATGGCAATACTACCTATTTGCACTTCCCTGAAAAGCGGCAGGTTGCCGGATTTTGGCTGCCATTGTCGGCTCTGTTAGAAGACGTTCGGGGAACCTGGGCGGTCTATTTTCTCGCTCCCGCAGATGACGGTTTGTATCAATTAAGAAAGCGTTCGGTGCAGCCGGTTTTTCAATACCAAGGTCGGGTCTATGTCGATGGTGAGTTACAGACCGGCGATCGGGTGGTTACGGCAGGTCTACACGGCCTTTCGCCGGGGCTGCATGTCAGCCTGGCGGCTGAGTAATTCGATATGATCTCTAAAATGCTGACTAATCCTCGCATGGTTGCGCTTCTGATCGCCTTGATACTGGTGGCTGGTCTTGCTGCTGTGGCCAGTTTGCCGCGACTTGAGGATCCCCACCTTGTAAATCGTCACGCAATACTAGTGACGCCCTTTCCCGGCGCCAGCGCAGAACGGGTGGAAAGCCTGATTGCTGAACCACTTGAAAATGCTATTCGTACGGTGCCTGAGGTGCTTCATATCACCGCCCATTCTAGTGGTGGTGTGTCTGTGATTGTTGTGCAGCTAGAAGATGCTGTATTGCAGGAGGATGGGGATCAACTCTGGGCTGAGTTAAGAGACAAAATTCAACAGACTGCACGTCAACTCCCTGATGGCGCGGGCGAGCCGTATTTAGACACCGACCGCCACTCGGCGTTTACGTGGATTGGCGCGTTAATGTGGGAGGGAAGCGGGTCAGCAGATTTATTGCGCTTGGGTCGTTACTCCGATGAGTTGGCGAGCAGGTTAAGAAACTTAACCGGTACCGACATTGTGGAGATTGTTGGTGCCCCAGCAGAAGAAGTACAAGTCAAAGTGGATGTTGTTAAGGCAGCGGCAGTTGGCTTGGATGTACCCAGAATCGCAGCAATACTGCGTGACAGTGACGCGAAAACGGCGGCCGGCGAGCTGACCAATGACCAGCAGCGTATCTCTATTGAGTTAATTGGCGGGTTTGATGCCGTTGAGCGCATTAAGCGCACCCCAATATTGACCTTTCCTGGTGGCGGATCCCTTCAGCTGCAGGATATTGCTCAGGTTTACCATGGGCAGCCAGATGTCCCCAGAGATATGGCAATAGTGAGTGGCGAGCGTGCCATCGCAATTGGGTCTCGGATGTTGCCTGATATGCGGGGTGATCGCTGGACCGCCGCACTGCAAGCAGAGGTCGCTAATTTTGCGACAACATTGCCGGATGAGATCAAACTAAAAGAACTTTTTGTTCAAGAGCGCTATAACGATGTGCGTTTGGGTGATTTAGTAAATAATATCTTGCTCGGTTTTGCGTTCATTTTCGCGATCCTACTTGTCACCCTAGGTTGGCGATCAGCTGTGATTGTCGCCCTGTCCTTACCATTGACGATGCTGTTTTCTCTGGCTTGTATGAGGATGACGGACCTACCTATCCATCAGATGTCGGTGACAGGTCTGATAGTGGCTTTGGGGATCATGGTAGACAATGCGATTGTCGTTGCTGATACCGTAATGCGATATCGCCGTGATGGCTATTCCGCTGTAGCAGCAGCGACAAAAGCACTCCGTCATCTATGGGTTCCTTTACTTGGGTCAACGTTAACAACGATATTAACCTTTATGCCGGTGGTCCTTATGCCGGGACCAGCAGGTGAATTTATAGGTCCATTAGCTCGCGCGGTTATATTTTCACTGCTTGGTTCTTGGGTGATTTCCCTCTTCATTATCGCGCCCGTGGCAGGGAAATGGCTGTCAAATAATCAGGCAAGCGGAATAGCTGCTCCGCGTTTAAATAGTTGGTTTCGTCGGTTATTGTCGTGGGTGTTACTCCGTCCTCGACGGATGATGATGGTGGCTTGCATATTACCTGTGCTGGGCTTTATTACCATTCAAACCCTGCCAGAACAGTTTTTCCCGCCGTCGGACCGCGACATGATAAACCTCGAAATTTACCTGCCAGCTGGCAGTAGTATTGAGCATACGCGGCGGGCGACAGAGCAAGTGGCTGAAGTGATAAATCGCCACCCGGAAGTGACTTCCTTGCACTGGTTTATCGGCCGCAGTGCATTGTCGTTTTATTACAATTTGACCAATACCAAAGACGGCGCATCTAACTACGCGCAGAGTATGATGACGATGGTGGACTTTGCGCAGGCCAACCGCTTAATCGCCGTATTGCAGGGGGAGCTGGATGAGGCCTTTCCCGATTATCAAATTATCGTGCAGCGTCTCTCTCAAGGGCCACCGGCCAATGCGCCGGTCGAGCTCCGTTTGTATGGCAGCAGTTTACCGCGCTTAAAATCCATGGGTGATGAGCTGCGTCGAATCGCACAGGAGACCGAAGGTGTTGTTCACGTGCAGGACACGCTTGGTCAAGTAGTGCCGAAAGTGTGGTTGGATATTGATGAGAGTGAAGCTCAGCGGAGCCAAGTTGGGCTGAAAGATGTGTCATCCTTACTCGCGGCGAGTATTGATGGCGTGGTGAGCAGTAGTATGTTGGACGGTACTCAGCAGTTACCAGTGCGTGTGTCCGGTGCTGATGTGAAAGCCACCAGTATCGATAGATTGATGACCTTTCCACTGGCACTGCCATCGGGCCCAAGGCCGTTGTCAGCTCTGGCCAATGTGGAGTTGCGGCCCGCGCAGGCTAAAATATCTCGACGCGATGGCCGGCGGGTAAATATGGTGGGGATATTTATTCGAGATGATGTACTCCCCTCAGAGGTGCTGGATCGCATAAAAGTCCGATTAGCGGAGGAAAATTTTGAAGTGCCAACGGGCTACACACTCGAAATTGGTGGTGAATCGGAAAGCCGTAATGAGGCAGTTGGTAACCTCATGGGCAGCGTTGGTATCATTTTTGTTCTGCTCATAGTTACCGTGGTGATGGCGTTTGACTCCTTTCGATTATCGGCCTTGGTATTTGCGGTCGCGTTTCAGTCGGCGGGAATGGGAATGCTAAGTTTGTGGCTTGGCCAGTATCCTTTTGGCTTTACAGCAATTATCGGTTTGATGGGCTTGATGGGGCTGGCAGTGAACGCAGCCATTGTGATCTTGACCGAACTTAAAGCGTCGCCTTTAGCTATGGCTGGCGATAAGGCAGAGATTGTAGATATTGTGTCGGTGTGCACGAAGCATATTAGTTCGACAACAATTACCACCGTTGCAGGACTGATTCCTTTGATTTTGTCAGGCGGCGGCTTTTGGCCGCCGTTTGCCGTGGTACTCGCAGGCGGTACGGTGTTAACCACCATTTTGTCATTGTTCTTTGTGCCCGCCGCGTTTTTGGTGCTGCGAAAGCCTTACGTGCTGAAGTATTTGCCGCAAAGATCGGGTGCCGATGCCAGTTAGTTTGGTTCTCAACCGTGTAAGTACTGGTTTGCATTTCTAGCACCGATATCGAACTTTTTCGGCTAGGCTCCTTAGTTACATGGGCGAACGTTACGATAACCTCGGTGCTTTATCGCCGTTTGTTTCCTGGATATTGTTATACTGCCGCCATTAGTGATACATGTCGAAAGAGCGTTCACTGTGTCATGTAAAAATTGAATGAGAGCGGACAATGAATTTAAACAAAGATATCCAGCAGTTAAACAATAAACTAGACCTTCTTCGACGGAAATTAGATGACGCGAAGGCCAAGGATAATCAGCCTCTGGTTCTTCAGTTTAAACGTGAGCTGGCAACAGTGAACAAGAAGATCGCCAGTATCAAAGGTATGCAGAGTCGTAATAATTCTGCTCAGGTTGAAGCTTTGAAGGCGCTGGCTTTTAATCGAGTGCTTACTAAAGTCGAACAGGCCGATATGGGCAAGTTTAAAAAGTCTGTACGCGGCCTTATCGTTGTTCATCCTTTGACAGCTTTAGGTAAGGAGATGGGCATAACGGAAGTTACCGGTTACGCACCTAAGTCATTCTAACAACTGCCAAGATAATAATGACGTTTTGAGTATTTTTTAGGGCTGCGTTTTATGTTTGTTTAGTAGGCTTTTTTAAAATACACATGAGGTTTAGCTGGCGTGTTTATCGTTCGATCCTTTAGAAATGCATCTTTTTTTCCTAGTGGTTTAAGTTTACATAAATCGCAGACGTAAAAAAGCCGCCCGAAGGCGGCTTCCTTTTAACGACTTAAGTCAAAGACTTGCGTCGCACTTACATAGTTACTTCTGTAATTTCTACCGATGCAATACGCTTGCCTTCTTCCGCACCTTTTTGGAAGGAGGCAATCTGATCGAAGTTCATGTAGCGATAAATCTCGCCAGACATGGCATCCAAATCTTTGCAGTATTCCATATACTCTGCCGGCGTTGGCAGGCGGCCAAGGATCGCGCCAACCGATGCTAGTTCAGCAGAGGTTAGGTAGACATTGGCGCCGTTACCGAGACGGTTGGGGAAGTTACGCGTAGAGGTAGACAGTACGGTTGAGCCGTCGGCAACACGAGCTTGGTTACCCATGCACAATGAGCAGCCAGGCATTTCCATACGTGCGCCAGATGCGCCGAAGATATTGTAATAACCTTCTTCCATTAGGGTGTGCTGGTCCATTTTCGTTGGTGGTGATAACCACAAACGGGTGGACAAGCTGCCTTTGTTGGCGTCGAGCAGTTTACCTGCAGCGCGGAAGTGGCCGATGTTGGTCATGCAGCTACCAATGAAGACTTCGTCAACTTTGTCGCCAGCAACTTCAGACAGCAGTTTCGCATCATCTGGGTCGTTAGGGCAGCACACAACGGGCTCTTTTAGCTGGTCTAGATCGATTTCAATAACCGCTGCGTACTCGGCATCGGCATCGCCTTCGAGCAGGCTTGGGTTCGCCAGCCACGCTTCCATATTGGCGGCGCGACGCTCTAGGGTACGCTTGTCGCCGTAGCCTTCGCTCACCATCCAGCGAAGGAGGGTGATGTTCGAACGCAGGTATTCAGAAATCTCTGGAATGCCTTGTTTGATGGTACAGCCGGCGGCAGAACGTTCCGCTGAGGCGTCAGACAATTCAAATGCCTGCTCAACGGTCAAACCGGCCAAGCCTTCGATTTCGAGAATACGGCCAGAGAAGATGTTCTTCTTGCCCTTTTTCTCAACGGTCAGATGACCTTCTTTAATGGCTTGGTAAGGAATGGCGTGAACCAAATCGCGCAGGGTAATACCGGGCTGCATTTTGCCTTTAAAGCGAACCAATACAGATTCAGGCATATCCAGTGGCATAACACCGGTAGCAGCAGCGAAGGCAACTAGACCAGAACCCGCCGGGAAAGAGATACCCATGGGGAAGCGAGTGTGTGAGTCGCCACCGGTACCGACCGTGTCAGGCAGCAGCATACGGTTCAGCCAGCTGTGGATGATGCCGTCGCCTGGGCGCAGCGATACACCGCCACGGGTCATGATGAAGTCAGGCAGATTGTGCTGGGTGTCGATATCGATTGGCTTGGGGTAGGCCGCGGTATGGCAGAATGACTGCATGGTCAAATCGGCAGAGAAGCCTAGGCAGGCCAGATCTTTCAATTCGTCGCGGGTCATTGGGCCAGTAGTATCTTGCGATCCTACCGTGGTCATTTTGGGTTCGCAGTACGTGCCTGGACGAATGCCTTCGCCTTCTGGTAAACCGCAAGCGCGACCAACCATTTTTTGCGCTAGGGTGTAGCCTTTACCTGTGTCGACGGGCTGCTCTGGCAGACGGAACAGGGTAGAGGTAGGAAGACCTAGTGATTCGCGAGCTTTAGCCGTTAGGCCGCGACCGATAATCAGGTTGATACGGCCGCCAGCGCGAACTTCGTCTAACAGTACAGGCGACTTCAGTTCGAAGGTACTCAGCGTCGCGCCTGTTTCAACATTTTTGATCACGCCGTCGTATGGGCGGATTTCAATGACGTCGCCCATGCTTAGGTCGTCAACCGGAGCTTCGAAAACCAATGCACCAGCGTCTTCCATGGTGTTGTAGAAGATCGGTGCCACTTTACTGCCGATACAAACACCACCAGAGCGCTTGTTAGGTACGCCAGGCATATCGTCACCGAAGAACCACAGTACCGAGTTGGTTGCTGATTTACGCGAAGAACCCGTACCGACAACATCGCCGACAAAGGAGATAGGGTGGCCTTTTTTCTCTAGCTCTTTGATTAGCGTTAGTGGGCCAACACTGCCTTGGACGTCTGGCTTGATGCCGTCGCGTTCCATTTTGAACATCGCCAATGCGTGCAGCGGGATGTCTGGGCGTGACCATGCGTCTGGTGCTGGTGATAAGTCATCGGTATTGGTTTCGCCGGTGACTTTAAAAACGGTATTAACGATGCTTTCCGGTACTTCGGGGCGATTCGTGAACCACTCAGCATCGGCCCAGCTTTGGATAACTTCTTTCGCCAGTGCATTTCCGGCTTTCGATTTTTCTTCTACATCGTGGAAGGCATCAAACATCAGCAGGGTGTGCTTGAGCTCTTTGGCGGCGAGTTTAGCTAAATCAGCGTGGTCGAGGAGTTCTACCAAGGTGATAATGTTGTAGCCGCCGTGCATATTGCCTAAGAGCTTAACGGCAACTTCTTTGCTGATTAGCGGGCTGCTTGCTTCGTCTTTTACCAGAGCGGCGAGGAAACCTGCTTTAACATAGGCGGCTTCGTCAACGCCTGGTGGTACACGGTTGGAGATCAGGTCAACAAGGGTTGCTTCTTCGCCAGCAGGCGGATTTTTGAGCAACTCGATTAGGCCCGCGACTTGTTCAGCGTTGAGTGGCTGGGGAACAATGCCTTGCGCGGCGCGTTCGTCGACGTGTTTCCGATATGCTTCGAGCACAGTGTAACTCCTCTTTTCAGTTTCGGTACCCGTATCCACCGGGATCGCCGGGGCCGGGGCTATCGATGCCCATCATCGATGCGAAATAGGGGGCTGCAAGTATACTGAAAAACCCTACATAGGTTAAGTGAATAAGCGCGCTTGCCTGTGCTTTGAGGGTAGCTTACTCTTTGCGCCTAAGCCTGCTGTCAAAATTGGAGCCAAATTTGTCGACCGCTATTCCCCGTGTCATTACACCCTGTACCGGCGTCTGTTCTACCGCGCTGGGCGATGATGTGTGCCGCGGCTGCAAACGATATAGTCACGAGGTAATCGACTGGAATAGTTATACCGATCAGCAAAAGCAGATTATTGATGAACGCCTGGATGGTTTCCTAATACAGGTGATGTCGAATAAATTAAGTATTCGCGATACCCGTATTTTGCAGTGGCAGTGTCAGGTTCAGCGGGTTCGCTATCCAGCTCATAAGAGCCCATATATTTGGCTGTTCCAGTTACTCCGGGCCGGCGCTGGCCAGATTAGCGACCCTGCGCAGTTTGGCTTTGTACTTGATTCGCAGTATCGGGATGTGCCCCTCTTACAGCTGCGAGACATGATAGATAAAGAGTTTTATCTTCTTTCGGAAGCGCATTATCAGCGGTATATAGGGATGTATCTTCACGCCGAGAAGTAGTTCTTTTGGTGACGCTAGCGCTACTCGGTTCTGATCCCGCGTCGGATTTTGGTATACTGCGCCGGTTTTATTAAGCCGGATACACTTCGATGTCAGTTGATATTAGCGAAATTTTAGCGTTTTTGCCCTGTGAAACCCCGCAGGGATGGGTTGACGCCGCCTTGGCTCACCCCGAAGAAATGCTGATTGATCATGCCAATTGTGAAAAAAAAGCAGCGGGTACTGCATTAAATTTGATTTTTCGCTATGTCGATAAGCCCGATTTAATGAATCGCATGTCTAAGCTCGCGCGCGAAGAACTGCGGCACTTTGAACAAGTGATGGCCATTATGAAAAAGCGCGGTATTGAATATCGGCATTTATCGTCGGCACGCTATGCCAACGGTTTACGAGCTGAGGCGCGGACCAGTGAGCCGCATAAGCTCATCGATATTTTAATTATTGGCGCCTTAATTGAGGCGCGCTCGTGCGAGCGATTTGCCCGCATAGCACCGCTGTTAGATACCGAGTTAAGCGCCTTTTATTACTCCTTATTAAAATCTGAAAGCCGCCACTTTAAAGACTATTTGAATTTGGCCGAGCGCTACGCTACCGAAGATATTGCGCCGCGAATTGCGGTGTTTAAACAAAAAGAACAAGAGTTGATTGAAACCGCTGACGAGTTATTTCGTTTTCATAGCGGGCCCTTGGCAGCTTAAGTTTGCTCGCGGCTATATTTTGTTAGACAAAAGACCCCGTTTCCATTAGCTGGCGAGCAACATCAGTAATAGAGCGCCCTTGGCGATTGGCGTTCTTGTTGAGTAGGTCGGTGGCTTGCTCGTCGGTAAGGCCATACGTGTCAACGATGAACTTCTTGGCACTGTTTAAAATTTGGCGCGCATCTATTTCAGGTTTCAGTGCCAGCACCTCAGCCCGCAAGCGATCAATGCTGTGGAAAAAGCTCAAGGTAATATCGATAAGTGACTGCAGTAAACGCGGCGGCATATTGTCTATGGCGTAAATGCTGATTCCCGCGTCAGCCGCAAGTCGATTAATACTTTCCGAGCGATTATTACCAAGTTTAATTACTGTGCGGGGATATTCTTTGTTGAGCTGCGCCAGGTGCTCAAGTGTGTCTCGGTTAGCTGAGTTGGTATCGACTAAAATGATTTCCGGGTGCATTTCACCCACAATGTGATAGATGTCGGCATGTTGATTGTTGAAATTGATTAACTCGATACCGGCCGATGCCAAAATAGAGTCAATTTTATTCGCGCGGCTATCATCAATATCAATCAGTAGTACTTTCATTTGCGCCTTCAGGCCTCTTTTTGCACGTTAATAAGTCGCAGCGCGGGGATGTCGGCCTTGGATAGGCTTTGTTGTTCCAGGTATTTAATAATGCCGCCGACACTAATTACCTGGCCATCTAAAAATTGATTGGGGCCTATTTGCAGCGACTTCATCAGCAAGTTTTTCTCATGTAAATTGCCTTCGGTTTTTCTGTCTATGCTGGGGCTTTCTAAACCAACGGCTTCGGCAGCGATGCGGAATAGCGATGGTTTATATACGGCGGCAACGGTCTCCTCGATGTTAATCGGTGTCGTTAGCTGGCCCCAGCGGTACATTTGGGAGATAAACCACTCGGCATGGTTGAGCCATGGAAAGTTTGCTGAGTACCGGTGGAATACATGGAAATCGTCAACCTTTTCTGGCATCTGCCCAAAATGCTTTAAGGATAAACCCATAAGGGAAAGCGCGACGGTTTCTTCGGGTAGGGCGATATAGGGTGCTTGGCTGATCATTTTTGCTGCGGTTTTACGGTTCTCTTTTTTATCGAGCCAAATACACGCTTTGATTAGAGCTCGTAAAATAGCCTGGTGAGTGGCGGGGTTTTCATTCGACCAACTCTCACTAACCGCAAACACTTTTTCAGGACTGTTATTCCAAAGTTGGTATTTTGTAGCCACCACGTGACCAAGTTGTTGTTGCACCGCTAAGGTGTTCCAAGGTTCTCCGACACAAAATCCGTGTATATCTCCGTCGGTCATGGCGGTTACCATTTTTGAGGGCGGAATGACCACAATTTCGATGTCTCTATCGGGGTCGATACCGGCACTAGCTAACCAGTAGCGCAGTTCATAACTTTGGGTGGAGCAGGGGTAAACCACACCGAAACGTAATTTTGGCCGCTTGGCGCGTTTATTTTCTTCAACGACGCATTGCAGTGCCTGGGCGGCAATCAATGGGCTGAACTCGCTGCGCGGATCAACGCTAAATAGGTGGTCGTAGAGGTCATTATTGACAGTGATGGCATTGCCATTCAAGTCCAGCACCATGGCGCTGATCATATCTATTCTTGGCCCGCCAACACCTAGGCGGGAGGCGACAGGAATAGAGGCGAGCATTTGTGCGCCGTCGAGTATGCCTAGACCTACTTTGTCGCGAATGCCCGCCCAAGATGCTTCCCTAGAGAGGGTTACATTCAGTCCTTCGTTGCGGAAATAGCCTTTTTCGAGAGCGATTACCAGCGGTGCGCAATCGGTTAACGGAATAAAGCCGAGACTAATGTCAGTTTTTTCCAAGCGAATACCATTTTTATTATTGATTGTGGGCATTTTAAGCTCCTGTTGCTTTTTTAAACGCTACTTCTGCTGGTTTGTTGGTGTCGGCTAGCCGTAATTCATGCGGCTTTTTTGTGCTCGTTTTGTGATCTGACTTCGCCTGCTTTTGGTGCAGGAATGTCAGTACTGCTGCGCGGTAGTGGTTGTAATCTACGTTGTCTGCTAACGCTAATCGCTCTCTTGGACGCGGTAAATCAATGCTGAGTATCTCCCCCACAGTAGCGGCAGGGCCGTTGGTCATCATCACAATTCGATCAGATAGCAAAACGGCTTCGTCGACGTCGTGAGTGATCAGAATAACGGTATTGTTCAATTCGGCTTGAATTTCCATTAGGGCGTCTTGTAAATGTGCTCGCGTAAGTGCGTCTAGTGCTCCAAAAGGCTCGTCCATAAGCAGTACTTTGGGCTCCATCGCCAGTGCCCGGGCAATCCCGACTCGTTGTTTCATTCCGCCAGAGATTTCTCCAGGCAGCTTGTGGCTGGCGTGTGACATTTGTACTAAGCCTAAATTGTACTCAACCCAATGTCGTATTTCAGCCTTGGACTTTCTGCCCTTAAACACTTGCTTGACCGCCAATTCGACATTTTGGTAAACCGTTAACCATGGGAATAATGAATGATTTTGGAACACTACTGCACGATCTGGGCCAGGTTGGTTAACTTCTTTAGACTCCAAAACAACAGCGCCTTCGGTAGCTTGATAAAGGCCGGCGACAATATTTAGTACGGTTGATTTGCCACAGCCCGAGTGGCCGATAAGTGATATGAATTCCCCTCTGGCTATTTTAAGGTCAACTTTTTCTAATGCTCTAAAGGGGCCTGTTTTGGTGGGGAAGTCGATACTGATTTGTGAAATATCTAAATAGGTAGACATGTCGTACTCCTTAAGCGCCAGCGTCGTCGTGGGCTATCATTTTGTGGAGCGTATGCATGAACGAGTCCAGTACAAAGCCAATAAAGCCGATAGTCACAACAGCGACCATTATGCGGGCGAGGGATTCGGAGCTGCCATTTTGGAATTCATCCCAAACAAACTTTCCCAGCCCTGGATTCTGAGCGAGCATTTCAGCTGCGATGAGAACCATCCAGCCAATGCCCAGTGAAATTCGAAGGCCGGTAAATATCATTGGTAGTGCGGCTGGTATGGCGATTTTCGTTACCTGAGTAAACCAGCCAAGTTGAATGACTCGGCCGACATTGATGAGGTCTTTATCAATATTGGCAACGCCAACGGCAGTATTAATGAGAGTTGGCCACATACAGCACAGCGTGACGGTAATCGCCGAGTTGATAAACGATTTGGAAAACGCGGGATCATCACTTACGTAAACAGCGCTGACAACCATGGTAACCAGCGGTAACCATGCCAGTGGCGACACCGGTTTTAATATTTGGATAATTGGTGCTATCGCGGTATTGAGCAGTGGGCTGAGACCGCAGGCTATCCCGATGGGAATCGCGATAATAGACGCCACTAGAAAGCCCGTGAAGACAGTAATTAAACTTGTAAAAATTTGATCGAAGTAGGTGGGTTTGCCGGTGTAGTCACGAATTTTAACTTCTGCGTCGGGGTTTTTTGCTAATTTGACTTTGTTGCGGTCCTCTTGTCGCTGGTAAAACGCCTCGGCTTTTTCTCGTTCCGCTAAATGTTCCTGATATAAGCCACTAGCGGCTGATGCGACAACGCCTGGCCCTGGAAAGGTACCGAGGCTGGTATCGATTTTTGAGGCGGCAGTGGACCAGATTGCTAAAAAAACGAGAATGGCAAATAGCGGTAATGCAATTAATCTAACGATTTCTTGCCCTTGTTCGCGAGGGTTTTCCCAGAAGGCGAGTTTTATTACCGGCACCATCCAGCGAAAGCCCGCCACACTCAAATAATGTAGGGTATTTTGTTTCAACATATGTGCTCCAAAATTGCCCCGCCGCGGCGGGGCAGGATGATTACTTCAGTAGATCTTTAGCTTTTAAGCCGATGCTAAATTTGCTGATGTACTCATTGGGCTTGCGACCGTCGTAGGTGATGTTGTCTATGAACTCTGATTGCGGTGGTTTGTAACCAGTTTCAGATGCGAAGTTTGGGAATTCGCTGGCGCTGACTTTACCTTCTGCAATTAGCTCTTCAGCAGCTTGTCGATAGATATCAGGGCGATACACTTTCTTGGCGATGTCCATATACCAGCTGTCAGGCTTGTGTTCGGCAATCTGCCCCCAGCGGCGCATCTGGGTTAAGTACCAAATGGCATCCGAGTAGTAGGGGTAAGTCGCGTTGTGCCGGAAGAACACGTTGAAATCGGGGACTTCGCGTTTGTCGCCTTTTTCGTATTCAAATGTGCCTGTCATAGAGTTGGCGATCACATCGTAGTCGGCACCAACGTAGCTCGACTTTGATAGAATTTTTACTGCCTCTGGGCGATTGGCGTTGTTGTTGTCGTCCAGCCATTTTGCGGCGCGAATCATCGCTTTGACGACCGCAATGTGAGTGTTGGGGTATTTTTCCGCCCATTCATTACTAACACCAAACACTTTTTCGGGATTGTTTTTCCAAATCTCGTAGTCGGTAATAACCGGTACCCCAATGCCTTTAAACACGGCTTGCTGGTTCCAAGGCTCTCCTACGCAGTAGCCGTGAATAGTGCCGGCTTCTAAGGTGGCAGGCATCTGTGGCGGCGGGGTGACCGACAGTAAGGCCTCTGCGTCGATAGTGCCGCTGGTGTCACCTTTCAGCGGCGCGTAGTAGCCGGGATGAATGCCGCCAGCTGCTAGCCAATAACGCAATTCATAGTTGTGAGTTGAGACAGGGAATACCATACCCATTTTGAAAGGCTTACCTTCACTTTTATATTTGTCGATAACAGGCTTTAAGGCGTCAGCCTTAATGGGGTGAACGGGTTTGCCGTCAGCTTGCATCGGAATATTCTTCTTCATCTCCGTCCAAACGTTATTGGAGACGGTGATGCCATTGCCGTTTAAATCCATGCTAAAGGCAGTGATGATATGTGCTTGGGTGCCAAAGCCAATGGTGGCACCCAGCGGTTGTCCCGCTAGCATGTGAGCGCCGTCCAATTCACCGTCTATTACGCGGTCAAGCAGCACTTTCCAGTTCGCTTGCGCCTCGAGAGACACATACAGGCCTTCGTCTTCGAAGTAGCCTTTTTCATAAGCGACAGCCAGCGGAGCCATGTCTGTTAACTTAATAAAGCCAAATTTTAGCTCTTCTTTCTCCGGTTCTGCCGCTATGGCAAGGCAACTTGTTGTTAATGCGATTGCGCTTAAGGTGCGGGTAAACAGGCTGTGATACCGAGGCATCGGTTCGTCTCCAAAGTAGTTAATGCCAGGCATCGATGTGATCAGCATTGATGCTTGCCATCGGTTCTATGCATGTCGAACATATGCTCGTTGCAAGGGGCGTAGAACGTTCTGAGGAGTTAATAGCAATAGCTATGCCATAAGACATAAGTTTATTAATATCATAGTCTTATCGTAACTTTTTGCCTATTGGTGAAGGGAGTTCGTGCACCGCTCTGAGGCGGATTTTGGGTGTGGTGCGCTATTTCACTTGCACAAGATCGCCTCAAATTGGTGCGATCTCTCTTTGGGGCGGGGGTTAGCTTACGATAGATGCGGAATTTAAGCTGATTTCGTTGTTGTCTACTTTTAAATACCACAGCTGGTGATCCCAGTCGCCGAGGACAATGCGCTCTGTGATTTCTTTAGTGGTGGTAATCGAGTGACGATTAGGGCGATGCGTGTGTCCGTGGATTAGTCTTGTGCAGCGGTGTTTCGCCATTTCGGCGTTAACTGCAGACGCATTCACATCCATTATATCTGTGGCTTTATTGCTATTTGATTCGCCGCTTACCATACGCATGTGTTTGGCTATCGCACGGCGTTCCGCAAGGGATTTGCTGAGCGCATCTTGCTGCCAGAGAGGGTCTCGCGCCATTTTCCTGAATTGCATATAGTCCTGGTCATCAGTACATAAACTGTCGCCGTGCATTAATAAGGTTTGTTCTCCCGCTAGGGAGATAACGCTTGGGTCGGGGAGAAGTTCGGCGCTGACGTCGCGACAAAATGTATCGCCGATTAAAAAATCGCGATTGCCGTGCATAAAATAGAGTGACGCGCCGCGATCGGTAAAATCTTTGAGGGCTTGCTTTACCGAGTTAACAAATGGTGATTCGTCGTCATCACCGACCCAGCTTTCAAAAAAATCCCCAAGGATATAGAGGTCGCTGGCATCGCTGGCGGTGGTTTTTAAAAACGAAAAAAACGCCCGGGTGATTTCCGGGCGCGATTCATCCAGATGGAGGTCTGAGATAAATAAAGTGCTCATAGCGATATCAGTCTACCCAAACCGCTTTTTCAATAATCACATCTTCTGCGGGCACGTCTTGATGGCCGGCTGCGCTAGTGGTTTTAACGCCTTTGATTTGGTTTACAACGTCCATACCGTCAACGACTTTAGCGAAAACAGCGTATCCCCAGCCTTGCATGGTTTTGCTGCTGTGGTTCAGGAAGTCGTTGTTCTTCACGTTAACAAAGAATTGTGAACTGGCTGAGTGGGGGTCAGATGTACGGGCCATAGAGAGGGTGCCTACATCATTTTTTAAGCCGTTATCCGCTTCATTTTCGATAGGGGCACGGGTTGTTTTTTGTTTCATGCCGGGCTCAAAACCGCCACCTTGCAGCATAAAGCCATCGATTACGCGGTGAAAAATAGTACCGTCGTAATAGCCGTCAACCACATACTGTTTAAAGTTTTCTGAGGTTTTCGGCGCATTTTCGAAGTCCAACTCAACCTTAATGTCGCCGAAATTTGTAGTGAAGATAATCATTTACGCTGATCTCGCTTATAACCGGAAATTAAAGCCGCTATAATACGGCTTTTGGCTGCGGGGCGAAACCGGCGCTAAACCTTTGTGTTTATCGCGTGCAGATTCCTGCGGCCTCGGCGGTTTACAGTAATTCGCCGATTTTGGACATTTGGAACCCATCAATGACTGACAATGCAGTATCCGGCAATAATTTTCTACGTACTATCGTAAAGGAAGACATCGCCTCGGGTCGTTTGAGCGGTGAACTCGTCACGCGCTTTCCACCAGAGCCAAATGGTTTTTTACATATCGGGCACGCTAAATCGATCTGCCTGAACTTTGGTCTTGCCAAGCAGTTTGGCGGGCGCTGCCATCTGCGTTTTGACGACACCAACCCAGCAAAAGAAGAGCAGGCCTATATAGATGCTATTCAAGAAGATATCCGCTGGTTGGGGTTTGAGTGGTCGGGTCCGATTCGCTATGCATCGGATTACTTCGACACCTTGTACGACTACGCACTGCATTTGGTTCGCAACGGAAACGCGTATGTGTGCGACTTAAGTGCGGATCAGGCTCGCGAGTACCGAGGCACCTTGACCGAAGCCGGTAAAAATAGCCCGTATCGCGACCGCAGCGTGGAAGAGAACCTCGCCTTGTTTGACGGTATGCGCAATGGCGAATTCGATGAGGGCAGCAGGGTGCTGCGCGCTAAAATTGATATGGCAGCGCCAAATATCAACCTTCGCGACCCTATCATTTACCGTATTCGCAAGGTGAGTCATCACCAGACTGGTGATAAATGGTGTATTTATCCGACATACGACTTTACCCACGGCCAGTCAGATGCGCTGGAAGGCATTACGCATTCAATCTGTACCTTGGAGTTTGAAGATCACCGTCCTTTATATGAGTGGTTTATCGCCAATTTGCCAGTGCCAGCGCAGCCCAAGCAGTATGAGTTTGCGCGTTTGAATGTAAATTACACCGTGACCAGCAAGCGTAAATTAAAAATGCTGGTTGATGAGAGCGTGGTAGACGGTTGGGATGATCCCCGAATGCCGACTATCGCGGGAATGCGCCGCCGCGGATTTACGGCGGCTGCGCTCAGAAATTTCTGCGATATGGTTGGTGTTGCACGCAGTGAAGGTGTGGTAGATGTCGCCATGCTCGAACACGCAATCCGAGATGATCTTGATAAAAATGCACCGCGCGCCATGTGCGTAATGGACCCGCTTAAAATTATTATTACTAACTATCCCGACGACAAAGTCGAGTGGTTAAATGCGCCGGGTCACCCCAATCGTGATGATTTGGGTGAGCGCAGCCTGCCTTTCAGTCGCGAAGTTTATATAGAGCGCGAAGACTTCCGCGAGGAGGCCAATAAAAAATTCAAACGTTTGGTATTAGGTAAAAAAGTGCGTTTGCGCAGTGCTTATGTACTGTTGGCTGAATCCGTTGTTAAAGACGCTGCCGGTAATATTGTAGAAGTGCATTGCAGCTACGATGCGGCAACCCACGGTGCTGACCCAGAAGACGGTATAAAGCCAAAAGGCGTTATTCACTGGGTATCGGCAAGTCACGGTAAGCAGGCGACAGTGCGTTTATATGACCGTCTATTTACTCATGAGTCGCCAGATAGAGGCGGGGAAGAGTTTCTTGATCATGTTAATCCAGCGTCATTGAGCATCATTGAGCATTGTTGGATTGAACCGAGCCTTGCCGACGCGGCGCCAGAGGCGAGTTTTCAATTTGAGCGAACGGGCTATTTTGTTGCCGACAAGCTTGAGCACACAAGCGGTGCGCCGGTATTTAACCGCACGATTGCCCTTCGTGATACGTGGGGTAAGGAGTCGGACGTCTGAGGTCGGATGTCTGTCGAAAGCGATGGCGCTAGATGCTAGACCGGAGAGGGGAGACGCAAAAGCTGTTTTCCCGCTTCGAGTCTGAAGCCTGGCAGCTGATGGATATAATCAAATTTTTATAACGGGCTTGGGTTGATTTTGACGTTGCATCTCCCGTCCCCCGTCCAGCATTAAGCGATCAATTATGACGATTCAAATCTACAACACCCTCAGCCGCAGCAAGCAGCCTCTTGTGCCCCTGCAGGACGGCAAGATTAATATGTACGTCTGCGGTATGACGGTATACGACTTCTGTCATCTCGGACATGCGCGGGTGTTGGTGGCGTTTGACGTCATTACACGGTATTTGCGTGGCAAGGGTTTTGCCGTCAACTACGTGCGCAATATCACTGATATCGACGACAAAATATTGCGCAGGGCGGATGAAAATAATGAGCCCTTTGAAGCGTTAACTGAGCGTTTTATTAAGGCCATGCACGAAGATGCCGCGCGGCTGGATATTATGCCGCCAGATATGGAGCCCAGAGCGACCGCTCATATCGCTGATATCTTAACTATGATCGCCACATTGATAGAAAAGGGCTTCGCCTATACCGCTGCAAATGGCGATGTGTATTATCGGGTCACTGCATTTGTTGACTACGGAAAGTTATCGGGTAAAAACCCGGATGAGTTGTTATCTGGCGCGCGTATTGCGGTCGATGAAGCTAAAGATGACCCCCGTGACTTTGCGTTGTGGAAAGCGGTTAAAGACGATGGTGTGAGCTGGCCGTCGCCTTGGGGGAAGGGCCGCCCGGGCTGGCATATAGAATGTTCAGCCATGTCTACTTGCTGCTTAGGAAATACCTTTGACATACATGGTGGTGGGCCGGATTTGGTTTTCCCGCATCATGAAAACGAGATAGCGCAGTCTGAAGCGGCAACAGGTCAGCGTTACGCGCAGACGTGGATGCATGCCGGCGCGGTGCGGGTCGATAATGAGAAAATGTCGAAATCGCTGGGGAATTTTTTCACCATTCGTGAAATTCTCGATCGCTATCATCCGGAAGTGGTGCGTTATTTTCTTATTTCCAGCCACTACCGCAGCGCTATTAATTATTCAGAAGATAATTTACTTATTGCCAAGCAAAACCTGGAGCGCTTTTATCACGCCTTTAAAGGATTGGGTGTTGTCATCGCGCGACCTTATGCAGAGCTAGATAAAGACGATGTTTACGTTAATCGATTTGATGCCGCTATGGCAGACGATTTTAATGCACCCGTCGCCTTGGCGGTGCTTTACGATATGGTAAGAGAGTTAAATAGTGCAAAAGAAGCACTCGAAACTGAACGTGTTGCGTGTTTGGCTAGCAATTTAAAATCCATGGCGGCCTTGCTCGGCATTTTACAGTTATCAGCCGATGAGTTTTTACAGGCGGGTAGCGGTGATCAGTTAGCGGCTGACGCTATTGAGGCGTTAATTGCAGAGCGCGTGCAAGCCAAGAAAGATCGGCAATTTGCTCGTGCAGATGAAATTCGCGATTCCTTAAAAGCGCAGGGTGTCATTTTGGAAGACAGCCGCGAGGGCACTACTTGGCGCCGTGAATAAAGGCGCCTCGTCGCAAAGGCTGTTCAAATTAATTATTGGTTGGGTAGGGCGTTGCGGTGAAAAAAAGTATTCTTCTATGGATGTTTGCAGTACTCGTCGGGTGCACCACGCCAAACCTATTGTTAGATGGTGGCTTCTTGGCGACGGCAGATTATTTTCCTGTTACTGGCCGGCAAGGCTGGTTGATTAATCAGCGTCTCGGTTTTGCGTCTTTTGTCACTGGCAAGGTAGACCGCGATTGGGACAAGACTAGCACGCTCGAAATTGGCGATTTTGAAAGTGTCCGTCAAGCCGGTGCATATCGCTTTTCATTTTCTGATGGCGTCGAAAACGTTGCTCAGCTTGATTGCAAAAGTGGAGAAGACAGCGACCATGTGAATCTTCGCGGCGTGCTCGGCGGCGACGCCAAGTGGATCGTTGATGCCGAATCCTTTCTGAATTGCTCGTTGTTAGAGTGGGGCGAAACCGTTGCTTGGAAGCTGGTGATGTCGGCTAACGACGAACACTTACGCGGCTATTTATTCTCCGGCAAAGAGGCGATGCCGGTATACGAAGTGCTTGGCACTGATGAGCTAGAAGGCAGCGCTTGGCCTGTGGGTAAGATTGTAGGCTATCTCGTTTATCGCGATGGCCTGCAGCTTGCGGCAATTCAGGTGATGAACGAAGGCGGTGTGTGGATCGATAGCAAATTATCCCCAGTTGAGCGGCGCAGGCTTGCTAGTCTCGCTGCGGCTTTGCTGCTTTATAGCCCGAGTGAATCTTAGTCTTATCCGAGCTGTTTGATTGGCGGACAAAGTCTGAGTAACAGTAGGCCGAAAATAGCGCCCAGACTATTTGCAAGGAAATCTAATATCGACGCATAGCGACCTGGTGAATAGGCTTGCGCTATCTCCAGTAGACCGCCGTAGGCACAAATTGCAATGACGGCAAGGTGTAAATGGTGACGTTTAAGCGTCAGCGGGTAGGTCAATAAGACAAACACCAGGTAGGCGCCAAAGTGCTGAAGCTTGTCCCACAGGTTTAGGTCTGGCATCGCCGCTGAGGGGACTATTGAAAAATAAGCGATGAAAAGCGCGAAGCTCAGAACGGGCATGAGTCTGAGCGTGTTTCCGGTGACTGTCATTTTGCCTGATAATCATCCGGTAACAGGGCCGCTAATCTCTTTTCTGCGGCGCTAACAATGTGTTCAATGTCTTGGCCGTCAAAGTCTTCTAGTGGAAAGCGCTCGCTGTGCAAGGTCACGTTACCAAAGGGTTTCGGGAATTTAGATTTGTCCCAAGTTGACTCAATTCTCCAGCCTTGATATTCCGCTCGGATGAGGTAGAGCGGCACCTTTGCCCGCATGGCTAACACGACTGCGCCGGCTTTCATTTCATGACGGGGGCCGCGAGAGCCATCGACGGCGAAGGCGACGGTTTTGCCTTTTCTCGCCGCTTTAAGTAGCTGCACAAAGGCGTCTTTGCCGCCCCGGCTCGGCGAACCGAGGGCGACTTCGTAGGTGTAGCGTTCCATCACCATTGCTATTGAGTAGCCGAAATGATTTTGTGAGGCTATTGCGGCGATATTCTGGTTTTTATATCTGTGAATAATGGGGAGGAGTTCGTCGTGATAAACCGCCATCACACAGGGTTGTTCTAACGCCAGCTGGCCTTTAAAGCGCAGAGTATTCATTACCCAGAAGAAGATCTGCAGAATACCGCTAAGCAGCAGCCGCGCAAACTTCTGCGCGGGTCCTATTTTTTTGGGTGGTTTGTTTACCCTAGCCATGATGCTTGTCCGTGTTAGGCGATGGCTTTTTCGCCGGAGTCCACGCTTTGGAATATCAGAGTATTGATCGTCATGGGGCCAACCCCGCCTGGTACAGGAGTGTAAGCACTAACCCGATCGACTAGAGGTGCAAGCTCAATATCGCCGACGCCGCCCGGATGGTAGCCGGCATCGACAACAACCGCGCCGTCTTTAATCCATTCCGCTTTGATAAATTCAGGTTTACCCACTGCGCCGACTAAAATATCCGCCTGCTTTATCAAGGCTGGTAGGTTTTGCGTGCGTGAGTGGCAGATAGTCACAGTGGCATTGGCCTCAAGTAGCATCATGGCCATTGGCTTGCCGAGAATGGCGCTACGACCGACTACAACAGCATGCTTGCCTTCGATCCCAATCTTATAGTGCTCTAATATGCGCATAATGCCCTTGGGGGTGGCGCAGCCATAAGCTTCTTCGCCCATTGCCATGCGGCCAAAGCCGAGGCAGGTCACGCCGTCGACATCTTTGTGAAGAGCAATCGCATCGAAACAAGCGCGCTCGTCTATTTGTTCTGGAACAGGGTGTTGTAGCAAAATGCCGTGAACATTGGGATCGCTATTTAACTCGTCAATTTTGGTCAGCAACTGCTCTGTGGTGGTCGATCCGGGCATTTCCACTGCCAGTGAATCCATGCCTACGCGTCGACAGGCATTGCCCTTCATCTTGACGTAAGTAGCGGAGGCGGGGTCATCGCCAACCAAAATTGTCGCGAGTATGGGGGTGCGGCCGTTTGAACGGCTTTTTAGCGCCGTTACGCGGTTTGTGAGTTGTTCTTCCCAGCTTGCAGCCAGTGTTTTACCGTCTAAAATCAACGCCGTCATTCAGATAGGTCTCGCATAAAAAGGTGATTTAAATTAGGATGTTATTGTCGCATGTGCACAAACTACAGGCCAACAAATCAATCGAATAATTTTTCCCAAAACCGTTGACGAGATAAAAAGGTCTGCGTATCATGCGCAGCTCCTGTAGCGGGGCATACGGGAAACGAAAAACGGGGTATAGCGCAGTCTGGTAGCGCGCCTGCTTTGGGAGCAGGATGTCGGGAGTTCGAATCTCTCTACCCCGACCATTTTTCGTATCTCAGTTCGGACGGTTTTGCGCCCGTAGCTCAGCTGGATAGAGCAACGGCCTTCTAAGCCGTCGGTCACAGGTTCGAATCCTGTCGGGCGCGCCATTTACAGGACGATTTTTCCCCCAATGGTGGCCGTAGCTCAGTTGGTAGAGTCCAGGATTGTGATTCCTGTTGTCGCGGGTTCAAGCCCCGTCGGCCACCCCATTTTCTAAATATCTCCCCTAAAAACAGTTCGCGTTTTCAGCGCGCAGTTCGCATTTTTAATGTTGGTTTTTATCTGTTTTTTTATTGCGGTTTCGATTTCTCGCCACACCTTATCTCCTCCTAAGTTATGGTTTTTTTAAATTTATCCTAGCCGTCAAGCCGGCAAATTGCTTCGAATGTGTCGTAGTCGCCATTTTCGCGTTTTGGCTGTGTGATTGCCGTCACAAAACAATATTAATAGCGGTTTCTACCTATTGCTTCGCTATTTAAGCTTCAAGGCTTTGATTAGTATTGGCGCCATAGGTTTAGCCTGTGTTTATGGTTCACTGGGATTTCTTTTTTTGTGTTGTTAAGTACCGCGGAACAATGACGTTCCAGTAGAGGGTTTCTGCTGCGTACATGGAGAATGCAATTTTGATCTATGTACGCAATTTGTTTGCGAAAATGTAATGTTGCAACTGTTTTTAAAGGCAGCTGCGGAAAACACGCTCTTATATCTCGCAATATTTTCGGCAAATCTTCTCAGCTGTATTTAATTTCCTTATTTATCCGTCGTTTGAGTTTTGTGACCGCTAGCAAAGTGATTGCTGGCGGTCGTCTGGCGTGTGGTTTTGGTAATGTGTCTTCGACAATTGAGTTGGAGATTTAGTGTTCAATTGGGAGCGTTATAATGGCGTGTTTACGCAAGCTATTGTCTATATTTACGGTGACGATGGCATTGTTATTTTCGACGGTTGCAACAGCAGATGCTCTTACAGATCTACTTAATACCTTAGGTTTAACTCAGCTTTTATCGGAGGTCGGAACCACAGTAGGGACCGTTGGTGCCTCAGTTTTGGATCCCGTCGGCACTGGTGATAATGACTTTCTTGGCGCGGATGCCCTCAACCCAGAGAATGATCTAGGCCTTACGTTGGCTTCGGGGGAGCTGCTTGGTTTTGGCAATAAAACCGGTTCTGGTACTGCAATACCTATAGATGCGCTGGGTTTGTCGCAGTTAATAGGTGCGCTTGGCTTAAATTATGAAAGCGGCATTGTCACGCAACTGCGCAGTTTAGTTGGTCCTGAGGGAGCGATAGTGGTTCCCGTGGTGGGCGCACTAGAAGGTCTTACCGACCAGCTTACTGCTGGTGGTGTTCAGATGGCTCAAATGTTGTCGCTGCCAGGCTTAGATGGTCAGCCAATAGGTCTAGCCTTACTTGGTGCGGCTGACTCGGGTAACGCCGCTGCAGACGGCTTGGCCGGAATTGCGTTGTTAACACCCGGTTCTTCAGGTAACGGCGGCATAATTGGTCTTGCAGTATTGTCTGGTAATAATTCAGGCAATGGCGATTTGATTGGTGTTTCTGTTTTAAGTGGCAGCAATAGTGGCAACGGCAGTCTTGCTGGCATAGCTGCAATATCTGGCAGTAATTCCGGTAACAGCGATGCTGTTGGCGCAGCTGTTTTGTCTGGCGACAATGTCGGTAATGGCGGTAGCGCGGGGCTGGCAGTATTGAATGGCGATAATTCCGGTAATTCTGACTTTGGCGCAATTGCTGTGTTGAATGGCGATAATTCAGGTAATTCCGAAACCGTCGCTGTTGGTGCATTAAACGGTGCTAACTCGGCGAATGGTGGATTAGTCGCTGTGGGCGCGCTGAACGGGCCTGGATCTGGAAATGGCGGTTTAATTACGGTTGCAGTAGCGAATGAGGCGGGTAATGGTGGTGATGGCTCTGGTGGTGGTGATGCAGGTAATTGTGCTGCTACCGGTGGGGTGGGCTGCGCGGATCGCAATAATGTAGCTTTGCTGGATAGCTGTAAAGATTTGGATGCTGACGGCGTTTGTGATGATCGAGATGAGTGTTTAGATACGCCGGCTGATATGCCGGTCTTTTTAACCGGCTGTCACTTAACCGAAGATGCGGCGCTTGTTTTGCGTGGTGTTAATTTTGAATTCGATCGCGCTGATCTTACGCCAGAGTCGTTGCCAATTCTTGAGCATGCCGTAAAGGTACTTGAGGCTAAGCCAGCAGCCTTGGTAGCTGTGGATGGGCATACTGATGCCAAAGGCAGTGATGAATACAATATCCGTCTTTCTTACGCTCGTGCAGCGACCGTGTATAACTATTTGATCGAAGCTGGCATTGAAGACAAGCGTCTTGCATATCGCGGCTATGGCGAATCTGTTCCAGTTGCTAGCAACGAAAATGACGACGGCAGTGACAATCCGGCAGGGCGTGCTGAAAACCGTCGCGTAGAGTTGAATATTCTCGACGGTGACGTGTTTCAATCCGTTAAAGAACAGAACAACGCTGATCAGTAATTATGACGACGGTCAGCTTTTGGCTGCCCCGTCGAATCTCTATTAAATTTAATATGCTTACAATTGCATATTAAGCCTTTATCAAAGGACTTGTATTTATGGCAATTGATTTTCCTCCGGCGTTACCACCACAGTTAACGACTCCGCAATATATCGAGTCAGTGTCTGGCGCCTCTGCAAGCTACAATGGGAAGGTTAACGGTTACGAGTTGCGGGTTTCTGGAACCCACTATTTAAGTAACGACGAGTTAGATGCCATTTTCGTGGCCGCGAAAACACCGTCACAAGCAATTTTTTTAATGAACTCGCTGGTTTTGCGCAAGGGTCATTTGTTGGTGACGATGCAATATGCACCGGACAGTAATGTTGTTTATATACACGCTGTACAAGGTCGAGTGGCGGATGTCCAGGGCGATCAGCTTGGTGAGTTTTTTGAGGGTTTAGTTGGTGATGCGGATTTAACGCGGGCTGAGTTTGAGCGCGCTCGAGTTATGGCAAATGTAAAGAGTCAGCGGATCGGAATGGATTACTCAGTATCGTATCAGAATGATGCTAATAATCCTGAAGATGTTGTGCTGGTTTTTGAGCCGCGGCCAGTAGAGGATTTTGACTCAACTGACGTGGTTTTCCAAATTGGCAACCAGGGGAGCCGCTACGTTGGCCGTTATTTTGGCGATGTGGGTATAAGTCATAATTTTGAGAACGGTACGCGAGCAACTTTTGGCTATGAAACGGCGTTTACTGACTTAGGTGAGTCGCGAAATGGTGAGGATTATCACCGCTTTCAGTTGTCCGCTGATCGTGCATTTAGTACTGGCCTATATGGCATTACAGCTAGTCATACTGAATACACACAAAATTTCGGTCCGGTTCCAATCACGACAATTACGGGCGGCGGAACCCCGCTTTGTGATTTGCTAGGGCCTTTGGGCGGGCTGCTTGGTTGCAGCGCGCCGACAACGACCACGACGACGCAAAACCTCTCTTTAGATGCGGACATTAATGCGGTCGCGTTAACAGGTGAGCAGGTTTTATCTGCTGATTTGACGCACCGCTTTAATTTATTTGAGCGAGTTGAGTATATTGATTCCCAGATTGACGCCGGGATGTTTGGCAGTCTGCAAGACGAAAAATATGGCACTGTGGAGCTTGGTGCAAAATATTTTTCTGCTACTTTGATCGACGGCAAAACCTTCCGTTGGTCGGCGCAATTGTCGTTAAAAGCAGGTGTAACTGGCGACAGCGGTACTCTTGGTACGGCAACAGCGACGTCGCCCGAAGTCGGGCCTACGACGCGCACTGCGGAATTTGTTGTGGTGTTGCCGAAGGTTGCGGCGAAACTGCCTTTATCCGACGCTTCGGAACTGAATTTTAATTTCTCTGCGCAGATTGCGGATGAGCAGCTACCGCAGCAGCAGCAATGGGTGCTTGGTGGTATGAGCGCACTTAGTGCTTACCTGCCAGGTGTATTGTCTGGTGATTCAGGTTACTTCACGGCAGCGGATTTTACGCATAAATTTATATTGGGTGGCGTTGATCTCTCGGCCTCAGTATTTGTTGAATACGGTGCATCGCAATTTGAAAATGCTAGTGGGTCAGCGGGTGCTGAACGCAGTATTGCCGATATGGGCGCGCGTATTGGAGCTGACTTAGGTTGGGGCATAACTCTTGATGCTGTGGCTGCTAGACCACTTATGGACGACGGTTTTGAGTCGAGCGATGAGCTAGATAAGCTTGAGGCAGACTTTTACGTTGTACTCAAAAAGGTATTTTAATTAAGCCATTGAATGGCGCTTACCTGCTTAATGTAGATAAGCGCCGCTTTTAATAAGTCTAGTAAAAACGCGACGATTTTAATTTTGGGGTTTTAACGCAGGCAGCTCAGATACGATTTAATACAGTTATCTAAGCCGAGTTCGATGGCGTCAACGGTAAAGGCGTGACCGATGGAGACTTCTAATAGTTTATGCACGCTATTCTTAAATAAAAATAAATTGTGAAGGTTTAGATCATGTCCTGCGTTAAGGCCAAGCCCGACTTCTACGGCTACGTCACTGGCGGCTATAAATTGCTTCAGCACGTTGTCCTGATGAAGTGAGCCGAAACTTTCTGCATACGGGCCGGTGTAAAGCTCAATGCGGTCTGCGCCAATGTCCTTTGCAAGTCGAATTTGAGCTGGATCTGGATCCATAAAAAGGCTGACGCGAACACCTAGGGATTTTAATTCTGCAATGATTGGCGTAAGGCGATCGCCATCTTTACGTAAGTCGAAGCCGTGATCAGAAGTAAGTTGGCTGTCGGTATCCGGTACTAACGTGCATTGCGCAGGTCGTGTTAAGCGGATTATTTCCATAAAGCCGGGATAGTCGCTTACGTCACGTCGATCGCTTTTGCAGGCTGGTGCGAAAGGGTTGCCCTCGATATTAAACTCGACGTCTAATAAGGTGGCGAGTTCGTAGCAATCATCCGCGCGAATATGGCGTTGGTCAGGGCGTGGATGCACAGTAATTCCGTGTGCGCCGGCGCTTATGCAGCGCACTGCGTGCAGGGCAACGCTGGGGTATTCTGTATCGCGGGAATTGCGAATTAAAGCAATTTTGTTCAGGTTGATACTTAGCGCAGTCAAAATGACCCCTCGCGCGTAGGCGCAATAGTTTCGCTTACTTGATTGTCGTGCTAATAATCAGAATTGGTTCAACCGGCACGTCGTCCATGCCGCCAACGGAGTGAGTGTTGCTGATGGCGATGTCGCGAACGATGTTCTCTCCCTCAATCACTTTGCCAAATACGGCATAGCCATCGCGTCCCATACGGGAGTCAAGGTCCAGATTCATGCGCATGTTAATGAAAAATTGAGAGCGGGCACTATTAGGGTCGTCTGTGCGAGCCATGGCAATAGTCCAGCGATCGTTTCTAAGTTTACTGGTTTTGGACTCGTTGACAATACTTTCGCCATTGGGCTTTTCCACTAAGTCTGGCGTAAAGCCGCCGCCCTGAACCGCAAAGCGGCGAATGACACGATGAAATATGGTGCCGTTATAAAACCCGCTTTTTACGTAGCCTAAAAAGTTTTCAACGGTGACTGGCGCTTTATCCGGGTAAAGCTCAAGGGTGATGTCACCCTTCGAGGTCTCTATCACAACCACGGGATTGGCCTTAGTTTCCTGCCCTAAAGCCGGCGTAACGGCGGCTAGGCCGAAAATGGCAAAGACCAGTGCAGGTAGAAAGCGCATGTTTAGCCCCAATCAGAACGTCGTTTAGGCATCATTCGCGGGGCTATAAGAGCAATCATCACGCCGATAAGTACGGCGAATGCCCCGTTTAAGAAGAATTCGTTTTCTTTGTTTTCACGAAGGCGGGCATTGTCGGTCTTTAATACGTCGACTTCACTGCTGAGCATTTGATTTGATTCAAGCAAGCGGCGGTTATCGTCATCGAGTTTAATGCTGTTGGCAGAAATACGTTTAATCTCTTCTAGCTCTTCGGCTAGTGATTTATTTTCAAGTTGAAGCTCTTCAACGATGCTATTGGTTTCCTGGCTGCTTTGGGTGGTGTTTTCCAGTTTTTTTTGCAGCTCCTTGTTGATGCCGCTCAGCTCATCAATTTGCTTCTTGTTGGCGGCCAACTGGCTTCTTGCGGCTGGAGAGCTTATCAAATAATGGCTTGGCAGCCAGCCTTCAACGCCCTTGTCAGTGCGAACCTTTGAGTAGCCGCTGTCTTCGTTTGTACTGATTAATTCGAGCTTCTCGCCACTTGGTAGGCCGCGATGAATGATGCGGTATTTTGAACCGTCACCTACGCGCAGTGGTACATAAATTTTATCGCTGATATAACGGGTGTCGGCGAAAGACGCGCTTGTCAAACAAAACAGGATCACTGACAAGCCGAATATAAATGATTTTTTCACTGTATTTTCCACGTTAATAAACTGCGCTAAATATTTAACATTGAAGGATAAAGCACTTATTAGAGTAGTTCAAATTCTGCATCAATTACGGTAATACTTTTTTGTAAGGCTTAACTAACACCTTGGCGTAAACACCGGCTTCAATATAGGGGTCGCTGTCGGCCCATTGCTGTGCTTCTTGAAGCGATGCAAACTCAGCTACGATCAAGCTGCCGGTAAAACCTGCTTCGCCCGGATCCTCGCTATCAATAGCGGGGTGAGGTCCAGCTAGCACGAGGCGCCCCTGGGCTTTGAGTGCTTGAAGTCGCTCAATATGTGCGGCTCGAGCGCCTAGTCTTTTACTGAGGCTGTCTGCAACATCTTCACTGATTACTGCGTATAACATAGAAAATCCTAATGTATTCTGAAAATGTCGTCGAAACTGAGCGCGGTTAATTTTTCGATCTGTTTGACTAAATAGAATAGGGCGCCCAGCATAACTAAGGTGCAAGGCAGCGCTATTACCGGAAAGCTGAGGCCGGTCATCTTTCCTAATTCCGCACTGTATTCAGCTGTTCCCGGTGGGCTCACCAAGAGTACTTTGGCGAGGATATAATTGAGCGTCGCCGACAGAAAAAATGAGAAGGCGACTAAATAGGTCGCGTTGCGAAGTGCCGCGTCAAACATGCTTGCGTTGTTATGCTCCTGCAGCGCGCTGCTTATTTTTTCAGTGTAGATAACTTCGTCATTGAAGAGGAAGGTTTTGATCAGGGGGTAAGGGGTATACAGTGACACTAAAGTGGCGATACCGATAATTGCCGGTATGCTGGCTTCCTTAATGGCGATGTATTCGGCGTCCAGCTCCAATAGGCTAATACCGCCTGTTAATAAGACGCTGATAAAGCCAAGGATCGCAAAGGCATTGGCGCGACGTGATTTCATGAAGTCGTAAATGCCAAAACTTAATGGGAAGGCGAGGGCAATCACGATACTATAGCGAGGCCCCAGGTAGGCATCGCCGCTGAGCTTAGTTAGTATCAATGTGGGTACAATGATGTTGAACAAAAGATTGACGATGACGCTGTGGCGCTGAGGTGTATTTGCCTGGTCCGGCATTGGAAATCCCGTCGATAAATGTCAGTAAAAGGGTTGGAGAAGATTATCCGCCCACTATACCCATTTTAATTTTTCACCACTAGCCTCGGAGCATATTTGGCGTGATAGTTGATTTACATACCCACACCACAGCCTCAGATGGCGGCTTGAGCCCAGAGGAGTTGGTGTTGCGCGCCAAGGAGTGTGGAGTGCAATTACTGGCGGTGACTGACCACGATACCATTGACGGCTATACATCGATCAGCGAAATCAGCACTGGAGAATTAAAACTCATCGCGGGGATAGAGCTATCGTGTACGTGGTCGGGCGTTAATATTCATGTGCTTGGCTTGGGTATAGATACCACTTGCAGTCGGTTACAGGCAGAGCTGTCTGATCAGAGCGCTGCGCGTGGCGAGAGAGCTAAAATCATCGGCGATCGGCTTGCAAAGCTCGGATTCAAAGACACATTTGAAGGTGCATCAGCGCTAGCTGATGGACGAGCCATTGGCCGCCCTGATTTTGCACGGTTTATGGTGGCACAGGGTTATGTAGATTCAATGGCGACTGCATTTTATAAATATTTAGGTGCGGGCAAAGTGGGTGATGTTAAGGCGATGTGGCCGTCACTTGAAACCATAATAAACTGGATTAAATCAGCAGGTGGGGTGGCGGTATTGGCACATCCACTGCACTACAAGCTGACCAATGCCAAGCTGCGGCGCATGTTGGCAGATTTTAAAGAAGCCGGTGGTGAGGGCTTAGAGGTCTGCAATGGCCGACCATCGCCTAGTGATTTAAATTACCTCCGTCAGCTCTGCACTCAATTCGACTTTGAGGCGTCTGCAGGCAGCGATTTTCACCAGCCCAGTAATTGGCTGGAACTCGGTTGCAATGCCGATATCGTGGCGCCGTGCAAGCCGGTTTGGGCGCGCTGGCAACATGTAGAATCAACAATATAAGTACTTTAAGGTAGGCGCAGTGACTCAATTTTTTCAAATACATCCAGAAAACCCGCAAGCTCGTTTAATTAAGCAGGCGGCCGATATCATTCGAGGGGGCGGGGTGGTTGCTTACCCAACCGACTCGGCTTACGCACTAGGTTGTCAATTAGGTGATAAATCAGCGCTTGAGCGTGTGCGAGCTATACGCCGCTTAGATGAAAAGCATAACTTCACCTTAATGTGCAGCGATCTTTCTGAGCTGGGAACCTATGCCAAGGTCGACAATAGCGCGTTTCGCTTGCTGAAAGCACATATCCCTGGGCCGTATACGTTTATATTGCGGGCGACGCCAGAGGTGCCAAAACGCTTACATCATCCTAAGCGTAAAAGTGTAGGTTTGCGTGTGCCGGCAAATCAGATTTGCTTGGATTTAATGGCGGAGCTCGGCGAGCCCTTGATGAGTGTGAGTTTAATATTGCCCGGTGAAGAGCTACCCATGACGGATCCCTACGATATTCGCGATACCATCGGCAATCTCGTAGACCTTGTTATTGACGGCGGTTACTGCGGCATGGAGGCCACCTCGGTGATCGATTTGGTTGACGATGTTCCCGTCATTATTCGCCGTGGTTTGGGTGATGTGAGTCAATTTGAGGATTCGCTGTGACGGGCGCCCAGATCAACGTATAATCGCGCCCTTGGTAGATGATATCGTGAGATCTCAGTAACAGTGCAAGATAAACCTTCAGAAAAGCTCGCCGTAGAACAGCCTGATGCAGCGCCGCTGGCTGAACAGGATTCGGTGTCGCCTGACATATTGCTCGGTCGTCTGGAGCCTTTGCCAGACGCTGCGCAGCAAGCCATCGAGATTGTTAGTCTCAAGGCTATTCGGCAATTACCACAGCAGGGCGAAATGCCTTTCGCGGTGGTGCAGGGCAAGCCGCTCACCGAAATTCCCAAAGATTTGTATATACCACCTGAAGCACTAGAGGTGTTTTTAGAGGCGTTCGAGGGGCCACTCGATCTGCTGCTTTATCTTATTAAGCGTCAAAACCTCGATATTCTGGAAATAAACGTCTCGCAGATCACTCAGCAGTATATGCAGTACGTGAATATGATGAGCGCGATGCAGTTTGAATTGGCGTCGGAATACCTCCTCATGGCGGCCATGCTGGCCGAGATCAAGTCGCGTATGCTGCTGCCTCGTTCGGCGGACGTGCTCGACGACGAAGAGGATCCGCGTGCGCAGCTGATTCGCCGCTTACAAGAATACGAACGCTTTAAACAAGCGGCTGAAAACATCGATCAACTCCCGCGAATGGGGCGTGATAATTACGCGGTTGTTATTGAGCCACCACCGATGTCAAAGGTGCGCGCTGAGCCGGATGTAGACCTAAAAGAATTGCTTATTGTGTTGGGCGAAGTATTGCGTCGTGCCGACCTATTTGAAAGCCATCAAATACAGCGCGAAAAGCTGTCAACTCGCGAACGTATGTCCGAGGTCTTAGCCGTATTGCGATCGGATAGCTTCGTGCCGTTTGTTACCTTGTTTAAAGCGGAAGAGGGACGTTTAGGCGTCGTGGTAACTTTTCTGGCGATTATGGAATTGATCAAAGAATCTTTAGTAGAAATTGTACAATCAGAGGCCTTCGCGCCAATCCACGTAAAAGCGAAAGTTATATGATGCCGGATTTACCGCAGTTAAAACGAATCATCGAAGCCGTCTTGATGGCAGTGGGGAGGCCCGTATCCCTGCAGCATATCGCCGAGTTATTTGACGCCGACGAAAGGCCGAGTACGGGTGATATTCAAGATGCGCTGAATGCGATTGGCCAGGACTGCGCTGGTCGAGGGTATGAGCTTAAAGTCGTCGCCAGTGGCTACCGCCTTCAGGTGTGTGAAGATCTCGCGCCTTGGGTAGGTCGCCTGTGGGAGGAAAAACCGCAGCGTTACTCCCGCGCCATGCTAGAAACCTTGGCTTTGATTGCCTATCGCCAGCCGATCACCCGCGGTGATATTGAAGATATACGCGGTGTAGCGGTCAGTTCGCAAATCATTAAGACTATGTTAGAGCGCGAATGGGTGCGCGTGGTGGGCCACAAAGATGTACCTGGTCGGCCTGCGATGTATGCGACCACCCGTAAATTTTTAGATTACTTCAATTTGCGTAATCTCGATGAATTGCCGAGCCTGGCTGAAATTACCGATCTCGATACGATGAACGGTGAGTTAGAGCTGCACACCGGTGAGTTTGCTTTAGATAGCAACAACGGCGAAGACACGACGGCGGAGTCAGACGCGCAGACGGAATCAGAGTCCGAGCTAGTTACCGAAATAGATACTGAAATAGAAGCTGAGTCGGAAAGCAACGTTATTGAAGACGAGGTTTACGACAAAGAATTCCCACCCGAGACCAACTTTTAATGATACAAACCGACGAAAAACTGCAGAAAGTATTGGCTCGAGCTGGCTTGGGTTCACGCCGGGAAATGGAAAAAGTAATTAGCGAAGGTCGTGTACTCGTCGATGGCCGCGTAGCAACGTTGGGCGACCGCGTAGACTCGGCAGTCAAAATACAAGTAGATGGTAAGCCTTTGCGTCTCGATACCGCTGCGGCAAAGCCGCGGGTATTGCTGTATAACAAGCCTGAGGGCGAGATCTGTAGCCGCAAGGATCCCGAGGGGCGACGCTCGGTATTTGATCGTTTACCGCGCTTACAAGGTGAGCGCTGGATATCCGTTGGGCGTTTAGATTTCAATACTACCGGCCTGCTATTGTTTACAACCGATGGCGATCTCGCGAATAAGCTAATGCACCCCTCAACAACCATTGAGCGCGAGTATCTGTGTCGGGTGATGGGTAATGCGACAGAAGACGTGTTGAAGCGCTTAACAGACGGTGTGCAGCTGGAAGACGGTGTCGCGCGCTTTAGCGATATCGTCGACGGTGGCGGAGAAGGCATTAATCACTGGTATTACGTGGTCATTATGGAAGGTCGCAACCGCGAGGTTCGGCGCCTGTGGGAATCCCAAGAATTACAGGTTAATCGTTTAAAGCGCGTGCGTTACGGTTCGGTATTCATTCCCTCTAAAGTCAAAGTGGGGCAGTGGATAGAGTTAGATGAAAAAGAGATTGCCAATGTCTACGGCATGGCAGAATTAGCGATGCCAGTTACCGAAGCACCTGCTGGCGGGCGGGGGCGTAGAACGCGGTAATTAAGTTGCTGATCAATTTTAACTTGGAATTGGATTGGTTTAACTAGGTATTGAGCGGGAATAAAAAAAGGCCCTAAGGGCCTTTTATCTACAGTATTTGATTAATGAAACGCCTGTTTTTCCAGAGCGGTGGCGGTATCAATACCATCCCAATGATCGGTGCGTCCCTCTCGCCAGCCTGTCATCCACTCCTGTTTAAGTTGCTCTTGATTATGGGGACAATTGTCTTTTTGCCTGCCGGAAATGCCTGCTTGATAACCACGTTGATATGCTCTTTCAGTCATGTCGCGTTTCTGTCTTCTCATAGGGCATTAGCCTCCACGTATTTAGTCAACATGTCGCTACGGTATTGCTTGTTCGCGCAACAGCCGGTTTTCTGTCACCATCGCGATGCGTTTGATCGCGACAGGATCTTCATGTAATCAAACTTTCATATGTTTCGTCGAAGACCTATTACTTATAAGTATTGCTGGTTTTAGATGTAAGACGTATAAAGAATTAAGTTGTTGTTAAGTAAGTTGAATTTTTCCATCACTAGCACCCATTAGAGGTTTTATGAGTCAAAGATATTCTTTTATTGCTACTTGCCCAAAGGGTTTGGAGCAACTTTTGGCTTCAGAAATCTCTGCCTTGGGGGCAGAGCTCAATCGCGAGACCGTCGGTGCGATGAGTTTTAGCGCGGATGTCGCGACAGCCTACCGAATTTGCTTGTGGTCGCGCTTGGCCAATCGTGTTTTGCTGGTCTTGACTGAATTTCGCGGCGAAAGCGCCGATGCACTGTATGACGGCTTAAAAAATCTAAAGTGGGATGAGCATTTATCTGCAGATAGCAAAATAACCGTCGACTTTAATGGCCAGTCTAATGATATCCGCAACACGCATTTTGGTGCTTTAAAAAGCAAAGACGCCATAGTCGATTATTTTTTGGCTAGGGGGGCGCAGCGCCCAAGTGTTGATAAAGAAAACCCTGATGTGCGAGTCAATGTGCGCTTGCGCAAGGGCTATATCACCGTAGCAATCGATTTATCAGGGGAGAGTCTGCACCGCCGCGCCTACCGCAGCAGTGGCGCTATGGCGCCGCTAAAAGAAAATTTGGCCGCGGCATTATTGTTGCGTGCCGACTGGCCGGGTATGGCAAGCCGAGGGGGTGGCTTAATTGATCCAATGTGTGGATCAGGCACCCTGCTGATCGAGGCGGCGATGATGGCGATGCAGATTGCGCCGGGTTTGTTACGAAGCCGCTGGGGGTTTACCGGCTGGCGTGGCCACGACTCAATCGCATGGGATAGTCTCTTGGAAGAGGCGCGCGCGTTGCGCAGTAAGGCGATGGCTAAAGACTGGCCGGAAATTCGCGGTTACGACGCCAACGGCAAAGTTGTCGCCCAAGCTGAGGAGAATATCGACAATGCGGGGCTAGGTCGCTTTGTAAAAGTATCTCGTCGTGAGCTTGCGCAATTAGCAATGCCGACTCACAGAACCGTGCCTGAAGGTTTGCTCATTACCAACCCGCCTTATGGTGAACGCTTGGGGGAGCAGGCGGAGTTGCTGCATTTATACCGTCACCTTGGTCAAGCCATGAAAGCTCATTTTACAGGCTGGCAAGCGGCGATATTTACCGGGAATCCGGATCTCGGTAAGCGTATGGGCGTGAGAAGCCATAAGCAATACCAGCTCTTAAACGGCACCATTCCTGCGAAGTTATTATTATTTAATATTAATTCTGAGGCATTTGTCGTCGAGCGCGATCAGGCGCAGCAGCAGGATAAAAACGCGGCGTCGGATGTGCAGCTGACTGCCGGCGGTCAAATGTTTGCGAACCGTCTTCGGAAAAATATTAAACGTTTAAGCAAGTGGAAAAACAAAAACGAGATTGAATGCTACCGGGTTTACGACGCCGACATGCCCGAGTACGCCGTGGCGGTAGATTGTTACGGCAGCGCAGTGCATATCGCCGAGTATATGGCTCCGGTGACTATTTCAGAAGAAGATGCTGAGCGCAGATTGCGGGAAGTCATCGAAGCGGTAAGCCAAGTATTTTCTGTTTCCGCCGGTAATATCGCTATCAAAGAGCGCAGGCGGCAACGCGGCAAAGATCAGTACCAGCGGCAGGCACCACGAAATTCTTTTATGGAATTGAGAGAGGGGCAGGCTAAGATTCTGGTTAATCTATTTGATTATCTGGATACGGGACTTTTTCTAGATCATCGTCCGGTTCGTTTAGATATTGCCGCGCGTGCAAAGGGAAAGCGGTTTTTAAATTTATTCAGCTACACCGGCGTTGCATCCGTGCAGGCTGGTATCGGCGGTGCGCGCTTTACTACGTCGGTGGATATGTCGCGAACCTATTTGCAGTGGGCGAGGCGTAATTTATCTCTAAATGGCCTCAGCGAGGCTAGGCATAGAACTGAGCACGCGGATTGTCGAAAGTGGTTAAAAAGCTGCGAAGATCAATATGACCTTATTCTGTTAGACCCGCCTACATTTTCAAATTCAAAACGCATGGATGATGTGCTCGATACTCAGCGCGATCACGGCGAGTTAATAGATGACACAATGCGCTGCTTAGCACCGGATGGCTTGCTGATATTCTCTACCAATAAACGCGACTTTAGTCTCGACGATGGCGTGGCAGAGAAATATCAAATAGAAGATAAAACGAAATGGTCCTTAGATGAGGACTTTTCCCGCGGTGGTAAACCGATTCACTACTGCTGGTATATACGCCACCGCTAGGGGGGGCGTTTTTCTTCAATAATGACGGCGAAGTTTAGTAGCTATAACCTATTCGCAGACCGTAGGTGTCGAGTCCACGATTGTCGTCGTTATTGAGAATGCTGCCATTAGATATGTGGTCCAAAAATAAGCTGGCAGATATCGCATCGCTTATTTGGTAGCCCAAGCTTATTTCAAATCGGAATAGTTCTCGCGATCCCAGCTCGCGCTTGTTATTCGATTTCTTTTCCAAATCACCATCGTGTACTGCGAAGCCGACACCGATCTCTCCATACACTGGGGAGGCACCGAAGGCGAGTCGCCCCGTGCCGCCAAGATAGGCGTAGCTGGTGCCATCTGATAAGTTGATGACAGCGCCGCCATGTGCGTAAAGGCCAGAATTGTCGAAGCGTTTCAGCAAATGATGATAGGCAATGTTTACGTCGGGCCCATCTTCGGTTTCACTGGCGATTGGACCCTTGTTGTGGGCTAAACCACCCAAAAAGACGATGTGTTTAGGTAGCATATTGGGTGTCGAAGATTCAGCGTGGGCGCCAAGACTCATTAATAAAGCTGCCGATGTTAAGCAGAGAGTGCGAGTGAAATGCATTGCGGTCATTGTTGTTTTCCCTGAAATAAATAGCGTGAACGGCTGTGCTCAACTTTCCAATGTTTACCACCTGCCACGGCAGAGCGGCGATCGCTAATTCGGCATATTACCGGCTTCGCTTGGGGAATAGCTGGGAAGAAAAAGGGCGCTGCAATTGCGGCGCCCTAGATAAATCAGAGAAGTGTTACGTTTGCTGCTTGAGGGCCTTTCTGGCCAGTCGTCACGTCAAACTCGACTGCCTGACCTTCTGCCAGGGTTTTAAAGCCTGAACCGCCAATGGCGCTAAAGTGAACAAAAACATCTGGTCCGGAGTCTTGCTCAATAAAACCAAAGCCTTTAGTTTCGTTAAACCATTTTACTTTTCCAGTGCTTCTGGACATATTGTGTACCTCGTTGCGTGGTTGCCTTTTTTGGTGCTTGAGCTGAGATAGGCAGGGACTTATGAAACAGAACGAGGTACTAAAAACGACTTCGTGGTGCTATATACATAAAACCAAGCTGCATCCGTAGCCAGCAGATCCATTATATACATACTCGCAAGCACGATAGGAAGACTTTTGCACCCTAAAAAATGAATTTTTTATTTCGTTTTTCTCGGCGGCAAACCCGTGTGCTGAGTGAGAATTCTGCGACCTTTGCCATTTTTGGGCGTCCAGTTGGCGGGTTGGCGCGGCGGGACCAAGTGCTTTTTGCCATAACCGATTAAATCTTTACGGCCCATGCTTAGCAGTGAGTCGCGAATCGATGGCCAGCCCTCGGGGTCGTGATAACGCAGATAGGCTTTATGTAAGCGCCTTTGTTTTAAGCCTTTAGCACTGACAACGTCTTCGCTGGTTCTCGATACTTTCTTGAGCGGATTTTTGCCGGAGTAATACATGGCGGTCGCGTTGGCCATTGGCGAAGGGTAAAAGGCTTGAACTTGATCGGCCCTAAAACCATTGCTTTTTAACCACATCGCCAGATTCATCATGTCTTTGTCGGTGGTGCCGGGATGAGCCGCGATAAAGTAGGGAATTAAATATTGTTCCTTGCCCGCTTGTTTTGAATATTTATCGAACATGGCTTTGAACTTGTCATAGCTACCCATACCCGGTTTCATCATTTTGGAAAGCGGGCCGTCTTCCGAATGTTCGGGGGCGATTTTTAAGTAACCACCAACGTGGTGAGTGACTAATTCCTTCACGTACTCCGGGGTTTCGATCGCTAAGTCGTAACGCAGACCTGAGGCGATTAACACTTTCTTCACGCCGTCCAGTGAGCGCACGTCACGGTATAAATCTATCAATGGTGTTTGATCGGTATTCAGACTTTTACAAATACCGGGAAACACGCAGGACAGGCGTCGGCAGCGACTTTCTATTTCGGTACTCTTGCAATTTAGCCGCCACATATTTGCTGTTGGCCCGCCAAGGTCCGAGATGACGCCGGTAAATTCCGGGGTTTTATCGCGGATGTTTTCAACTTCTTTGACGATCGATTCGTGGGAGCGACTCTGGATAATACGGCCTTCGTGCTCAGTGATAGAGCAGAAGCTACAGCCGCCGAAACAACCGCGCATGATGTTGACTGAAAATCGAATCATGTCGTAGGCGGGGATTTTTGCCTTGCCGTACACCGGGTGCGGTTTACGCTGGTAGGGTAGTTCAAACACCCAGTCGAGTTCTTCGGTGGTCAAGGGAATGGGCGGTGGATTCAGCCAGACTTCTTGATCGCCATGGCGTTGAACCAGGGCGCGGGCGTTGCCGGGATTGGTTTCAAGATGTAAAACCCGTGCCGCGTGGGCGTAGTTTACCGGGTCATTTTTAACGACCTCGTAGTCCGGCAGGCGAATGACTGTTTTTGCTGAATCGGTGCCAGCCTTGCGCGCTTGCAAGGGATCAATAATGCGGACGGTTTGAACTTCTTCTTGGGCTTTGGCAACGTCTTCATCGTCGTTCTTTTTACAGCTCTCGGTGGCGCTGGTATCGACGTAGGGGCTGGTAATGGGGTCGACCTTGCCTAATTGATCTACGCTCGCAGAGTCAATTACGGTCCAGCCCGTTGGGATGTCTCGAATAACGTAGGCTGTGCCGCGCAAGTCAGTGATGCTATCAATTGGGTCGCCGCGGCCTAGCCGGTGAGCAACATCAATTATTGCTCGCTCGGCATTGCCGTACAGCAGTAAATCTGCCCGAGAATCAAGTAGTACCGAGCGCCGAACTTTGTCGCTCCAGTAGTCATAGTGGGCGATACGCCTAAGGCTGGCCTCGATGGAGCCAATAATAATGGGCGTGTCTTTATAGGCTTCGCGGCAGCGCTGTGAGTAGACAATAACGGCGCGATCAGGTCTTTTGCCACCCTCGTTATCCGGTGAGTAAGCATCGTCATGACGCAAGCGGCGATCAGCCGTATAGCGGTTGATCATCGAGTCCATATTGCCCGACGCGACCCCAAAAAACAGATTGGGCTGGCCCAGTTGTTTAAACGCCTCAGCGGACTGCCAATCAGGTTGGGCAATAATGCCAACGCGAAAGCCCTGCGCTTCTAAGACGCGGCCAATGACCGCCATGCCAAAACTTGGATGGTCTACATAGGCGTCACCGGTCACAATGATGATGTCGCAGCTGTCCCAGCCCAGCGCATCCATCTCCGCCCGTGAGGTCGGAAGGTAGCTGGCGGTGCCAAAACATTCAGCCCAATATGGGCGATGGCTAAATATGACTTTAGGTGTTTGCATAACTGATGACATGGTGCGGACGCAGAATTCTGAATGAAGGCGCATTATACGTGATAATGTGGTTTCTTGCTGGCCTGAGTCAGCTTCCAACGAAATATAAAATCATGCAGTAAGTGCTTGAATATTTTAATAAATAATTACTAAATAGATGCCTTGTGGGCGGACCTTTTGTAAAGGGGTACAAAATGGAGTGGTTAAATACCAATATTGCGTATTGGCACTGGATGGTTTTTGGCATGCTGTTGGTGGCAAGTGAGATTTTTATCCCCAGTTTCGTGATGATCTGGTTTGGCGCTAGCGCCATTGCGGTAGGCCTAATTTTAGCCGCGATTGACATGCCGTTTAGCGTCCAGTTGCTGGTGTGGTTACTCATGTCGGTGATCGATTTGGCGGTGTGGTTTAAGTTTGTTCACCCCAAGATGAAAAACAAATCTTTGTCGGGTATGTCACGCGAGCAGGTGGTAGGGCAGGAAGCCATGGTAATAAAGCTGGGGGCAGAATTTGGTCACGGCACCTTGCGATTTTCCATACCGATATTGGGCAGCGACGAATGGGAGTTTATATGTCGCGACCCCGTATCTGTAGGTGATCGGGTAGCGGTTGAAGATGTGTCTGGCAATTCACTGATTGTCAAACTGGCTTTAGGGCAGGCGCACTAAGCAATTTATTGGAAATGGTATTACGTCATTAAAGGAGATGGGCGATGGATGGCTTAGCAGTGGTAGTCGCGTTGGCGATTTTGGTAGTGGTGACCTTAGCGAAGGGTGTTCGCACCGTGCCACAGGGTTACAAACACATTGTGCAGCGTTTAGGTAAGTATCATGTCACATTGAATCCCGGTTTGAATTTTATTATCCCCTACATTGATGCGGTAGCCTACAAGCTCACCACCAAAGATATAGTACTGGATATCCCCTCGCAGGAGGTCATCACCGAAGACAATGCGGTCATCATTGCAAACGCTGTTGCTTATATAAACATCGTCTCACCCGAAAAAGCGGTTTATGGCGTAGAAAATTATACCTTTGCCATTCAGAATTTAGTGCAAACCGCATTGCGTTCTATTGTTGGTGAAATGGCGCTGGATTCGGCCCTATCGTCACGGGATCAAATTAAAGCCAAGTTGAAAGCAGCGATATCAGCCGATATCGCTGACTGGGGCATCACCTTAAAGACTGTAGAAATACAGGACATAAATCCCTCCATGACCATGCAGCAGGCAATGGAAGAGCAAGCTGCAGCAGAGCGTCAGCGACGTGCTGCCGTGACTAAAGCCGAAGGTGAAAAACAGGCTGCGATTCTGGAGGCGGATGGTCGCTTAGAGGCATCTCGTCGCGATGCGGAGGCGCAGGTAGTGTTAGCCAAAGCCAGCGGCGAGGCAATTACCCTGGTGTCGGAAGCGGTTGGCGACCAGGATTTGCCAGTTTTGTATCTTTTAGGCGAGAAATACGCGGACGCCTTAGTGAAACTATCAACCTCAAACAATGCTAAAACAGTCGTATTGCCTGCAGATTTGCCACAGGCCTTGCGCGGAATTTTGAATAAGGTTTAAACATCTTCATGAATCATACATTTCGATTGGTAATCAGTTGCCCAGATCGGGTGGGTATTGTTGCGCGAGTAAGTCAGTTTGTAGCGGATCAAGGCGGCTGGCTTACGGAGGCTAACTATCATGCTGATGCTGAGAATAATTGGTTTTTTATGCGCAATGAAATCCGCGCCGATTCTCTGCAGATGGGGGCGGAGGCTGTTCGCGCCGCCTTTGCCCCGATCGCAGACGAATACGGTATGCGCTGGGAGTTGGTGGATTCGTCGGTAAAACGCAAAGTTGTCATATTGGCGAGTCATGCCTCGCACTGTATTGCAGATATTTTACACCGCTGGCATAGCGGTGAGCTGGATTGTGACATTCCCTGTGTCATCTCTAATCACGAGAATTTGCGTAGCATGGTGGAGTGGCACGGTATTCCCTTTGAATACGTCGCTATTGACCCCCAAAACAAGGCGCCGGCACACGCGCGCATTATGGAACTTACTGGCGAGTATCAAGCAGATTGCGTGGTGCTCGCGCGCTATATGCAGATTATTCAACCTGAATTTTGCCGAGCTTACACGGGGCGAATGATCAATATCCACCATAGCTTTTTGCCGTCATTCATTGGCGCAAACCCTTACCAGAAAGCGTTTGATCGAGGTGTGAAGCTGATTGGCGCAACCAGTCATTACGTGACGGAGCACCTTGATGAAGGGCCGATAATCGAACAAGATGTTATTCGCGTGTCGCATCGCTACAGCAAGGACGATCTTGTTCGGCTGGGTAAAGATGTCGAAAAGTCTGTGCTCGCGAGGGCGTTGCGAAATCATTTAGAAGACCGGGTGCTAGTGCTCGGGAATAAGACGGTAGTGTTTGATTAATCTAGATAAACGGGCACTGTCATAAAATTGTCACCAAATGTCGTTTTAATGCTGCTTACAAATATTGTTAAAAAAGGGTAGAGGGATGACTGCAACCACCATACTGATTGTCGACGACGAGGCCGCCATACGGGAAATGATCCGCGTTGGGCTAGAACTTGCCGGCTACGAGTGCCTGGAGGCAAGCAATGCACAGGACGCTCACGGTATTATTGTTGATCAGCGCCCCGATTTGGTCTTGCTAGACTGGATGATGCCGGTCACAAGCGGTATAGAGTTGTTGCGACGCTTGCGCAGAGATGAGCTCACCCGCGACTTGCTCGTTATCATGCTAACGGCGAAAGACGATGAAGATAATCGTGTGCAGGGCTTGGATGTCGGCGCAGACGATTACATTACCAAGCCCTTTTCCTCCCGTGAGTTGATGGCGCGGATTAAGGCGATTATGCGCCGGTCTACCACCCGTGAGCAGGAAGAAAGTATTGAAGTCGGCGGTTTAAAATTGGATCCCGCTAGTCATCGCGTTTTTGTCGACACTCAGCCCTTAGATATGGGGCCGACAGAATTTAAACTACTTAAGTTTTTTATGACCCACCAAGAGCGTGCCTACAGCCGTGGTCAGTTACTTGACCAAGTCTGGGGCAGCAATGTCTACGTCGAAGAACGCACGGTAGACGTGCATATTCGTCGCCTCCGCAAAGCCCTGCAAACTGATCAACGAGACTGTGGTTTGCTGATCCAGACGGTACGTGGCACCGGTTATCGTTTTTCGACGACAGGTGTTTGCGCTTAGCGCACATGAATTAATGCGCTATTACAATTGGAAAACGGAATTATTGCGCATTGGCCTACTGCTGACGGCGGTAGCGGCTGTTTGTGCAATTTTTGATTTGGGTTTGTGGCCTTTATTTATCGCAGCGCTGTTGGTTTGTGCTTGGTTGCTACGCAACTTGCAGCACTTGTCAGATTGGCTTTACAGCGGCGTTGATAAAGAGCCTCCGGAGGCATCGGGAATGTGGGGGCAGGTTTTTGATGTCATTTATGACATGCAGCGTGAGACCACGCAGAATAGCGCCAAATTACAGGCGATGATCGACTATCTTCACTCTTCATTCGCCTCGATGTCAGATGCCGTTGTGATGCTAGATCCCGTGGGTAATATTGAATGGTGTAATGCCTCAGCCCACGACTTACTCGGTTTACGACAGTCTGACGACACCGGTCGGCAACTGATCAACCTAATTCGAAGTCCGGCTTTTTTGCGCTATTTCGAAGCGGAGCGTTATCAGACACCACTTGAGATGACGTCGCCAGTGAATGGCGGTTTAAGTTTGAGCGTTAGTGTGAACTTCTTCGGCCAGCGCAATCGATTGCTTTTTGCCCGTGATGTCACCAGAACCCACCGCTTGGAAAAAATGCGCAAAGATTTTGTTGCCAATGTTTCCCACGAACTTCGCACGCCGCTAACCGTGATAAATGGCTACCTCGAAACGTTTTCAGAACACGGCGGTGATAACCCGCGCTGGGATCGTGCAGTAAGCCAGATGCTTCAGCAATCACGCCGTATGCATATGCTGATTCAGGATCTTATGCTGTTGTCGCGCTTAGAGGCGGTTCCCAAAGCCGGCGATGATACCGTTATAAGCTTGCGGTCTTTGATGGAGATGATTAGAGAGGAGTGCGGCTCCGCGGCGAAAGGTCCGCGTCGTATTGTGATTGAATGTGACGATACGATTTCAATCCGTGGAAATGCCAATGAGTTGCGCAGTGCGTTTTCTAATTTAGCGATCAATGCCGCTCGGTATACCGCAGAGAACGACACCATAACCCTGCGCTGGTACCGCGATGATGACCACGCTTACTTCGAGGTCGAAGACACCGGTATCGGAATAGAGCCGCAATATATACCGCGTTTGACTGAGCGGTTTTATCGCGTAGATCAAAGTCGCTCGCTGGACACTGGCGGTACAGGTCTCGGCTTAGCCATTGTTAAGCATGTTTTAATTCGACATCGGGCAGAGCTGCGGATTCGAAGTGTGCCAGAAAAAGGTAGTGTGTTTACCTGTGTATTTCCCCGTTCCGCCGCGGTTCAAGTTAAGACGGCTTAAAGTCGTCACTATTCCTAGCGACTGTCACAAAGTTGTCATAATTGCCCTATAAAGTGGCTGCGTTAATGTAATTAATTGGTTTGGGAGTAGGGTGCGTGAACATTAAACAGTATTTGGCGGGATCCATTGTTGCCTTGTCTTCAGTAGCGGCTATTGCGGCAACTGAAGTTGATTCGGCGTTGCCGACATACCAAAGTGCGTCCGGTGTCTCCGGCAACCTGTCCAGCGTTGGTTCAGACACGCTGGCCAACTTGATGACATTATGGGGCGAAGATTTCAAACGGTTCTACCCCAACGTCAATATTCAAATCCAAGCTGCGGGCTCGTCTACAGCGCCGCCAGCCTTGACAGAAGGCACCTCAAACATCGGCCCTATGAGCCGTAAAATGAAAGACAAGGAAATTGAGGCGTTTGAAATCAAGTACGGCTATAAGCCAATGGCCATTCCGGTAGCGATAGATGCCTTAGCGGTTTTTGTACACAAAGATAATCCGATTGAAGGCATGACCATGGCGCAGGTAGATGCGGTTTTTTCTAGCACGCATAAGTGTGGCCACCCCGACAACGTAGAGACCTGGGGCGCGTTGGGAATGAGCGACGCATGGACGACTCGCGATATTCAAATGTTCGGCCGTAACTCGGTATCGGGTACCTACGGGTACTTTAAAGAGGCTGCACTGTGTAAGGGTGATTTTAAAAATGGTGTGAACGAGCAGCCAGGATCAGCCTCTGTGGTGCAATCGGTTTCTACCTCAGTTAACGGCATCGGTTACTCGGGGATTGGTTATAAAACCTCTAGCGTGCGCACAGTGCCCTTAGCGAAAGATGACAAAAGCGGGTTTGTCGAAGCAAATTCAGAAAACGCGACATCTGGCACCTATCCACTGTCTCGTTTTTTGTATGTCTATTTAAACAAAGCACCGAATAAACCACTTGCTCCTTTGGAGCGTGAGTTCCTGAAACTGGTTCTGTCTAAGCAAGGGCAAGAAGTCGTCGTAAAAGATGGCTATATACCGCTCCCAGCGAGTGTCGTAGAGAAAATTAAGGCGAAGATGGCGCTCTAGCAATGATGGAGTGATCAGCATAAATGCCGTAGGAATACCCGCGGCATTTTTTTTGAAAAGCCTCCGTCATCAAACTGTAACAAAAGTGTCATATTGTGTTTGTGAGTTTTCAGAGAGCTAGAAGAAATGAGTCAATCTGAGGTACGAGCTACCGCTTCCGCCTACCGTAAATGGCGACAAGTAAAAGACGGAATCGCTACGACGACGATCACCGCTGGCGGCATCGGTGTGCTGTTCGCCATCCTCCTTATCTTTTTCTATCTGCTATATGAAATTATGCCGCTGTTTCAATCGGCGTCTATAAAGGCGGACTCGCAGTTCACAACGGCTAGCGAATCGCCAGCCCTATATCTTGCTATGGAAGAACAGGCGGAAATAGGTTTCCGTTTGGATTCTAAGGGTTATGCAGAGTTCTTCCAGCTCAGCGACGGCAGCGTGTCGTCCGCCTCAGATTTACCCTTGCAGGGAGCGGACATTCTCAGCTTTGCACTTGAATCTGAGCAAAGCCGTTTATTTGCTTTGGGTTTGAGCGATGGGAAAGTACTTATCGCCAAACATGATTACCGAACCAGCTACCCCAATGACCAACGCCTAATTACACCGGTATTACGTTACCCCTATGGTGAACAGGCTTTTTTACTCGCAGAAGACATGCCGATTGAACAGCTTGGCATTAGTGATAATGATGATGCGCTTATTGTTATAGGCATTAGCGAGGGTAAATTATTTGGCCGCCGTTGGGTGAAAGAAGAAGATTTCCTCAGTGAGGAAGTGACTCTCAGCGAAGAAGAACTACTGCTGCCTAAGTTAGATATTGTGCCCAGTCGAGTCTTAATTGGTCCTGCCCAGCAATGGCTTTATGTATTGGCGGCTGATGGCGGTTTTCGTTTAATTGATCTTCGCAAGCAGGTCGTTACAGATCGTGGGTATTTATTCGACAACGGCAAGCTGAGCCAAGCGCGGTTTTTACTGGGAGGTATTTCCCTATTAGTTGCCAGTGATCACGGTTCGGTTGGGCAGTGGTTTGTCGTCCGCGACAAAGAGCGTGAATCTGGTTATAAATTACAGCCGGTTCGGGATTTTGAGATACCCGATGGTGGCAGTGCCGCCTTGGTGACAGAGCACCGTCGAAAAGGGTTTGTGAGCATATCGCCTCAGGGCCAATTAGATTTATTTTACACCACCTCACATCGTCGCTTGCTGAGCAAAGACCTTGATGTTGGCAGTGTGAGTGCCCTGGCGATCTCGCCCCGTGCGAATAAAATATTAGTAGAAAATAGCAATGGCGGACTCGCCAGTTTCGACCTGCATAATGAGCACCCTGAGTTGTCATGGACAGCCCTGTGGAGCAAGGTGTGGTATGAAAGTTACCCCGAACCGGATTATGTATGGCAGTCATCGGCATCGAGTAATGATTTTGAGCCGAAGTACAGTTTTGCACCCTTGGCTTTCGGAACCTTAAAAGCCGCTTTCTACGCGATGCTAATTGCCGCGCCGCTGGCGATATGCGGCGCTATTTACACCGCCTATTTTATGGCGCCCGCTCTGCGCAGAAAGACCAAACCGCTAATTGAGTTGATGGAAGCCTTGCCAACCGTCATTCTTGGTTTCTTGGCGGGACTTTGGTTGGCGCCGTTCATTGAGAAAAATTTACCGGCGGTATTTTCATTATTCCTCTTACTTCCCGTAGGCATTTTGTTATTCGCTTGGTCGTGGTCAAAATTACCGTCTACGTTTCGGCGCCACGTCCCTGACGGCTGGCATTCGCTTTTGCTTGTGCCCGTCGTACTCTTTGTTGTGGTGGGCTGCGTCGAGATGAGTGCGCCAATGGAGCGATGGTTTTTTAACGGCGATATGCGTTCGTGGTTAACAAACGATATCGGCGTGTCGTTTGATCAGCGAAATGCCCTAGTTGTCGGTATCGCCATGGGGTTTGCGGTTATCCCCACCATTTTCTCGATCGCCGAGGACGCCATTTTTTCAGTACCAAAACACCTAAGCTACGGATCGTTAGCCTTGGGGGCAACGCCGTGGCAAAGCTTAGTTGGCGTGGTAATGCCCACTGCTAGCCCAGGGATATTCTCAGCGCTAATGATTGGTATGGGCCGAGCCGTTGGCGAAACGATGATTGTCCTGATGGCCACGGGCAATACGCCGATCATGGACGCCAATATATTTGAGGGTATGCGTACCTTAGCGGCGAATATTGCGGTAGAGATCGGTGAGACCGAGGTGGATAGCTCGCACTATCGCGTGCTGTTTTTAGCGGCCTTTGTGCTGTTTATGTTTACTTTCGCGGTGAATACCGTCGCCGAAACCGTGCGTCAGCGCCTGCGTATGCGCTACGGAAACCTATGATGTGTTTACTGAATTTACTGATGCGCCAGACTAAGAATTACGGGATGTTAAGTCATGTCATTGCACGATGATAACAAGCAAGGCTTTATAGAGTGGTGTAAGCGCGGCGAGCCTATGATTTGGCTCAATGCGTCGGCGGTAACCGTCAGTACCTTGGCTGTTATCGGCTTGCTTTTGCTATTAGCTGTTCGTGGTTTTGGTCATTTTTGGCCCGCGTCAGTAATGCAGGCTCAATATACGCTTCCTAGCGAGCAGGCTACTCCGGTTTTAGCTGAGCAGGTAGAATCCGAAGCAGTACCTATAGAGCAGCTGCTGAGTGCGGGTTTTAAGATTGAAACGGATGATGCATTTGTTGACCGTCAACTCGTTAAGTTAGGTAATCGTGATGTCACTGGTGCAGATTTTAAATGGGTAATCACGCGCTATTTGTCTGAGATAAGTTACCCAGCTGATGCTGTTGTTATAGAACGGCTTGAGTGGGGGAATTTTTATGGCTATTTACAAAATGTCAAAGAGCAGGGCAATGTCGTCGCTAGCATTGACGACGGCAAGGCGTGGGATGAATTCCAAGCGCGCATTGCACGCGCAAACAATATTCACGAAGAAATTAAAAGAATAGAAAAGAAAGACATTGGCGCAATTAATTATCGACTTGAGAAAATGCGCTTGAAAGAGCGCGGTCTTGAACTTGATAGCTCAGTAAGTGAAAGCCGGCGCCAACAAATGCAGGCAGATATCGCGGCAGAGCGCGCCGAGTTAGATGTTGAGTATAAAGTGTTGCAGGGCCAGCTTGCTGATCTCTATAAACAATGGCATCGCGATACCTTCACGATGAAAACGGCGGCGGGCCAAATTAAAGAGCAGCGTATTTCGACGGTAGTGAAAGCATATCAGCCTAATAGCATGAACCTGATTCAGAAGGTGGGCTTCTATTTTGCGAAATTTGGCGAGTTTTTAACAGACGAGCCGAGGGAGGCCAACACCGAAGGTGGTATTTTCCCAGCCATTTTTGGAACCGTCATTATGGTGCTGATTATGTCGGTATTGGTGACGCCGTTTGGTGTGGTGGCAGCAGTATATTTACGGGAATACGCCAAACAGGGCTTGATGACTCGTATCGTGCGCATCGCAGTAAATAATTTGGCTGGTGTGCCGTCTATTGTTTATGGTGTGTTTGGTTTGGGTTTCTTCATCTATTTCCTTGGTGCGGAGATGGACAAGGCCCTCTTTGCTGAAGCATTGCCTGCGCCAACCTTTGGTACACCTGGGTTATTGTGGGCATCAGTGACCTTGGCACTGCTGACGTTGCCGGTTGTTATCGTGGCGACGGAAGAGGGCTTGGCGCGTATTCCTCGCAATTTGCGTGAAGGTAGCTTAGCGTTGGGCGCAACGAAAGCTGAAACGCTTTGGCGTGTGGTTTTGCCGATGGCTAGCCCGGCAATGATGACCGGTTTGATACTTGCGGTTGCGCGTGCGGCCGGTGAAGTAGCGCCACTTATGCTGGTAGGGGTTGTTAAATTAGCGCCATCGCTGCCCGTTGATGGCAATTTTCCTTACTTCCACTTAGATCAGAAATTTATGCATTTGGGTTTTCATATTTACGATGTTGGATTCCAAAGCCCCAATGTAGAAGCGGCGAGACCCCTGGTTTATGCCACGGCCTTGCTGTTGGTTGTTATCATCGCCTTACTGAATTTAAGTGCGGTGGCTTTGCGTAATCATCTGCGCGAAAAATACAAATCATTGGAAATGTAATCGTGAATGAACTGAACGATAAGGCGGCGAGTTTTATGACAAGTGACAAATCAACGGTAAAGGCGCACGCTATTAATATGGAGTCGCTTGGACGTAATCGCGTGGAACAATCTATTCACGATGAAGACATCACCTTGACCGTAAATAATCTGGATCTCTATTACGGTGAGAAGCAGGCCTTATTTGATGTGAATATGGTCATCCCGCGTAAAAAGGTCACGGCATTCATCGGGCCAAGTGGTTGTGGTAAGTCTACGTTACTGCGCTGTTTTAATCGCATGAACGACTTGGTTGATACCTGTCGGACCGATGGCGGGATTTCCTTAGATGGTTCCAATATCTATGACAAGCGGGTAGATGTTGCCACCTTGCGCCGCCGCGTTGGTATGGTGTTCCAAAAGCCGAACCCCTTTCCTAAATCTATCTATGAGAATGTGGCGTACGGTTTGCGCATCCAGGGCATAAACAAAAAACGAGTGCTGGATGAAGTGGTTGAACGCTCTTTGCGAGGTGCTGCACTCTGGGACGAAGTAAAAGATCGCTTACACGACAATGCTCTAGGAATGTCTGGCGGGCAGCAACAGCGTCTCGTTATCGCTCGTACCATCGCGGTAGAGCCAGAAGTGCTATTGCTAGATGAGCCCGCGTCGGCCCTTGACCCTATTTCTACACTAAAAATAGAAGAACTTATTTACGAGCTAAAAGACAAATACACTATCGTTATCGTTACTCATAATATGCAGCAAGCGGCGCGTGTTTCAGACTATACGGCGTTTATGTATATGGGCAAATTAATTGAGTTTGATAACACGGATATTCTTTTTACAAACCCCAGTAACAAGCAAACCGAAGATTATATTACCGGTCGCTATGGTTAAGGCAGTTCTGACTCATTCGGTAATGCCTTGAGGTTTGCTATTAGATTTTTGGGAGATTGAAAATGAAAGAAAAAAATTTGCATACCCATCATATATCTCAGCAGTTTAATACTGAGCTGGACGATATAAAAACGCGTATGTTGGAAATGGGGGGCTTGGTCGAAAAGCAGGTTGCCGATGCCACTAATGCGTTTATGAACTTGGATACTGGCTTAGCCTCAGACGTAAAGCTGGGCGATAAAATCGTTAATAATTTAGAAGTCTCGATTGATGAAGAGTGCACCATCATTCTGGCGCGTCGTCAGCCGGCGGCAAGTGACTTACGGCTGGTGTTATCGATCAGCAAAATATTAAGTGATCTTGAGCGCATGGGCGATGAGGCCAGCAAGGTTGCGGACAGCGCTATTAAACTCACTGAGCTTGGCGGTTTACCGCGCAGCGTCTTGGAAATCCGTCACATTGGCGATCATGTGTCTGGCATGGTGCGCAATGCATTGGATTCCTTCGCACGCCTTGATATCGATTTAGCCTTGGAAGTCGCTGAAGAAGATAAGGCAGTCGACTTAGAATACGGCACCGCCATGCGCAGCTTGGTGACGTACATGATTGAAGACCCGCGTACGATTTCCTCTGTGTTACAGGTCATGTGGGCCTTGCGTTCATTAGAGCGAGTCGGTGATCACGCGCGAAATATTGCCGAGCATGTTATTTATTTAGTGAAAGGCGCCAACGTACGTCACGTCGATATCGATGAAATGGCGGCGACGGTTCAGGAGTAAGTGAGCCACTTTGCCTAGGTTCAGGTTTTAGCCTGGACCTAGGGGTAAACCTGCCGCGAGCCAAAGACTGAGCAGTAGGGCCCATCCGACAAGAAATATCACCGAGTAAGGCAGCATCAAGGCGATTAGGGTACCCATTCCCGCTTCACTGTCATGGCGCTGCATGAAGGCAACAACAACACCAAAATAGGGCATCAGCGGCGTGATAATGTTGGTGCTTGAATCGCCGATGCGATAGGCCATTTGTGCTGATTCTGGATCTACCCCCAATAGATATAACATCGGAATGAAAATGGGTGCCATCAAAGCCCATTTCGCTGACGCACTGCCAATCAAAAGGTTGATGCTCGCGCTGATTAAAATAAAGCCAACTAATAGACTAGCTTTCGACAGGCTGAGTCCGGCAAGCCAATTTGCACCATTTATGGCTGAGATGGCGCCCAGGCCGGTCCAGTTGAAGTAGTTCACGAACTGCGCGGCGAAAAACATCAACACCATATAGCCAGACAGGGTGCGTACACCTGTCTCCATGCCAGCAATCCAGTCGCGGTGACGTTGGTATTTACCGGTACTGTAACCAAATATCAGCCCACTAATCGTCGCGTATAGCGCAATAAAAACCACGATGCCATTTAACAGCGGTAAAGCGGCCAAACCATTGGGCTCGGGGTTTCGTAAGATGCCATGGTCGGGAACAACTAAGTAAACTAGCAACCCTATAAAAAATAGGCTGAATAGGCCGACTCTGCGCATGCCGGTTTTTAAGGCTGGGGATTCAATAGCTGTCGAATCTTCCGCAAGCGCAGTCTGATCGCTGGGTTTCGATAGTCTTGGCTCGACTATGGTTTCATTAATCCAGGCGCCAGTGATGGTGATAAATAATGTAGACGCTAAGGTAAAATAATAGTTGGCGCTGGTTAATACTTGCTGGTCCGGTGCGACTAACGCAACCGCTTCGGTGCTGATGCCCGACAAAATAGCGTCTACAGGACCAAGTAACAGGTTGGCGCTATACCCACCGGAAACACCCGCAAATGCGGCAGCTATACCCGCCAGTGGCGAGCGACCAGCTGCTCGGAAAATAAGCGCTGCCAATGGTATGAGCACGACGTAGCCAGAATCAAAACCGATGCTAGACATCACCCCCGCGAATACGATAAAGCTACTCAGGCTGCGCGGTGGGGCATTCGCCGTTAGACGCTGCAGTGTGTGGCCGAGCAGGCCCGAATCTTCCGCGACCGCAATGCCCAGTATCGCCACCAAAACTGAACCGACCGGCGCGAAATGAATGAAATTACCGACGGTATTGGCGACCATCCACTTTATACCGTCGGCACTTAGTAAAGATTTTGCGGCGATAATGTCATGGCTAACCGGATGAACGGCGGAGACTGCGAACATATCGGCAATGGCCGAAATACCGATAATGGCGATACAGAATAAAATGAATAGCAGTACTGGATCGGGGAGTCGGTTGCCCATTCGCTCAAGCCGATTTAGCCAGCGTTGGATTAAAGTTGGGCTTTGTTCCACATTATTCATCTTTGAAGCCTGCGTCTTAGATCTTTAATTCGTAAGTATAACCGCTAGCGCAGCTATTTTTTCAGCAATAGGTGTCGTCAATTCTATTCTGCAAGCGGTGTGTAAGTGATGTGCGGAAGCCCGTCGCTAGGCAGCCGTGTTAGCAGCATTCCCGTTTAAGCTATCTTTATTCTTAACTTTCTATTCTGGCATAGCTGCGGCGTAATTTTACTGGCTTACATTTTCGCTATTGCTTAGCAGTGCTAAAATCTCATGTGTGTAGTTTTGGCTTCGTGTATTTATTAATCAATTTCTGAATATTTTCAGCACGATTAAGGTATATAAAGCCCAACTAGGTCATAATTTAATCTCGGTTCGCCATGTCTCTGCGTTCCATTCGGCCGTGAGGTGGTGATTAGTGAGTAGTGTTTCAGAAGTAAACGCGATAAAGCCTAGTAATAAGGCGATGTTCAGTCTTTACCTTGCCATGATGTGTGTTGGCATGGGCCAAACAGTGGTGTTCGCAATACTGCCGATGCTCGGCAGAGAGCTTCAACTCGATAAGCTAGTATTCCACATTCCTTTTTTCAACCTCGACGTTCAGCCCAAAGAACTCGCAATTACCTCACTGTCAGCACTGACTGCGTTTGTATTTTTTATCGTGGCGCCAAAATGGGGGCGCCTCAGTGATCGCTGGGGGCGCAAACCGCTCATTATATTAGGATTGTTTGGCTATGTTATTGGCACGCTGCTATTTAATGCTGTTGCTCAATTAGGCCTTTCGGGGGTTTTGCTGGGCGTGCCTCTGTTTATTCTATTGATTATCAGTCGCGCATTTCACGCGGTGATAATGACGCCAACACACCCGGCATCGGCGGCGTATATGGTGGACGTTACGACGGTTCATGAGCGCACCAAGGGCATGGGCAAACTACAAGCCTTTAACCAAATAGGGGTGATGGTCGGCCCCGCTTTGGCATGGTTTGTAACGCTTAGTTATCTCGCACCCTTGTATATTCAAGCTGGAGTTTCCCTCATTGTTGGGGTACTAGTTTGGCGGTACCTGCCACCGATTGCCGCCAGTAACAGCAGTGGTAAAAAGCTGCCTAAATTGTCGTATTTTGACCCTCGATATCGGGTGTACATCGCCATTGGTTTTACCATATTCAGTTTGTTGGGAATGGTTCAGCAGACCTTGGGTTTCTATTATCAAGATATCTTAGGTGTGGATGGTAAACGTGCAGCACAATTGTTCTCGACTGCAATGGTTATTTCATCGATATCCGTATTACTGGCTCAGTTGCTTGTGGTGCGTCGCTATAGCGGGCTGCCGATGCGTTTACTGCGCGTCGGCCTGCCATTCATGTTGTTGTCGTATTTACTTTTGGCCAATGCCAGCAATATTGCAATGCTATATCTTGCGATGGCTTTGTTTGGCTTTGGCATGGGCTTAACCGGCCCCTCATTTACCGCTACTGCAACCATGACGGTTGAAGCTCACGAGCAGGGTGGATTAGCTGGTTTGTTGGGCGCTATAGCGGGACTTGGCTTTATGTTCGGACCCTTGTTGGGCGGTGCGCTATATCGTATCTCGCCGAGCTACCCCTATTGGTGTGCGGCGATGGTGATGTCAGCGGTCATTTTGTTATTTATGTTTTTCGAGAAGTCCTGGCGAGCATAAATCATAGGTATGTGACAGTTTGGTTAAAAACTATGCGGTTTCTCTCGTGTACCATGAGCCTTGCCTCAAGCTAGTAATCTACATGCTTATCCACAAGCTTATTCACCTTTATTGGGGAAAACTTTCTTTCGGTGCCATCTTTCAGCAAGGACTTATACACAGCTAAGTGAAAACTCGGCGATGGTAGTTACTTGACCCCTACGGGGCGAATTTGTGATTGTGTTCACATTTCGGTGGGCGTTTAATAGGAGTGTGCTTTTTGGCTTAATTTTTATAAGACGGGATTCTACTCTGCCTAATGAATATGATTGGTGACTGGCAGGGTCATTAGAGAGTTATATTATGGGACTAGGCAAACTACCAGCCCTACTGCCGCTGTGTATGGCGGTTTTCATGGCGCGAGATGCAATGGCCTTGGGTTTAGGGTCGGCAAATTTGGACTCAAAACTTGGGCAACCCTTGTTTGCGCGAATTCCGATCTTTGGCGCTGAGGGCATCGGTAGCGAGCAAGTGAGAGTCTCATTGCATTCCGTTATCGATCCAGACACGGGGGTCGAAGTTGGGAGCGTCGATACTCGGTCTATTTCCGCGGTGGGTGAAATGGGCAGTTTGGGCGCCGGGACAATTTATCTTCGAAGCAATGCGGTAGTTAATGAACCGTATCTTCATTTTTTGATCACGGTTCGCTGGCCGGGCGGTCAATTAAGCCGCGCTTATACCTTACTTCTAGATTTGCCTGACAGCATTGCGAGCACGTCGAATACCCAAGTTTTGAATAATGCTGCCCTTAGTATTGCTGGTCCGTTAAACGAACGTAGGCAGTCTGCCAGTATTTTGCCAGCGGCATTGAGTCGGGGGGGCGCAAGTGAAAATTCCCCGGCGCAAGCAATGAATGCTGATACCCGTGTTTATACAACTGTTCGCGGAGATAGTCTCTGGAGTATTGCGCAGCGCGCTGCCCGTGCAAAGGGGGGCAGTGCCAATGAATGGATGGAGCGCCTGTATTTAAATAATCCCCGTGCGTTTATTCGCAATAATCGTAATTTATTAAAAGAGCGTGTCACGCTGGATTTGTTTGAAAGTGTAGTTGATGCGGAAGTAGTAGCGCGAAGCGCGGCGGTTGAACCGCTGAAGCCAGCAAGAAAAGATGAATTGCGGGGTAGCCCGAGCGGACAACCAGGCTCATCAGCTGAGGCAATGAACAATGCCGGCCTACGGCGAGAGTTTGATTTAGGTGATTCATCGGGCAGTGAGGCACTGACCGAGAAACAATTCTTACAAGAAAGTCTAAAACAAGTACGCACACAGGTTGCGGACGTATCTGCCAATATCGCCCTGATGACAGATAAGTTAGCAGCATTAGAGGTGCAGTTAGCGAGTTTAAACGCGCAAGCGATATCATTGAATTCTGAACCGAGCGAAGAGGCTAATTCAACTCCTCAGCCTGAAGCCATGTTGCTGGAAAGTCAAAGCACGGATTCGTCGTCGCAATTTGATGATGGGGCATTTCGCGACGTTACCTTGGACGATGGCGTTATCGTCGCCGACCCAGCTCAAAGTGACGAGGCTGAATTCGTCGATGATGTCATGATTAACGGCGGAGTTGCTGAGCCGGCAGTGGCAAACGTTGATAATAGTCCGGTGATGGTATCTCAACACACTGAATCATGGTCTTGGCTGTGGTGGTTGTCGCTACCCGTAATTGGGGCGATATTGCTGTTAATGCGCAATCGACGTGAATCGCCGTCGTCGCACCATACCGATGATCTTAGTGTGACTGGCGAATTATCAGACGTAAGCGCTGCGGTTGCCGCTAAAGCACAGGCAGACCGGCATCTTTCCAAGGATAATTTCAACGATATTTTTTCGGCACTAGACGCAAAGTCAATCGGTAGACGGTTCGAGAATAGCGCACCAGATGGCGAAATAGACGAGGCAGAGCCTAAGTTGGGCAACCCGGCCGCGCTGTCTGCGGGCGCAATCGGCAACACCAATATGTCTGATATTGACGATGATTTTTTTGCTGATCTTGACGAGGACGCCCTCCGTCAGCACGGCAATTTGGAAGATGACAAAGAGTTTTTAGCACTAGATATTAATGATCTCGAACGAGATTGGTCGGCATCTGGAGCGAGCGATGAACAGATTGAAAGTTTTATTAGCCGAGCGTCCGCATGCATTGAGCTAAGCGACTATGCGGGCGCGCGGGAGATACTGGAAGAGGGTGCTATCATTCACCGCGATAACGTGGCGCTAAAAATGCAGTTGCTGGATCTATATGCCAGCAGTGGCGAGCGTGACGAGTTTGAAAATTTAGCCTCGCAGATTGAGTTGTCGTCGTCTGAGGCGTCAGTTAAAAGAGAGATAAAGGTGTTGCGTGAACAGCTAGAAAAAAATACGTTTTTCTTTGGCAACGGCAGAGCTGATTAAAAGATTCATGACGAGTACCCGCGAACTAACTTATTTAATTGTAGAAAATAATGAAGATTACCTCGTAGTCAATAAAGCGCCTGGCGTGAACTTACATCGAAATCAGCATCAACAGAGCTTGCTTGATGTTTTGCATGCAGATTTTCCCGGAGAGTCTTTGCATTTGGTACATCGCTTGGATGATGCGACGTCTGGTTTGTTATTGATTGCAAAAAGTCCACTAGCCGCCGCGGAGTTAGGCAATCTATTTGCGAATAGAGAGGTTGAAAAATTCTATTTTGCACTCGCCGATGGCAAGCCGAGTAAAAAGCAGGGCACCATTGTTGGCGACATTAAAAAGAGCCGCAGCGGCAGTTACCTGCTCAGCCGCACGCGCACTAATCCCGCGGTGAGCCAATTTTTTAGTTATTCACTAAGTGATGGGCGACGCGCCTACCTTCTAAAGCCCCATACGGGTAAAACACACCAATTACGCGTGGTAATGAAGAGTCTTGGGGTGCCTATCCTTGGTGATCGCCGCTACGGGCCGAGCAATCAAGAGTGTGGTCGCATGTATTTACACGCCATGGCATTGCGTTTCCAATTCCGTGGTATAGAAAAGCATTATGTCTGTTTCCCTCATGAAGGAGAGGCATTTAGCGATGCAGCCATACAAACAGTGCTGTTAGACTGTGATCCGCCTTGGGATATCAAATGGCCCGCCCTGAATTAACGTTAGCACGCTATGTAAAACGGCGAGTGATGATCTTTGTTTTTGAAAATATATAAGGTATTCGTGTGACCCCAGATGAATCTTCCGAGTTAATGCTCAAGTTGAATCGTGAAACCTCTCGTATTCTGTGGACTGAACTACAGCGTTTTTATGCGCAAGGCGCTGTATTAGTGGTGGCGCCAGAGTTAGATTTAATTGCCACTGCTGCAGCGGTCGCGAATGACGATGCCGCGGCTGTGTCGACGTGGATGAAAGACAATCTATTGCAGAAAGCAACGGAAGAGCTTGCGATGACATGGTTGGCGGAAAATTGCGAAGTGTGGGCGGTCGTTGTTGCGCCGTGGGTTTTGGTGCAACAGGATCGGAGTCCGGCGTGACAGCGTCAGTTTCGGTCCAGTATTTAGCCGCGTTGGAGGAGCGACTTACGGCATTTTTTGATGATCAAGCATCCGGCTTAGATATTCCTCCCGCCGTATTGTATCGATTAGAAGGGTTTATTGAGGCCGGAATTCTCTCCTCTTTTATTAGTGAAACTGAAATAAAAAGCCGCCTAGTCAAACTTGCAGGGCGTTATCTGGGTGACGATAGCGCTGCCCTGTATCGCGACGACGAGCGACTTGTTTTGCATCTCCGTATGCATGACGCGCCGGTATATCCTTCTAAGGTCGATTAGTATTATGAAAATAGCGAAGCTACAGCAGTTTGTTGAGCAGCTTCGTGAAGTGGCTCAACATAACGGTCATCGGTATTTAATATTTCTTAGTGGCGAGCCCAACTGGGCTGAGGAACAACTCACGTGCTTTGCGCTAGGTGAAACCGAAACCTTGTTACTCGCCGCACATCCACTGTGTGGTGTAAAACCTAAGATTGCAAAGCAACAATTGGGCCGAGAGTTTAGCTCTGTTGTTATTGACGCCAATTCCGCACAGTCCGTAGATGATTGGCTGGCGGCCGCGGGCACGCTGTTGGCCGGGGGGCTGCTCGTAATTTTATGCCCAGATTTTGGCCGTTGGCCGCAAATCTTTCAACGTCATTCTGCCGCTGCAAAGGATTACCCCGAGTCTCAATTCCTAGCCCGAATATTGACGATGGTCGGTGATAGCGCGGGGGTTTATCACCTTAGCCGGCAGGGATTGTTGGACAGTCAAAGCCTTCCGCAACTGCCAGGTAAAAGCCAGCAGTGGCTGTCGCAATTGCCGACGTTTGATCAGCAATCCGCGGTGGATGCGATCATCCGAGTTGTCACCGGCAGAGCGAAGCGACCACTGGTGATTCGATCAGATCGCGGGCGTGGTAAGTCCTCCTCACTTGGTATTGCGGTGGCAGAACTTTTTCAAGGTGGACTGTGTCGGCGCATTGCGATAACGGCGCCGCGCGCAGAGGCCGTTGAGGCCGCATTTCGCAGGGTTCAGACGTTGATGCCGGCGGGGGAGAGGCACGGCGATGCTTATTATTTCAATGACTGCGAACTGCAGTTTTTGCCGGCCTTTGCTTTAAAGCCTACTGATAATTGGGATTTAGTGCTGGTAGATGAAGCGGCGACTCTTCCCGTAAGCGTGTTGAGCGAGTTGCTACAGCACCCGAGAATTGTTTTTTCGACAACGGTTCACGGCTATGAAGGCAGCGGACGCGGTTTTGATATTCGTTTTAAGGATATTCTCCATCGGGAACGGCCTCAGTGGCGGCGCATAGAGTTGCGAGAGCCGGTGCGGTGGGCAAGTGATGATCCTCTTGAGCAATTCTTAAACAATGCATTTCTTCTAGATGCCGAGCCGAAAAAAACCAGTTCGTTAAATCACGTTAGCGTACGCGTGCTGCATCAAACAGATTTGGAGCAGCAGGGCGTGCTAAGCCAAGTTTTTGGACTACTTGTTCAGGCGCATTATCAAACTACGCCAAGTGATCTCCAGTATTTAATGGATTCACGATGCCAAGTGATTGCCGCAGAATCTGATGGCTGTATCGTCGGCGTTTGCCAACTATTGGCAGAAGGGGGGTTGGATGAGGCAACTACCAACGCAGTTATAGCGGGCGAGCGTCGCCCGAAAGGGCACTTGGTCGCGCAGCGTTTAGCGCATATCAGTGGCAATGCTAACTACGCTCGCGGTCACAGCTATCGTGTGAACCGTATCGCGGTAGCGGCTGAATGCCGTCGACAAGGTGTTGGCCGCCTGATGTTGGGGATGGCTGAGGAGTGCGCTCGACATAAAGGTGCGAGCTATCTATCATCCAGTTTCGCGGTATCTGCAGATGTTATTCTGTTTTGGCGGCGGCAGGAATTTCTACCCGTTTGGCTTGGGAGTCGCAGAGACTCCGCTAGCGGAGCGTATTCTCTTCTTGTCGTAAAATCGCTGGGTGACGGTTTGGATACCGATTTCAATCTTATGCAGCAGCGCTTGCGCAGTGATTTACCACTGAGCTTGAGAAGCGTGCATCGAAACCTGAGTACTGATTCACTGGCGACACTGTTGTCTTGTTTTGGGCCTGGAACGCTATCTCTGTTTGATAGCAATACGGTGCGCCGCTATTGCCGCAGAGAGTTGGTTTTCGAGCAGGCTGTCGCTAGCGCCACGCGCTTAAGTCTGTGTGTTGATCTTTGCGCAGTAACGTATTCGGCGCTGGCAGTCGATTTACTCTTGTTCGCACTTGATTGGGCTAGCGTGTCTCTCAAGTATCAATTAGCCGGCCGAGCTGCTGTTGAGCAAGAGCTCAGAAAGGTGTTTGAACAAATGCTAACTATTGTAGAAGTGGAGCAAAAATGAGCAGTATATTTACTAAAATAATTCAAGGTGAGCTGCCCGGTCACTTTGTATGGCAAGACGAGCATGCAGTCGCCATTTTAACCATTGAACCGATTCAGGAGGGGCATTTATTGCTTATTCCTAGGCAGGAGGTCGATCATTGGGACGATCTGCAGCCCGAGCTGGCAGCACATTTAATGTCGGTAGCTCAGACCTTAGCGAAGGCCTTGAAAAAAGCTTACGCCTGCCAGCGTGTCAGCATGATGATTATTGGCTTGGAGGTACCCCACACCCATATTCACCTCTCGCCAATTAATGACATGGCCGATGCAAATATAAGCAATGCCAAGCGCGCTGATGGCGATTCCCTAGCAGCCGCGGCGGAGAAAATACGCGCTGCTTTAAGTACACCCTGAATCAACTAGGTTGCACTGGTTTTACATTGGGGTGAAGTATTTTCACTGTCTGGATATCGACTTGGCGGTGCAAAATTTCTCCCCTCAGCCATGCGCCGCCGTCAGGATCTTTTAAGATACTGCCAACACCGCCTGGACTTTTGATCAAAAGACTTTGTGACGTCGAGGGGGCGAGGTCTTCCTCGCAGGGAAGGCTTAGGCAGTCGAGTGCCGCTTTGCTGCTGAGGGCATCGAAATCAAAGTCGTATGTGATTTCAGTTGCGCTACCACAGCGTGGTGACAGGGCGTGGTCTAAGGCCAGTATAAAGCGGGTATCAGCGATAAAATGGCTGTTAGCACTGGCTTGTAAAAAGTCACTGACTTCTTTCTCTATCAGTGAATACAGCCGTTTAGGGTCGTTAAGAATACACGTATATATTCTGGCGCGATGTTCATAGACCGTCATTCGGTCTTGTAGGTCTAGATCGGTCAGCTCGTCTTGATATTCGGTGCATACAGCGCGCAACAAGGCGCGGAGTAGCGGTGCAGTTGTGATGCCATTTTGCAGCGCAAGGAAACGTATTGCCAAAGGAATCAAATGGCCGTGGGCGAAGAGAATATGCGCAGTGATAAGGAAATAGCCTTCAATTCCTTCATTGCGATCAAACGTATGGCAGGCAACCACATATTCACCCTTGGCTTTGCCATAACCCGCGACGGGAATGGTTTCAATCTGATATTCAAGCCGCTTTTCATAAAACTCTGTGCCTGGTAATAGCGTGTAGGCAAAGATATTGAGGTTTGGAAAGGTTCGCAGTAATTGATCTAGATTGCGCTCAAAATCCGCGAGATTGTCCCCCGGTAAGCCCCAAATTAACTCGGCGGCGATTGGTACACCTTCGGCTGCCATTTGGCGGGCAATGGGCTCGTATTTATTAGCGGCCATATTCTGGCGATTACTCAGTTCTAAAGCCAGTGGTGTCAGTGTTTGCAGCGCTAATTGGTAGTGGGGAAGCAGCCCGTTTTTATGCAGCAGGAGTACAATCTCCTGCACTCTCGGGCTGTGTTTTTTTGACCACGACGTGGCGAAACTGCTGGGTAAGCCGGTTTTCTCTTTTAGTTCGCAAATCAGTTGCGCCTTCTCAAGATCTTCTTTTAATGCGCCAAAATTTGAATCGGCAAGCCATATATCTTTTATGCCTGCATCGACAATCCTGTGCCAATCGCTGCGCACTCTGTCCATTGAAAACTGGTACATTTTGCTGCCAATAGCGCCGGTGCCCCATTCGCAAAAAGCGCACTTAAAGGGGCAGCCACGACTGGTTTCATATGAAATGGAATCATAGAGGGGCTTGCCTTCTGCGTCGGATAGTTCAACAACATCAAGCGGCGAGGGCAGTTCATCGAGATTTTTTCTGCGCTGGCGCTCAGGCGTTTTTTGAATTACGCCGTTTTCTAAGTACGCGATACCGTTAATTGAAGGCCAATGAGAGCGTTGTGGTGCATCTAAAATTTCTTGGAAGCTAGTTTCACCCTCGCCAAGAATAATGATATCGATAGGGTCTTCACCGAGATAATCCTCCGCTTGTTGAACGTGCGGGCCGCCGGCGATGCAGAGCACATCTGGACATTGAGCTTTTATCTGGTGGATGAGATCGAGAAATTCGGCAGCGTTCCAGGTGTACATGCTAAAACCGACAATCACCTGTTCTCCGCGCTCGGTGGCGTCCTGTATCGCAGGCAGGTAGTGGTCTTGCCACGATTGCTGCCAACAGACGATGGCGGATTCATCCTTAAAATGAATTAAATCAATATGATATTTTTCAGTTTGACTACCGTATTTTTGGTAATAGGCTTTTAAACCGCCGGTTGTGGTGGGTGCCGCCCAAAATTGGTCCGAGTCCATGCTAAACAGCAGCACGGGCGTGGTTGGTGTAGCCTTCATATTTGTCTTCCGATCGTCTCGATATGCCTGACGCTTTTTATGTTAAGGGTCTGTTACCTAAGAGTAACAGCCTTTAAACAAGGCGCCAATTAGCGAAGGTTTACATTGCAAAAGGTTTAGGAAGAGATAAGCCGTTCGGGTGAGGCTTGATTTTTAGTGATGAGGCATGATGCGAGAAATAACTTACGTCATAAGGTAGCAATAAAGCATGGTTGAAACACATTTGGCGCGGGAGTTAGATATTCCCGCCGAGCGAGTCTGGGCACTTTTGGAAGATTTTGGCGATATAAGTTGGGCGCCAGGTATTGATAAAATCGAATTGATTGGCAGTGGTATCGGGATGACCCGTCGTTTACATATCAAGGGCATCGATCCTATTGACGAGGTATTAACCGCGCAAGACGCTTCTACGATGAGTTTCGCCTACGATATTCCACGGGGTGTGCCGATGCCGGTGACCAATTATTCAGCCAACGCGAAAGTTACTGCGCTAGATGATGGCCGCTGTCAAATTGATTGGTATGGCCGCGCTGAGCCCCAAGGTGTTAGCGATTCCGATGCGGTTGCAATGATCAACGGTGCCTACGAAATGCTGCTGCAGTGGATTGCCGATTGGTTTGCCGCCGAGAAATAAGCCAATGATGAGCTTAGTCCGACAGGGCTAAGCTCTGCGACGTGTCATTAACTCTGGAAGTCCCGGAATACCGTTTATATATCGTCTCAGAAGATCTAGGCCCAATGCCGTCACCAAGGTTTGAAATAGGCCGCGGTCTACGGGAAGGAAAAACTTTTCTACACGTAAGTCATCTCTACTACCCCATGCCATCCAGACGGTTCCGGCCGGCTTCTCTTTAGTGCCGCCATCTGGTCCGGCGATACCGGTGACGGCAATGACCAAATCAGCTTTGCAAACCTGCAAGGCGCCTAGCGCCATTTGCCTAGCGACGGTTTCGCTAACGGCTCCTTCGCTTGCCAAGCTGGATTCTGAAACGCCGAGAACCTGTTGTTTTAGTGCGTTGGAATAACTCACGATGCCGCCGGGGAATACCGTCGATGAACCAGGCACTCCAGTGAGCTCTGCGGCAATTCTGCCGCCTGTGCAAGACTCCGCGGTACAAAGACTTAGCTTATGTTGTTTGGCTGTAGCAATGACTGCCTGCGCGATCGTTAACGGCATATCCCCAAGTAAATGATCGCCAATTAGGGCAATTATTTTACTGCGCCATTCGCCTAATTTTTCGCCTGCGTCTTGGCCGTAAGTGGTGAGCTTTACTTCAAGTACTGGCATCGACGCTCGAAAGCCGAGTTCAACGTCATCCGGCCAGTCTGGGTAGGCTGCGTTGACCTTTTCTTGGATGGACGATTCTCCCAGACCGAATACAGCTAGTCGTTGAGTTTGCACGTAGTCGGATTCAAATTGCCTTTTCAGCAAGGGGATAATTTCATCGTTCATCATTGTGCGTAATTCGCTAGGCACGCCGGGTGTGGCCAGAACTAAGCAGTTGCCTATTGTCAGTCTTATGCCGACCGCGCTGCCCCCGGCATTGGCGATTATATGGCAGCCAGCTGGCAACATTGTTTGTTTTAGGTTTGATGCATTGAGGCGAAACCCTTTTTGCTCGCACCACTGAGTCAAATGAGTAAGGGCTTCCGGGTGCTCGCAGATGGTGTTGCCCGTCACCTTCGCAAGGGCTAGAGAGGTCATGTCGTCCACGGTTGGTCCGAGACCGCCGTTTATAATGAGTACTTCGCACTCCGCAGCTAAGCTGCGAATTTGATTCTCTAGTAATTGAAGGTTGTCACCAACCGTCACTTTTTTTCCAATACGCCATCCATAGTCGGTTATGAGCTCGGCTATCATGGCTGAATTTGAGTCAATGGTATCGCCGGCCATAAGCTCATTACCGGTGAGAAGTAGCTGTAATTTCATTCTGTACGGAATTCCCCAATGCTTAAATGATTGTCGCGGCTGGCTGTGCGGTATATAAAGTTGGCCTATGCTTTATTCTCGTAACATAGTAATGTCTTTAGAGATTAAGCTCTATTTTTAATGCGTGAAAGTGCGGTAGAGGTGTCTATGAAATCATCCGTTGGTGTGTTGCTCGCAGCCATTATTGTATTTGTTTTACTCGCCTTTGAGTATTGGCAGTATCGAGATGAGCAGGCTTATCGAAACGCCTTAAATACTCAGTTGATAAGTTTGTCGCAGCGGGTGGATAGTATTGATGAGCGGATCCAGTCAGCTAAAACAGAATTAGACACAATGAAGCAGAATTCGCTCGGCGGCTTAATTGAAAGCGCAAACGACGCTCTGATTCACGGCTGGTCCGCTATGATTGATTCAGTGGAAAAAGAGTTGGAGCGAGCGAAAAAGGGGATTGCAAGTCAAAAGCAAACAACGCAGCCTAGTCAAACATCACCGGGTACCGATCCTGCACCTAATACTGGTAACGGTCCGCTTTAATACGAGATTCTGTCAATGCCTGAAATAAAACGCCCGGTACAAGCAATAGAAGTAAATTATGTTTGCGATAAGTGCGGACACGGCATGATGGTCAGCGCGGGAGAGATGAATCCGTCGACCGGTGAAATCCCGCATAAGTGCATGATTTGCAGTTATCAGCAGATATTTAAATGGGTATCGTACCCAAAGATCAGCTATATCGGTTTAGACGAAGGAAATAGTTAAATCGTGGTGTACTACCTGCGCTAATAGCGCAGGCGTGCATCCAACTCATCGACAAGTTCGGCCCACTCGGCGTCAATATCTAGTGACTCTTTAAGAAATTGTGCCTGTGCTGGTTTCCAGAAGCTTGCTTCGTGAATTTGTAAGCCTCTGGGTAGGGGGCGGTGTCGCACAATGAAACGCTCTATCTCTTTGTCTTCGCTAGGCAGGCCAAGCTGGTCAAAGAGCAAGTTCATTGTATGTAGTTCGGTGTCCATTGGGTCCTCCACAGACGAAATCGTAGTTACCCGCCCAATATAGAAGACCCTTTGCTAGCTTTCCAGTGTTTGTTTAGATGTGGCCTAAATCAAGAGCTTGGCAACATGCTGAGACGGAGCCCCGCCTGCCAGCCACCGTCGACGAGAAACTCTGCGCCAGTTGAGTAGCTGCTCTCGTCAGAGGCTAGAAATAAGGACATATTTGCCACCTCAATTGGTAAACCTACTCGGGGAAGGGCGTGGTTAACGTAAAATGCATTGTCTTGTTCGGATGGCTCAGCTTGGCCTTCAGCGCCGTGCATGGCGGTGAATATTCCGCCTGGATGAACCGTGTTCACTCGAATCTTGTGTGGCCCTAATTCAATTGCAGCTGACTTGCTAAGGCCTCGTACCGCCCATTTGCTTGAGACATAGGCAGACAGGCCATTTTTTGCTTGTAGGCCATCGATGGATGAAATGTTAATAATAGAGCCGCCGCCTGCTTTTTTCATCGGCGCTATTGCCGCGCGAATACCCAAATAGGTGCCTAGCTGGTTGATTTTTATAACCCGCATATAGTCCTCGGCATTGGAATCGGCAATGGAGGCGGCGTGTAATATCGCGGCGTTGTTTACTAGAATATTTAAAGGGCCTAGCTTTTCCGCTTCACTTACTAGTTTTACCCAATCAGCCTCGCTTGATACATCGGCGTGTACATACTGAGCACTGTCACCAAGTGAGGTAGCCAAGGACTCGCCAGCGTCGTCGAGAATGTCTGCAATAATAACCTTAGCGCCTTGTTTAACGAATAACTTAGCGGTTACCGCACCCATGCCGCGAGCGGCGCCAGTGATTATGGCGACTTTTCCAGCTAGTCTGCTCATTTTATATTCCTTATTTCTTGGTGGTGTAAAATGAGCTAAATGTATACGCCACTTTTGATCTTGGCTATTGTCCAATTGGACTAGTACTCTTTCAATTTGAAAATGACGTGTGACTTTGTAGGTTGGGTGGAGCGGTAGCGATACCCAACAAGCGTTGGTAGGGCATCCCGCCATGTTGGGTTTGATAAACCCCTTCGGGGCGCCCTGACGGGCGTCCAGCCTGAAGGCATGTCGTTCCTCAATCTACAAACTTTGGCATTAGGCAACATCAAATTGAAGGAGTACTAGGGTTTGTGGATTGTCTTTAAATAAGTTGAAAGGTAGGTATGTTGAGTCGTTATTTGTTAATGATTTTTTTTAGTGTGCTACTACTTGCATGCGGTGAAAAAGTTAAACAGGAGCGTGGGGTATTGCAAGAGCAGGATTCCGGTTTAATTGAATTGAAGCAGGGCAGTGTTGAGGCCAAAGAAGCAATGGTTTCGGTGCCTGCGATACCACCTCCTGTTACGTCATCACAGGAATTAAAGCCCTTGGATTTAAGTTTGCCAAGCAGCGAGAAGTTAAATACCCAAGATTGGAATGCGCAGCAAGAAAGCCGTTATGGTGTTGAAACCTGGTTCGAGGAGGGCAAAAGTGAGGAGCGACGTTTAAAGTTAAAAACGAAACTTCGTATCAAGGAGGGCGCAGAGTTCGATAAAAATAGTAATTTAGGTAGTTACGGGGATTCGGTGGACGGCGCAGAAATGGGCTTTGAATATAAAACGTTTTAGCATTGCCGTTGCTGCAACGGTTATTAATAAATAGAAATAAAAAAGGCCGCAATAGCGGCCTTTTTTATTTATTAACGCTTGTCTAGAGGCACAAAATCGCGCTGAGCTGGTCCAGTGTAAAGCTGGCGAGGGCGACCGATACGGTAGCTGCCGCTTATCATTTCATTCCAGTGTGCGATCCAGCCTGGGGTGCGCCCCAGTGCAAAAATGACTGTAAACATGCTTGTCGGAATGCCAATCGCTTTAAGAATAATACCTGAGTAGAAGTCGACATTTGGATAGAGTTTTCTTTCAATAAAGTACTCGTCTTCCAGCGCGATTTGCTCAAGGCGTTTGGCAATAATCAAAAGTGGATCATTTTCTAAGCCTAGTTCTGCTAGCACTTCGTCAGCAGCTTGTTTCATTACCTTGGCGCGTGGGTCGAAGTTTTTGTAAACCCGGTGACCAAAGCCCATGAGGCGGAATGGGTCGTCTTTGTCCTTGGCTTTTGCAACAAACTCATCGATGCGCGATGCGTCGCCAATCTCGTTAAGCATATCCAATACGGCTTCGTTCGCGCCGCCGTGTGATGGTCCCCACAGTGCTGCAATACCGGCAGAAATGCAGGCAAATGGGTTTGCGCCGGTTGAGCCCGCTAAGCGCACAGTAGACGTTGATGCATTTTGCTCGTGGTCGGCGTGCAATAGGAAAATTTTATCCATTGCTTTAGCAAGTACGGGATTTACCTTGTCTTGCTCGCAAGGGTTGCCGAACATCATGTGCAGGAAGTTTTCTGAATAACTCAGGTGGTTCTGCGGGTACATAAAAGGCTGGCCAATGGTGTATTTGTAGGTCATTGCCGCCAGGGTTGGCATTTTTGCAATTAGGCGAATAGCTGAAATTTCGCGGTGTTTTTCGTCAGTAATGTCAAGTGAGTCATGGTAAAACGCAGACAGCGCGCCAACCACGCCACACATGATCGCCATAGGGTGAGCGTCGCGGCGGAAACCTTTGAAGAAGGTGCTCATTTGGTCGTTGACCATGGTGTGCATACGTACCTTGTTAACAAAGGTTTCTTTCTGCGTTGTGTTTGGCAGGGCGCCGTAAAGTAAGAGGTAACAAGTTTCTAGATAATCTGAGTGTTCTGCGAGTTGCTCAATAGGGTAGCCGCCGTGCAGCAATACGCCTTTGTCGCCGTCAATATAGGTGATTTTTGATTCACATGCGGCTGTTGAAACGAAGCCGGGGTCATAAGTGAAGTATCCGTTCCCCGTCAGGGCGCTGACTTCGATGACGTCAGGACCGATGGTGCCAGAGTGGACTTTAAGGTCCAGCGTTTTTCCATCGATACTCAGACTTGCTTTCTTATCGCTCATTGGGACGGGCTCCTGTAACTTTTGACATAGCTTGTGGCGTTAGTACCCCTTGTCTAGCATTTGGCAAGGTATTGCCAAGAGTAACAGAGGGGAAATCCGCTTTTGCGGGAGTGACAAATATAGAGAGCTGAAATGTTTTGTCAACGGTCGCATATTTTAGCCTGCTATTGGCTCGGATGGAATTCTAAATATACGGGAAGGGAAGGTTTTTATCGTTTGTACATAAATGTCCACTAAATATTGAATGTTAATTTGGGTCGCTCTGAAAAATTGTATGGCGCCATAATGGTGCGAAATAGCGCTTTAAGCCCTTGATATTCGAGTTTTTTGCCGCTGATTTATGGGGCCGTAAGGGTTTGTAATTGCACTTCGATGGCCCTATAATGCGCGGCGTTTCTACGGGAGTTTATCTACTCCTGTTCCTAAAGAAGCGATGCCGGATTGGAGAGTTCGGTGTCTGATTGATCCACTCCCTTTAAACCGCTCGTAAAAAACGGGCCAGAAATTAAAAGTGTGGCAAATACCGTGAACGATAAACGACCTGTAAACCTGGATATCGGAACAATCGCGCTGCCGATTACCGCATATACCTCTATTTTACACCGCATTAGTGGTGTGTTTCTTGTGGCGGGCGTAGCCCTGCTGTTTTGGTTCCTGGGCACTAGTTTGGATGGCCCTGAAGGGTTTGCTCAAGCTAAAGCCTGTTTGGCATCGTTCTGGGGCAAGTTAAGTATTTGGGCCGTATTGATCGGTTTGAGCTACCACTCTGCTGCCGGTGTAAAGCATCTGGTAATGGATGCCGGTATTGGTGAGAGTATGAAAGGTGGTGAGACTGGCGCTAAATTGGTGTTGGTCGTTACGGCGGTATTGGTTCTGCTGACGGGGTTGTGGATATGGTAAGTTCAGTAACAAATTTAGGCCGTAGCGGCTTATCTGACTGGTTGGTTCAGCGGGTTTCTGGTGTGGTGTTACTGGCATATATGCTGGTGGTTGGTTTTTATTTGCTGTGCAGTGGCTCAGACCTGACATATGTGCAGTGGAGCGGCTATTTTGATAGCACCTTTATGCGTGTTTTTAGTACCGCTGCGGTGTTGTCCATTGTTGCGCATGCTTGGATCGGTTTGTGGTCTGTCTCTACCGATTATTTAACTGAACGAACGATGGGTGGTCGAGGCACAGTGCTGCGCTTGGCGTTTCAGGCAGCGTCAGCTGTTGTGTTGTTCACCTACCTCGTTTGGGGCATCCAGATTCTTTGGAGTTAAACAATGGCTAATATTCGTACAATTTCTTTTGATGGTGTAATTGTTGGCGGCGGCGGTGCTGGTATGCGCGCGGCATTGCAGTTGGCGCAATCAGGTTACAAAACAGCAGTAATTTCTAAAGTATTTCCAACGCGTTCGCACACAGTGTCGGCTCAGGGTGGTATTACCTGTGCGATTGCCAGCTCAGATCCACAGGATCAGTGGCAGTGGCATATGTATGACACTGTAAAAGGGTCTGATTATATCGGTGACCAAGAAGCCATTGAGTATATGTGTCAGGTTGGCCCTGAGGCTGTATACGAGCTGGATCACATGGGTATGCCTTTTTCGCGTACCGAGGAGGGCCGTATTTACCAGCGTCCTTTCGGTGGTCAGTCTAAGAATTTTGGTGAGGGCGGTCAGGCTGCTCGTACCTGTGCTGCGGCTGACCGCACTGGTCACGCGCTGCTTCACACCTTGTATCAAGGTAACCTGAAAAACAATACCGTATTTTTCAATGAGTGGTATGCCACTGATTTGGTTAAAAACGACGATGGCGAAGTGGTCGGTGTTATCGCGATTTGCATCGAAACTGGCGAAGTGGTCTATGTAAAATCTAAGGCTACCGTATTCGCAACCGGTGGTGCTGGTCGTATTTATGCTTCTACTACCAATGCTCATATCAATACCGGTGACGGCGTGGGTATGGCTTTGCGTGCTGGCTTTCCAGTGCAAGATATCGAAATGTGGCAGTTCCACCCAACCGGTATCGCCGGCGCTGGTGTACTTGTAACAGAAGGCTGTCGCGGTGAGGGCGGTTACCTCGTCAATAAAGATGGCGAGCGCTTTATGGAGCGTTACGCCCCAAATGCTAAAGATTTGGCTGGTCGCGACGTCGTCGCGCGTTCAATGACCTTGGAAATTCTTGAAGGTCGTGGCTGCGGTCCCAATGGCGATCACGTTTACTTGAAGCTGGATCATCTTGGCGAAGAAGTATTGGAAAGTCGTCTTCCGGGTATCTGCGAACTGTCGCGGACCTTTGCTCACGCTGATCCGGTAAAAGAGCCGGTTCCTGTGGTGCCGACTTGTCACTATATGATGGGTGGTATTCCAACTAATGTTAACGGTCAGGCTCTGACTGTTGATGCCGACGGCAACGACACTGTTATCCCAGGTTTGTATGCCTGCGGTGAGGTGGCGTGCGTATCTGTGCACGGTGCGAACCGTTTGGGTGGTAACTCGCTGTTAGACTTGGTCGTATTCGGTCGCGCGTCAGGCTTATTTATTGAAAAGAGTCTGCGTGAAGGCATTGAAATGAAGGACGCCTCTGAAGCCAATATTGAAGTGGCTATGGAGCGCTTGAATAAGATCAACAATACAACTGGCGGCGAGAGCGTTTCGGCGTTGCGCACTGAGTTGCAAACCATCATGCAAAACCACTTTGGCGTATTCCGTCGCGGTGACTTTATGCAGGAAGGTATTAAAAAGCTGGCTGAACTTCGTGTTCGCATTGAAAACGCGCACCTTGAGGACAAGAGCAACGCCTACAATACAGCGCGTATTGAAGCGCTTGAGCTTCATAACTTGTTTGAAGTTGCCGAGGCGACTGCAATCGCCGCTGAAGCGCGCAACGAGAGCCGCGGTGCCCATGCTCGTGAAGATTTCACAGAGCGCGATGATGACAATTGGCTTTGCCACTCTGTGTACTTCCCTAGTGAGAAGCGTGTTGGTAAGCGGGCGGTAAACTTTACGCCTAAAACACGTGAAGCGTTTGCACCAAAAATTCGTACGTACTGATTCAGGGGAAAACGAATATGTTGAAAGTTAGTCTCTATCGTTACAATCCTGAAACTGATCAGGAACCGTACATGCAGGAAGTGGAGCTTGATACCGCAGGCAAAGACTTGATGGTATTAGATGTTCTCGAGTTGTTGAAAGGCAGTGATCCATCTTTGGCTTACCGCCGCTCTTGCCGTGAGGGTGTATGTGGCTCAGACGGTATGAATATCAATGGCAAAAATGGCCTGGCCTGTATTACGCCGATTTCCGAAGCGCTAAAAAATGGCAAAGGTGGCAATAAATTAGTATTGCGTCCGCTGCCTGGTCTGCCGGTAATTCGTGACCTCGTCATCGACATGAGTCTTTTCTACAAGCAGTATGAGAAGATTAAGCCATTCTTGCTAAACGACACGCCGGCTCCCGCGATCGAGCGCCTTCAGTCTCCTGAAGAGCGCGAGAAATTGGATGGATTGTACGAGTGTATTCTTTGTGCATGCTGTTCAACGGCTTGCCCGTCTTTCTGGTGGAACCCTGATCGTTTCATTGGTCCAAGTGGCTTGTTACAGGCTTATCGCTTTTTGGCCGACAGTCGCGATACCGCAACTGAGGAGCGCTTGAGTGATCTTGATGATCCATTCAGTGTTTTCCGTTGCCACGGTATTCAAAACTGCGTCAATGTTTGCCCGAAAGGTTTAAACCCTACAAAGGCAATCGGACATATTCGGAATATGTTGCTAAGCAGAGCAACTTAAGTATTCCCTCGGCTTTGGCCGAGCTATAAAACTCTGCGTATAGTTAGTCCTCTGGCGCTGCTTACGAGCAGCGCCAAATAAAATACAACTCGGTGCTTACCGGCACTATATGAGCGTTAAAGCGTATAAGAGGGAAGAAACGTTCCCTGTGGTGAGAGTCGGTTCTGCGGCGTACACTGATGTCGCTGGACTACACAGGGTGAGGAAGGCCTTATCGGGCCAGAATCATTCGAACTGCCACTTCCCTTATTTTTAGGTGGACAGGAATGCAGAAAAACTCAATGGAGCTTTTATGGAAGAGCTCACATATATCTGGCGGCAATGCGACTTACGTAGAAGAGTTGTATGAAGCCTACCTCACAGATCCCAATGCCGTTTCCGACGAATGGCGTGATTATTTTCAACAGTTACCCCGCGTAAGCGAAAAAACCACTCACGATATCCCTCACTCGCCGATTCGCGATCATTTTGCGCAATTAGCGAAGACGCCTATTCGGTATAGCGGTCCAGTGAGCAGCGATATTAGTGTTCACGAGCGTAAGCAGGTAAGAGTTATTCAGTTGGTCAGTGCCTATCGGCAGCGTGGTCATCAGGAGGCAGAGCTCGACCCGTTGGGTTTGTGGCAGCGCGCACGGGTCCCCGATCTTGAGCTCCAGTATCACCAGCTGACTGAAGCTGATTTTGACACTACTTTCCAAACTGGCAGTCTCTATATTGGCAAAGACCAGGCGACCTTAAAAGAAATCTACAATGCCTTGCGTTCGACTTATTGCCGCTCGGTCGGCGCAGAGTTTATGCACATCGTGGATACCCGCGAGCGCACTTGGATTCAGCAACGAATGGAGAGCGTTCGGTCTCAGCCGCAGTACGGGCTGGAGGTGCGTACCCATTTGCTGGAGCGCTTAACCGCTGCGGAGGGCTTGGAGAAATCGCTTGGCTCTAAATACCCAGGCACCAAACGCTTTGGTCTTGAGGGTGGCGAAAGCTTAATCCCTATGATGGATGCCATTATCCAGCGTGCTGGTTCTTACGGCGCAAAAGAAATGGTTATCGGAATGGCTCACCGCGGCCGTTTAAACTTACTGGTTAATATCTTGGGCAAAAGCCCTGCTGAATTATTTGATGAGTTTGAAGGTAAAGTTAAATACCAAGGCTCAGCAGACGTTAAATATCACCAAGGCTTCTCGTCTAATGTGATGACCCCAGGCGGCGAAGTTCACTTGGCTTTGGCGTTCAACCCATCGCATTTAGAAATCGTTTCGCCAGTGGTTGAGGGCTCGGTACGAGCAAGACAGGATCGCCGAAACGACCCAATTGGCGACAAGGTTGTCCCCATTGTATTGCACGGCGACGCAGCATTTGCCGGTCAAGGCGTGGTGATGGAGACATTCCAAATGTCTCAAACCCGTGCTTACAAAACGGGTGGCACGGTTCACATTGTTATCAACAACCAAGTTGGTTTTACCACTAGCCTGCAAGAAGATGCGCGTTCGACTGAATACTGTACCGATGTAGCAAAAATGGTTCAGGCGCCGATATTCCATGTTAATGGTGATGACCCTGAAGCGGTATTGTTTGTCAGTCAGTTGGCTGCAGATTTCCGTCAAGAGTTTAAGAAAGACGTCGTTGTCGACCTTATCTGCTATCGCCGCCGTGGTCACAATGAAGCTGACGAGCCCTCGGGCACTCAGCCATTGATGTATAGCAAGATCAGCAAGCAAAAAACAACACGCGAATTGTATGTTAATAAATTACTTGAAGAAGGTGTCGTAACTAAAGATCTGGCCGATAAAATGGCTGACGATTATCGTCAGGCCCTTGATAACGGTGAGCACGTTGCCAAAAGTCTAGTGATGCAACCAAATACTGAGTTGTTTGTTGATTGGACACCCTATCTTGGTCACGCTTGGGATGTTGCCGGTGACACCACAATTGATCCCAAGTTGTTAAAAGAAATAGCTGAACTCGTCAATGCGGTACCGGAAGGTATTGTTGTGCAGCGTCAAGTAGCCAAGATTTATGAAGACCGTCGCAAGATGGCCGCAGGCGCGATGCCGATAAATTGGGGCTTTGCTGAAGTTTTAGCCTATGGCTCACTGCTGAAGCAAGGTCATAAAGTGCGTCTAACCGGCCAGGATGTCGGTCGCGGTACTTTCTCGCACCGTCACGCAGTACTGCATAGTCAGAGCGATGCGAACCGGTATGTCCCGCTGCAGAATATGGCTGCAGATCAACCTAGTTTTTCAATTTTCGATTCCTTGTTATCGGAAGAGGCAGTGCTCGCTTTTGAGTATGGGTATTCGACTACTCAGCCAGACTCACTGGTGATTTGGGAGGCGCAGTTTGGTGATTTTGCCAACGGTGCCCAAGTTGTTATTGACCAGTTTATTAGCAGCGGTGAATTGAAGTGGGGGCGCCTGTGTGGACTTACCATGTTGCTGCCACATGGCTATGAAGGGCAGGGGCCAGAGCATTCGTCTGCTCGTTTAGAGCGTTTCTTACAGCTTTGTGCTGAGCACAATATCCAAGTGTGTATTCCGTCGACGCCTGCGCAGGTTTATCACATGCTGCGCCGTCAGGCGATTCGGCCTCTACGCCGCCCACTGGTGGTAATGTCGCCGAAGAGCTTGCTTCGTCATAAAGAAGCCGTTTCAAGTATTGAGGAATTAAGCGAAGGTCATTTCCAGAATGTGATCGATGAGACCGACGATATCGATAAGTCTAAAGTCACGCGGATGATCCTTTGCAGCGGTAAAGTCTACTACGACTTGCGTGCAGCTCGTCGTGAACATAGTAAAGACTCGGTAGCCATTGTTCGTCTAGAGCAAGTTTATCCATTCCCTTATGACGATTTGCGCAATGCGATTGCGGGTTACCCAAACCTCAAGAAGGTGGTTTGGTGTCAGGAAGAGCCGCGCAACCAAGGTGCTTGGTATAACAGCCGCCACCGTATGACCCGAGTGATTCGCAGCTTTAAGCCTGAGAAAAACCTGTTGTTAGGTTATGTGGGGCGTGAGCCTTCTGCATCACCTGCAGCTGGATACATGGCTTTGCACCTTGAACAGCAAGAGAAATTTATTAAACAGGCATTAAAACTTTAAGGTTTTAATCAACTTATAAAGACTGTCTCGTACAGCGAATTTAATGACAGGAAGAGTGATGAGTACTGAAATCAAAGCGCCAACATTTCCGGAATCAGTAGCAGACGGTTCTATTGCAACATGGCACAAGAAAGTCGGCGAAGCGGTGACCCGTGATGAACCCTTGGTAGATATTGAAACGGATAAAGTGGTTCTTGAAGTTGTGGCGCCTGCGGACGGCGTATTGAAAGAAATTATAAAAGGCGAGGGCGATACGGTTCTAAGCGATGAGGTTGTTGCCTTGTTTGAGGAAGGTGCGTCGGCAAGCGTTTCTGCTGAACCAGCAGAAGAAGCTACCGCGCCGGCTGCAGCAGCCGATCTAAAGATCAGTCCTGCGGCGCGTAAAATGCTAGATGAAAAAGGCATTGATGCGGCCGCTGTTACAGGTACGGGCAAGGGTGGACTTATTACAAAAGAAGACGTTGCTGCGCATAAACCTGCAGTAGCAGCTGCGAAATCAGCGCCAGCACCTGCCGCTGCGCCAGCCGTAGATGTGCCCGCAGGTGAGCGGGTTGAAAAGCGCGTGCCAATGACGCGCTTGCGTAAGCGTATTGCTGAGCGCCTTCTGGAGGCGACGCACACTACTGCTATGTTGACGACGTTTAACGAAGTCAACATGAAGCCGATTATGGATTTGCGCAATCAATATAAAGATTTGTTTGAAAAATCGCACAACGGCACCCGTCTAGGCTTTATGGGCTTTTTCGTGAAAGCGGCCTGTGAGTCGCTGAAGCGCTTCCCCGCCGTAAACGCCTCTATTGACGGCGATGATGTGGTTTACCATGGTTATCAGGATGTCGGTGTGGCGGTATCAACTGAGAAGGGGTTAGTTGTTCCTGTTCTCCGCGATGCTGAAAACATGAGTATGGCTAAAATTGAAGAGAAGGTCCGCGAATACGGTTTGCGCGCTAAAGATGGCAAGCTAAGTATGGAAGATATGACTGGCGGTACGTTTACTATCACCAACGGTGGTGTATTCGGTTCCTTGCTGTCAACGCCAATTCTAAACCCGCCGCAAACTGCCATTTTGGGAATGCATAAAATCCAAGATCGCCCAATGGCGGTAAATGGCGAAGTTGTTATTTTGCCGATGATGTATTTGGCGCTGTCTTACGATCACCGCTTGGTCGATGGTAAAGACGCGGTGCAATTTCTAGTTGCGATTAAAGACTTAATTGAAGATCCAGCGCGTATTTTGCTAGAAGTTTAATTGAGTGCGCCGGAATACGCCGGCGCGTGTATTTTTTAGCAGTGGTTGGCGGAAGGTAGGCTTATCTGCTGCAAACGACAGAACGGGAAGTGGAAATGTCGAAATTTGATGTGGTAGTAATTGGTTCTGGCCCAGCGGGTTATGTTGCCGCCATTCGTGCAGCACAGCTCGGTTTGAAAACCGCCTGCATAGAAAAGGCCCGCAACAAAAGCGACAAATTGGCCTTGGGTGGAACCTGCCTTAATGTTGGTTGTATACCGTCTAAAGCTCTGCTCGATAGCAGTTACAAATATCATGAAGCGAAGGATAACTTTGCTGATCATGGTATTGGCACTGGGGACGTAACGATTGATGTGCCCGCAATGATCAAGCGCAAAGATGCTGTCGTTGCGCAAATGATTGGTGGTATCGGAGGCCTTTTCCAAGCAAATGGCGTTACCTCTATTGAAGGCTTAGGCAAGGTACTTGCTGGTAAAAAAGTAGAAGTGACCGCCGCTGACGGCAGCACAAGCATTCTCGAAGCGGAGAACATTATTATCGCTACTGGTTCTATCCCAGTGGCAATTCCTCCGGCGCCGGTAGATCAAGACATTATCGTTGACTCTACAGGTGCGTTGGAGTTTCAAAGCGTGCCTGCCAAGCTTGGTGTAATTGGCGCTGGGGTTATCGGTTTAGAGTTGGGTAGCGTTTGGTCCCGTTTAGGTAGTGAAGTAGTGCTACTAGAAGCTTTGGACACTTTCCTGCCAATTGTAGATAGCCAAATTGCAAAAGAAGCGGCAAAAGTCTTTAAGAAGCAAGGCTTAGATATTCGTTTGGGTGCACGCGTTACTGCGACCAAAACTGCCAAGGGTAAAGTTGAAGTAAGTTATACCCACAACGACGAAGAGAAAACCGAAATCTTTGATAAGTTGATTGTGTGCGTTGGTCGTAAGCCCATGAGCAATGGTCTACTTGCCCCTGATTGTGGTGTTAATCTTGATGAGCGCGGTTTTATCTTTGTTGACGATCACTGCAAAACCGATGCCGCTGGCGTATTCGCTATAGGTGACGTGGTTCGTGGCCCAATGCTCGCCCACAAGGGGTCTGAAGAGGGCGTGATGGTTGTAGAGCGTATTGCTGGTCACAAAGTCACGATGAACTACGATTGCATCCCTTCGGTTATTTATACTCACCCAGAGATCGCCGGCGTAGGTAAAACCGAAGAGCAGCTGAAAGCAGAGGGGGTTCCGTATAAAGTCGGTACTTTCCCATTTGCGGCCATCGGCCGAGCTGTAGCTGCAAATGACTCAACGGGCATGGTTAAAATGCTCGCCCACGAAGAGACTGACCGTATTCTTGGTTGCCATATTATCGGTGCCAGTGCAGCGGATTTAGTGCAACAGATTGTTATCGCTATGGAATTTGGTTCTTCAGCGGAAGATATTGGCTTGACTGTATTTGGTCATCCAACGCTGTCTGAAGCTGTTCATGAGGCCGCGTTAGCGGTAAATGGACAGGCTATACACATGCCGAATCGTAAGAAGCGTAAATAGATTTGCGGTAGTGCGCGAAATTCGGGAAAATACGCATCCCGATTTCGCGTTGTTACTGCAATGTGCAGAGGGAGCGGGCCAAGTCACTGACAGGATCTAACTCGCTTAACACTTCCACAGACCGAGATGGTAATTCCAACATGAACCTTCACGAGTACCAGGGCAAACAGTTGTTTGCTGAATACGGGCTACCTGTTTCTACAGGATATGCCTGTGATACCCCGGAAGAAGCTGCAGCAGCAGCTGATAAAATTGGCGGCGACAAATGGGTAGTTAAGGCCCAAGTTCACGCTGGTGGCCGAGGCAAAGCTGGCGGCGTTAAGCTAGTTAGCAGCAAAGAAGAGATCAAGGCATTTGCTGAAAAGTGGCTAGGTAAAAACCTGGTAACTTATCAGACAGATGAACATGGTCAGCCCGTCTCTAAAATCTTAGTTGAGTCGTGCACTGACATTGATCAAGAGTTATATTTGGGCGCGGTTGTAGACCGTTCTTCACGTCGTATCGTTTTCATGGCATCTACCGAAGGTGGTGTTGAGATCGAGAAAGTTGCAGAAGAGACTCCAGAGAAGATTCTCAAGGCAATTATCGATCCGATGACTGGCGCTCAGCCATACCAAGGTCGCGAACTGGCGTTCAAATTGGGTTTAAACCCAACTCAGGTTAAGCAGTTTGTAAATATTTTCTTGGGCTTGGCTAAATTGTTCCAAGACAAAGACCTTGCGTTGATGGAAATCAACCCGCTGGTTATTACCAGTGAAGGTAATTTGCACTGCCTAGACGCCAAACTGGTTGTTGATAGCAATGCGATGTATCGCCATCCTGAATTGAAAAAAATGCATGATCCTTCACAGGAAGATGCACGTGAAGCGCACGCTGCGAGCTTTGAGCTTAACTATGTCGCGCTAGATGGCAACATCGGCTGCATGGTAAACGGCGCTGGCTTGGCGATGGGCACCATGGATATCGTTAAATTGCACGGTGGCGCTCCTGCTAACTTCCTCGACGTAGGTGGTGGTGCAACTAAAGAGCGTGTTTCTGAAGCATTCAAAATTATTTTGTCAGACGACAGTGTAAAAGCGGTTCTGGTAAATATTTTTGGCGGTATCGTACGCTGTGATTTGATCGCAGACGGTATCATCGGTGCAGTACAAGAAGTGGGCGTTAAGATCCCTGTTGTTGTTCGCCTTGAAGGTAACAATGCAGATGTTGGCTCCAAGATTCTTGCAGAAAGCGGCCTGAACATTATCGCTGCTAACAGCCTCACTGAAGCGGCTGAAACAGTCGTTAAAGCAGCGGAGGGTAAATAATGAGCGTTTTACTTAACAAAGATACTAAAGTTATTTGCCAAGGCTTCACTGGCGCACAGGGTACTTTTCACTCTGAGCAAGCCATCGCTTATGGTACAAAAATGGTCGGTGGTGTAACGCCGGGTAAAGGTGGCCAAGAACATTTGGGTTTGCCTGTATTTAATACTGTTGCTGATGCGGTTAATGCTACTGGTGCAGAAGCTTCAGTAATTTACGTTCCCGCTGCATTTTGTAAAGACTCTATCCTTGAAGCAGCCACTTCCGGTATCAAACTGATTGTTTGTATCACCGAAGGTATTCCGACGCTGGATATGCTGGAATGTAAAGTGAAGTGCGATGAGATGGGTGTGCGTCTGATCGGACCAAACTGCCCAGGTGTTATCACTCCAGGTGAGTCTAAGATCGGCATTATGCCTGGTCATATTCATTTGCCAGGTAAAGTGGGCATCGTATCTCGTTCAGGTACTTTGACCTATGAAGCAGTTAAGCAGACAACTGATTATGGTTTTGGTCAGTCTACTTGCGTAGGTATCGGTGGTGATCCGATTCCTGGTTCAAGCTTCATCGACATTTTGGAAATGTTCCAGAATGATCCACAGACCGAAGCGATTGTGATGATCGGTGAGATTGGTGGTACTGCTGAAGAAGAAGCTGCTGCTTACATCAAAGCAAACGTGACCAAGCCTGTTGTATCTTACATTGCTGGTGTTACCGCACCTGCTGGTAAGCGCATGGGCCATGCTGGCGCGATTATCTCTGGTGGTAAAGGTACTGCTGACGAGAAGTTTGCGGCACTGCAAGACGCTGGTGTTAAAACTGTTCGCTCGCTGGCGGATATCGGCAAAGCGCTGAAAGAAATTACCGGCTGGTAAGTTCAGTTTGCATTGTTAGAAAAGGCGGCTTCGGCCGCCTTTTTGCGTTTAAGGGCAGACGTAATTAATTAACTGAGTCTTGATTAAAGAAATGAATCATGATTCACTTCTTTAACATCTTAGGAAGTCTATATGGCATATCGCGAAACACCGATGGTAAAACAGCGCAAGCTTGCGCAAAAATCGGGTTTGCTCCGTGCAGCAGAATCCTTGGTGAGGGAGGGCGGTTTTGCCGCACTTACCATCCAAGCTGTCGCTTCCGAGGCCGGTATCGGTGTCGGCACTGTGTATCGCTACTTTAACAATAAAGATGAATTGAGCACTGAGGTGTTTAGACGCGCAACGATTCGAGAGCTCGAGGCGGTCAAGCTCGCCTTGTCAGCTGAGTTATCGGTTGCAGGGCGTCTCGCGGCTGCCGCTGAAGTATTTGCCCAGCGCGCATTTGCCGCGCCGAAACTAGCATGGGCATTAATCGCCGAACCTGTTGATCCGGCAGTAGATCTGGCGCGCCTAGAATATCGAAAAGCCTATTCCGCACTTTTCGAAGCGGTGATCGCCGAGGGCGTAGAAAGTGGGGTTTTGGTATCGCAGACGCCGTCCTTATCAGCCGCTGCCTTAGTTGGCGCAATGGCAGAGAGCCTGTTAGGGCCATTGGATCATCCTAGCAGCGACTCACTTACGACAGTCGCGTTGCGAGAGTTTTGTTTAAGAGCAGTTGGGGTTTTATATAAACCTTAGTACAAAATCATATTCAATGAGGAGGGCGTATGTCGCTTATACAAAAGCATGCTGAGCATATTGAAAGTACAAGTGGTGAAACTCACGAGGTATTTAACCAGTCCTCTGCCTTGGAAAATTACAATTTGTATAAAAGCGATATCGCTCTTCAAGAAGCCCTTCATCACTATGGCGTTGAAGATACCGAGAGCCTTGCTGCCCACGGTGCCCGTTGTGGTGAAGCAGAAGTGATTGCATGGGGCTTTGATGCCAATGAGAATAAACCGCAGTTCGATACTCACGATCGTTTCGGCAGGCGCGTCGATCTCGTTAAATTCCATCCCGCTTACCATAGCCTAATGGAATTGGCGCTTAGCAATGGGATTCACTCCGGTCCCTGGCGCGACAGCGCTAAAAGTGCCCACCTAAAGCGCGCTGCGCTTAGCTATATGCAGGCGCAGGTAGAAGCGGGGCACGGCTGTCCGCTAACGATGACCTTCGCATCGGTTCCGACGATAAAGTTAAGCCCGGTATTGGCTGCAATATGGCTTCCGAAAATACTGGCTAACAAATATCAGCCTGACAATGTCCCGTATTTTGAAAAGAGTGCTGTCACCATTGGCATGGGGATGACCGAGAAGCAGGGTGGCTCAGACGTGCGTGCGAACAGCACGGTGGCAGAGCCAATCACTGCTTCGGGCAATGGTGCCTTGTACACAATAAGCGGCCACAAATGGTTTTTATCGGCGCCAATGTGCGATGCCTTCTTGATGCTGGCGCAGGCGAAGGGTGGCCTGAGTTGCTTTTTAGTGCCGCGTTGGCGTGAAGATGGCACCAAGAATGGGCTTTACGTGCAGCGCCTTAAAAATAAAATGGGTAATGTATCCAACGCCTCCTCAGAAGTAGAGTTGCGTCAGGCCCACGGTTGGATGGTTGGCGACGAAGGGCGTGGGGTATCGGCGATTATCGAAATGGTGTCGCTGACGCGCTTCGACTGCATGGTTGGCTCAACGGCAGGGCAGCGCCAAGCGGTTGCCCAAGCAGTGAATCACGCTCAACAGCGCTCATCATTCGGCGCGCGCTTAATAGATCAACCTTTAATGCAGAATGTCTTAGCGGATCTACAGCTTGAGGTAGAGGGCTCGCTTGCCCTGACCATGCGCATGGCGAAGGCGCTCGATAACGCGGATGATCCGAGCGAACAACTATTAATGCGCCTAGGTACGGCGGTTGGCAAGTTTTGGATATGTAAACGCACTCCCGGCCACGCATATGAGGCTATGGAGTGTTTGGGGGGGAACGGCGTTATTGAAAATTGCATTATGCCGCGTCTATACCGCGAGGCCCCGATCAATGCCATTTGGGAAGGTTCGGGCAATATACAAGCATTAGATGTGCTGCGGGCGCTACAAAAAACACCGGCGGTGCTGGAGCGTTGGTTTAAGGAGTTGGCTAAATCCGCAGGCAGCTATCCCTTGCTAGACGCTGCAGTAGAGCGGCTGCAAACTTTCTTCAATAAGCCGGAAAGCCTCGAGTTTCGGGCGCGCTATTTGATTGAGCAGTTAGCATTAACGATGCAAGCGGCACTATTGGTGCAATCTGCCCCACCGCCGGTTGCGGACGCTTTTGTTCGCTCACGTTTGAGTGGTGGTCAGGCTGTTTACGGCTGTTTGCCCGAAGGTGTCGACGTACACATGATTTTATCAAGGGTGCTTCCAGAGTTTGATTGCGCTGAGTCTTGAAAAAAAAAGTGATGGCCCCATCTTATAAGCACTGACCGCAGAAGCTGTGGCCACACTTAATTTTTTTGAAGAAAGGTAGCAACAATGTCGACAGCAGAAAAAGAAACTCTGGGTTTTCAAACTGAAGCAAAGCAAATGCTGCAGTTAATGATTCACTCAATGTATAGCAATAAAGAAATCTTTCTTAGAGAGCTAGTATCAAACGCCTCTGACGCCGCTGATAAATTACGCTATGAAGCGCTATCCGATAGTGCGTTGTTTGAAAATGATCCTGATCTTCGAGTTCGCGTTACCCTTGATAAGGAAGGTAATACGCTATCCATTAGTGACAACGGTATTGGCATGTCACGCGATGAGGTTATTGCCAATTTAGGTACCATCGCGCGCTCAGGTACTGCTGAATTCCTTAAGAATCTCAGCGGCGATGGCAAAAAAGACTCCCAGTTAATTGGCCAATTTGGCGTTGGTTTTTACTCGGCATTTATTGTTGCAGAGCGCGTCGAGGTGTTTACCCGCCGCGCCGGTGACTCGGCTTCATCTGCCACCCATTGGGAGTCCACTGGTGAAGCGGATTTCTCAGTTGAGGAGTGCGAAAAAGTCGATCGTGGTACCACGGTTGTGCTCCATCTTCGTCCAGAAGATAGTGAGTTTGCCGACGATTGGCGCGTTCGCTCCATCATTAAAAAATATTCCGACCATATTAGTATTCCTGTGCAAATGCTGAATACCCCGCCTAAGGCCAAAGAGGGTGAAGAGCAAGCGGAGCCGGGTTTTGAGTCGGTGAACAGTGCAACTGCACTTTGGACGCGCTCTCGCAGTGAAGTGACTGACGAAGAGTATCAGGCGTTTTACAAGCACGTTAGCCATGACTTTAGCCCGGCCCTGCACTGGAGCCATAATAAAGTTGAGGGGAAGTTAGAGTACACCAGCTTGCTGTACTTACCTGGTCAAGCGCCGATGGACTTGTGGAATCGCGATGCAGCGCGTGGCCTGAAATTATACGTTCAACGCACCTTTATCATGGACGACGCTGAGCAGTTCTTGCCCTTGTATTTGCGCTTTGTGAAAGGCGTTATTGATTCAAACGACTTATCTTTAAATGTATCTCGAGAAATACTGCAGCAAGACCCCGCTGTCGACGCGATGAAGAGTGCCTTGACTAAGCGCGTGCTTGATATGCTTAGCAAATTGGCAAAAAGTGATGTTGAGAAATACCAGCAGTTTTGGAAAGCCTTTGGCCAAGTGCTGAAAGAAGGCCCCGCGGAAGATTTCACTAATAAGGAAAAAATCGCGAAGTTGTTGCGTTTTGCGACCACGTTCGACAATAAATCTGAACAAACGCACTCACTTGAAGATTATGTGGCGCGGATGAAGGAAGGTCAGACTAAAATTTACTATGTTGCCGGCGAGAGTCATAAAACAGCGTCAAGCAGCCCGCACTTGGAAGTGTTTCGCAAGAAGGGCATCGAAGTGTTGTTACTTTCCGAACGCGTAGACGATTGGTTGATGAACCATTTAGCGGAGTTTGATGGCAAGTCTTTCCTAGACGTAGGTCGCGGCGAACTGGATCTCGGCGATTTGGAAGACGAGGAAGAGAAAAAGGCACAGGAAGTTCTCGCAGAGGAGCACAAAGATCTGGTCGAGCGAGTGAATAAAGTCCTGGCTGAAAAAGTAGAGACAGTGCGAGTCACTAGCCGTCTAACCGAGTCCCCCGCGTGTTTAGTTGTCACTGAAGACGATATGGGTGCGCAAATGCGCCGTATGATGGAAGCTGCTGGGCAGGCTCTGCCTCCGAGCAAACCTATTTTTGAGCTAAATCCTGCTCATCCGCTTGTGCAGAAACTGGATCAAGAAAGTGATGAAGATCGTTTCGCTGATTTGGTTGATGTCTTATTCGATCAGGCTCATTTGGCGGAGGGCGCACAGCTGGAAGATCCGGCTAGCTACGTTCACAAGTTAAACAAGCTCTTGCTTGAGTTAAGTGCATAATTTATTTGCAGTAAAAGGCGGCGAAAGCCGCCTTTTTTGTTTTAGTCCGGTGTAGCAGTGATAAACTCCCAGTAAATAAGACAGGGGTTAAGTCTAGTATGGGAAAACAATATAAGGTTGCGATCATAGGCGGTGGCAGCTTTGGCACTGCAATAGCTAACATCATGGCGGATAATGGACATGATACCTGCCAGTGGATGAGAACGGTTGCACGTGTAGACGAAGTCAATGAACTACACACAAATGAAGTTTATTTGCCGGGGATTAAGCTTAATCCTGCCCTAAGGGCTAGTTCAGATCTTAAGGAGACAGTCGCGGGTTGCGATGCCGTCTTCTTTTCAATACCAAGTAAATCCAGTCGCGAAGTTGCGCGCCAGCTCGCCGATTACCTCGCGCCTGGCACAATTTTGGTTAGCACCACCAAAGGTATAGAGTTCGATACCAATAAGCTCATGAGCGAGGTGCTAAAAGAAGAATTGCCTCAGGTTCGCTTAGGCGTGATGAGCGGCCCTAATCTCGCCAAAGAATTAGCTGCCAGAATGATTACAGGCACCGTAATTGCAAGCGCAGATCCGGAAGTGGGTAGCGTCGTTCAGGATATTTTGCAGTGCTCATACTTTCGAGTTTACGCCGGCAGTGACATGTACGGCGTGGAGTTGGCTGGTGCACTGAAAAACGTATACGCAATAACCGCGGGTATGGCGGCGGCTATGGGGTGCGGTCACAATACGATCAGTATGCTCGTGACCCGCAGTTTGGCAGAAATGAGTCGCTACGCAGTGATGAAAGGCGCCGATCCACTGACATTCTTAGGGCTGGCTGGAGTCGGGGATTTATTTGTCACCTGCACGTCGCCACTGAGCCGAAATTATCGCGTTGGCTATGAGTTGGGGCAGGGGCGTGATCTCAACGAGGTGGTTGAAAGTCTGGGGCAGGTTGCCGAGGGCGTAAATACCCTCAGACTAATGAAAGAGCAGTCAGAAGCCTTAGGGATTTATATGCCTTTGGTAAATGGCCTCTACGATATTATTTACAATGGTCGTAAAGTCAGCGAAGTCATTGGCACGATGATGTGTGCTGAACAAAACCGCGATGTAGAGTTCATCATTAAGTAATGTAATAGGTAATATGGAAATTTTGTTAATACGCCACGGTTCAGCCTCGTGGGATACCAAAACAGATATCGAGCGTGAACTAACGGCGGTTGGTGAACAAGAAGTTAATGCAGCGGCGGGCTGGATAGCAGCCAGTTCCTGGCGACCCGACGAGCTTTGGGTGAGTCCATACAAGCGCGCGGTTCAAACCGCCGCGATTTTAAATCGCGACTGGCAGCTGCGACCAAGATTGAAATCGTCATTAACGCCAGATACGCCGCAGTCAGAATTAGAAGCTATGTTGGCAACGTTTCGCGGCGAGCGACTAATGGTGGTGTCGCACAACCCTCTGTTGAGCAATATCATTGCCTCTTGGCATGGCGGTGCCAATAAAAGCTACTGGGGTATGCAGCCGGCGAGTATGGCCCTTATCAGCGCAGAGGTATTTGCGCAGGGCTGCGGCAATTTAGAATGGCTTCGTCACTATCCTAATTACGATCATAACGGGCGATGAGTGTTCGTTTGGCATGTGAAAAACGTTTCAATGTTGAAGGTTTAAACATTGCGGCAAAATTGTGGGGCGACGATGCGGGACTCCCCGTTATAGCCTTGCATGGGTGGCTGGACAATGCTGGCAGCTTTGATTGCATCGCCGCCCAGCTGACAGATTTTCAGGTTTTGGCCATCGATTTACCGGGTCACGGTTTAAGTGATCACAAGCCAGCGTCTGGCAACTATGCGATTTGGGACGACTTGCGCGTTATCACCGCCGTCGTAGATCAAATGGGCTGGTCTGAGTTTTCTGTTATTGGTCATTCCCGCGGTGCCAATATCTCGACCCTGCTTAGCGCCACGCTGCCGGACAGAGTGAGCCATCTGATTTGTATAGATGGTTTACTGCCACCGCCAGAACCCGATAGCAACTTTCCGCTGCAATTGGGCAGGTATATCACTGATTTTGCGGATAGCAAATCCCCGCGTGGTGACCAGGGACACGCCAGTTTTGAGGCGGCGGTCGCGGCGAGGATAAGGGCGACGCCAATGACGGTCGAAGCCGCCGCTTTAATTGTAGAGCGAGCTAGCGTCAAGGCAGACGACGGTCGCTATTATTGGCGCAGTGATAGACGATTGAAATTTGCCTCCCCGGTAAAATTAAGCCTTGGCCAGTTGCAGGCGGCACTGGAAGCGATTTCCTCGCCGGCGCTGCTGATTTCCGCCAAACAGGGCCTGGGGCAATGGTTGCCAAAATTGCCCTTCGATATCACAAAGCGTTTCGTTGTTAAGGAAATTGAAGGTCAGCATCACTGCCATATGGAAGCGCAATCGGTACAAATGGTAGCGTGGATTAAGGATTTTATCGGGGCTAAAAGCGCTTAAAATAAGTGGCTTTCATGATAAAAATCCACACCAGTTGCTAATTTGAACTGATAGCGTCTGGTGCGGATACATTTACATGCTGATAAGAGATAAGAATTCGGTGCGAGTCGCTTGATTGTCTTTAAAGGCGCCGAGCATTGCGCTGGTGCGCATTACTGAGTTTTGTTTTTCCACACCGCGCATCATCATGCACATATGGCGGGCTTCAATGATAACGCCGACCCCGTCTGCGCCAGTGACATCCATCATCGTATTCGCAATTTGGGTAGTGAGACCCTCTTGGATTTGCAGGCGTCGCGCGTACAAATCGACGATTCGCGCTACTTTTGACAAGCCTAGCACTTTGCCGCGCGGGATATATGCAACGTGGCATTTGCCGATAAAGGGAAGCAAGTGATGTTCGCACAGGGAATAGAGTTCGATATCTGATACCACAACCATCTCATTGCAATCAGACTCGAATAGGGCATCGTTGACAACGTCTTTTACATTGCGACGATAGCCTTCGGTTAGGAACTCGAACGCCTTTGCTGCTCTAGTCGGCGTGTCTATCAGGCCGTCACGGGTCGGATCTTCGCCGATTTTTTTAATAATATCTGCAAACGCCTTTTCCACTGTTTATCCTTCATGCGTTATTGGGGCTGGAATGGTAGCAAACCCGCCGTGAGTTTCCAAACGATCTTGAACATAGCTGTTGTTTTCTGCGGCTGCTGCCAGTACTCCTTCAATATCATGTTGACGGGGTACTAGTCATGTCAAAACAGTGCAGGATTCTTTGTTTAGCTAGTGTAAAATTACGTCTTTACATTTTTTGGGTATCGTCGTGAGCCAAGTAAACAATATAACCAATGAACTAGTAAGCATCCGCGACTACCTTCGCTGGGGTGTCAGTGAATTCGGGCGCGCTGGCTTGTTTTTTGGCCACGGTACAGATAACGCTTACGACGAATCTCGGGTTTTGGTTTCACATGTTTTAAATTTGCCGTTTGATTTTGAGACAGAACTGTTGGATGCCCGCTTAACTATTGCCGAGCGCGAATCAATTCTGTCGCTGTTAGAACGCCGGATTACTGAGCGCGTTCCCGCAGCGTACTTAACGCGAGAGGCGTGGTTTGCAGGACTATCCTTTTACGTTGATGAGCGAGTATTGGTGCCGAGATCGCCAATCGCAGAATTAATAGCGCAGGATTTTGAGCCTTGGCTGTCTGGTATTTACCCGCAGCGAATCCTTGATCTCTGTTCCGGCAGCGGTTGTATTGGTATTGCTTGCGCCTATCAATTTGAAGATGCCAGTGTTGATTTGGCCGATATTTCCCTTGATGCCATTAATGTCGCCGATATTAATATTGCTCGCCATGAGCTTTCTGACCGCGTTCGGGCTGTGCAGTCAGATGTCTTTGAATGGCTGCCAGGTGAGCGCTATGACTTAATTGTCAGCAACCCGCCTTATGTCGATGCCGAAGACCTTGCCGATATGCCCATGGAGTATCACCGTGAACCAGCGCTAGGCTTAGCATCTGGGCCTGACGGTTTAGATATTACTCGGCAAATCTTGCGTCATGCCGCAGATCACCTAAATGTCGGCGGCGTATTGATAGTCGAGGTGGGGAATAGCTGCGTGGCCTTGGATGAGGCCTATCCAAACGTACCCTTTATGTGGCTGGAATTTGAGCGCGGAGGGCACGGGGTCTTTGTCATGACTCGCGAGCAATTGCTTGAATATGCAGACAGTTTTGCATGAGGTTCTGACGGCCTTTGTCGTTTTGCCGTATAATCCGCCAGCAGTGTGGCGCTAATTAAAGTCGATTCAGGAAGGTTCATGTCAGGTAATAGCATCGGTAAATTATTCACGGTAACCACCTTTGGTGAGAGCCACGGTCTCGCCTTAGGGGCGATTATCGACGGCTGCCCGCCAGGTATTGAGCTCTCCGAACTGGATATGCAGCTGGACTTGGATCGCCGCAAACCAGGCACCTCTCGCTATACAACTCAGCGCCGAGAGGATGACGTAGTTAAAATTCTGTCCGGTGTTTTTGAAGGAAAAACCACCGGTACCTCGATCGGTTTACTTATCGAAAACACCGACCAGCGATCAAAAGACTACGGCAAAATAAAAGATCGTTTTCGTCCCATGCACGCAGATTATACGTATCAACAAAAATACGGCGCCCGCGACTATCGCGGCGGCGGTCGCTCCTCTGCGCGGGAAACGGCAATGCGCGTGGCTGCGGGTGCGGTCGCTAAAAAATATTTGCTAACACACTGCGGAATTGAAGTGCGGGGCTATCTTTCCCAGCTCGGCCCGATCGCGGTGGAAAATGTAGATTGGAATGTGGTGGAGACCAACCCCTTCTTTTGTCCCGATGAAAGTAAAGTGGGGGAAATGGAAGAATATATGCAGAAATTGCGCAAATCCGGTGATTCTGTGGGGGCAAAATTAACCGTTGTCGCCAGCGGTATGCCAGTGGGTTTGGGTGAGCCGGTGTTCGATCGGCTGGATGCGGATATCGCTCATGCACTCATGGGCATAAATGCAGTAAAAGGTGTTGAATTGGGCGCCGGCTTTGATTGTGTTGATGCTTTAGGTAGCCTTCACCGCGACGAGCTCACGCCAGACGGTTTCACCTCTAATAACGCCGGCGGTGTGCTTGGTGGAATCTCCAGTGGCCAAGATTTGGTTGCCCATCTCGCGCTTAAACCTACCTCCAGTATTCTCGTGCCTGGCAAGACGGTAGACGTCGATGGCAATGCCGTTGAAGTCATCACCACTGGTCGTCACGACCCCTGTGTGGGTATTCGCGCGGTTCCCATTGCTGAAGCGATGGTTGCGATTGTGTTGATGGATCATTTGCTCCGCAATCGGGCTCAAAATGCCGATGTGCATTCCACAACACCAGTCATTCCCGCTGCTAACTCGTAATTAGTGTGTCTGCCTCGGTGCCGTACTGGCGCTTGTCGGGTTTCTATTTTTGCTATTTTGCATTATTGGGAACCTGGGTGCCGTACTGGGCCCTTTACCTTAAATCTCTAGGTTTTAGCTCCGAAGAAATTGGTGTTTTGTCGGCTCTGGTGATGGCGACTAAGATCGTTGCGCCGAACCTATGGGGATGGATGGCTGATAATTACGGTCACCGAAGCCGGATTATTCGCTATGGGGCTTTTTTCGGCATTGTGGCATTCAGCGGCGTGTATCTCCGCTCGGATTTTTGGTGGTTGGCCGCTGTTGTCGTGGCATACAGTTTTTTTTGGAATGCGGTGCTAGCACAGTTTGATGTGGTGACGCTTTCTCATCTCGCCGGGCGTTACGGGCGCTATAGTCGTATTCGAGTGTGGGGCTCAATCGGTTTTATCGTCGCGGTTCTAGGTGTGGGCTGGTGGTTAGATACCCATCCTATTGTTCATCTGCTCTATCTTATTAGCGCATTGCTAAGCGGTATTTGGCTTGCCAGCTTGTTGGTTTCCGAAAAGAATGGGAATCAGCGGGGGGCTCAAACCCGCGCGTCTCTCTTGATTATTCTGCGTCATCCCGCGGTGCTGGCATTTTTTGCGATCAGCTTTTTTTTGCAGCTATCCCACGGCCCGTACTACACATTCTTCAGCATTTATCTTGAGGCACAGGATTATTCAAAGTCCGCAATAGGTGTTTTGTGGTCGCTGGGCGTGATTGCCGAAGTACTCCTTTTTATCGGGATGCACCGGGTGTTGGCGGCGTTTAGCCTTCGCAATATTGTGCTGTGGAGTTTGGGCTTGTCATGCTTGCGTTGGTTGTTAATTGCTTATTTTGTCGAATACCCCGTGGTACTCATTTTTGCGCAGTGCTTGCACGCGGCCAGCTTTGGTAGTTATCACGCCGCGAGCATCGAGATTATTCGGCGGTCTTTTGTCGGTCATCAGGGCCAAGGTATGGCTTTATATAGCGGCTTAAGTTTTGGTTTAGGTGGCGCGGCTGGTGCCGTTCTGAGTGGCTGGGCTTGGGACTTAAGCGGGGTGTTGTGTTTTACCGTGGCCGCGTTTGCAGCTGCAGTCGCCTTTGCCATTGCCTGGCACTATCTTCGCTCGCCGCTATACGAACAATCTGCGATCACCGAGCATTCTTAAAATAACTAGCCGATGACGAGCAGCTTTTGTAGACTCGCTTGGAAATACTTATTTAGGTAGTGTTATGGCACAGGAATCGGTGGTTTACGGTTGTATCACAGATATGTTGTACGCGCGCAGCAAAGAGGACGTCGCTGAGCGAAGAGACAATAATCAGTTGGTGACAGCCTCTTTGCCAGCGTCGGAAGACTGGCCTTTGCTGTGTCGTGAAATGTTTTCGGCACCGCGACCCGCCATAGATTTTGGCGATTGCCAGACCGATGTGATTCATTTTGGCAGTTCCTATAAAGCAATAGAGCATGAGTGGGATGCTTGGCTGAAACAGTTTGAGAAGGTCCTTCACAAGATGTATTGGGTGACGGCAACGGTGCACCTACAAACGGCCTACAGCGGCACCCACACCTTTGTTTGGCAGGCAGAAGACGAATGTCATGTGCCGGGTCAGGGTACGGGGAAGTTGCGCTGTGAGTGGGTTAGGGAAGATTCGTTAAGCTAAGCGATACAAGTACATTAAAACGGTAATACAACGTGGCAAATCAGTATGTAAAGGCGTACAAACGCTATCGAACACCAGTGTTGGCGGTATTGGCGACAGTTATGTTGGTGTGCTCTGCGGTTTGGAGTTTCGATGTGCCTTGGCGTGATATTGCGCAGTATTTTTTACTGTGTGTGCTGGGCGTGGCGTTTATAGCGCTGCTGGCCGCAGCGCTGGTTTTTGTAATGAAAAAGATTCAAGGCTAATGGCCATTAAACTAGCTTAAAACGATATCAACACTGAGCTGTTCTGCGATGGTATCGAGGCTTTCTTCTAGCTCATCAAAATTACATCCTTGTGGCATTTCCGCGCTGACGTGGGCTTCAAATAAGGCATCGCCACTCATTGGGGCGCTGGTAATATTTGAGCTCATTTCGACAACATTGATTTGCTGTTGCTTTAGCGCGCGACTGACTTCGCGCACAATTCCCGGGCGGTCGTTACCTAAAATATGCAATTTACACAGTTTTGGCTTGGCGCCAGCTGCTGGTGCTTGGCCTGGTTGAATATTGATTGTTAAGCCTTCAATGTTAAGGCTTAGTAGTGCATTGCTGAGTTCGTCGATCTCACTTGCGGGAACGGTGACGCGGGCAATGCCAGCAAATTGGCCGGCGAGCTGGGTCATACGGCTTTCTAGCCAGTTGCCTTGGTGGTCAGCGACGATGTCGGCCAGCCGTTCAACCAGTCCTGGGCGATCCAATCCCAAAAAGGTAAAGACAAGAGAGTTGTTCACGGTGTCGTCCTTTTTATGCGTAGGTAGTGTTAGATTATAGTCTTAGCTGACGAACAGAGTAATACCATAGAAAGGCAGAGGCTTCGATATGAAAGTGATTGTGGATTTTTGCATTACCCCCTTAGGGGTTGAAACATCGCTGACGCCGTATATTGTAGAATGCCAATTAATCCTCATAGATATGGGTTTATCTCATCAACTACACGCTTATGGTACCAATATAGAGGGTGAGTGGGAGGTGGTAATGGATGCGGTGAAGCGATGTCATGTCCGCCTTCATGAAATGGGTGCGCCTAGGTTATCAAGTCAGTTAAAGATTGGAACACGATCTGATCGTGAACAAACTATTGCAGATAAAGTCGAACATGTGCGTGCTCATTTAGCCAAGTAGGCACCGTGAATGCGAGCAATTTATTAATTAAGGAAAGTAAAATGAAACGTATTTGTATGCTCGTGCTTATCCAGTCTTTGTGTATTGGAAGTGTTGTCGCGGCACCGGCGGTGAATGATTTAATGTGGGCGGAAGTGTTGGATGGTGAGCACCGCGGCGCCCAAAACCACCTCCGCGATGAGTATCGCCACCCATTGCAAACACTGCTTTTCTTTGGCGTTCAACCCTGTGACTCCGTAGTAGAGTTATGGCCCGGTGGGGGTTGGTACACCGAAATTCTTACACCGATAGTCAAAGATTGCGGCAAGCTCTACACAGCGCACTTTGCGCCAGATAGTGATGTGAGCTATTACAGCAAGTCGCGCTCTGCTTTTGAGGCCAAACTGGCGAAAGATCCCGCGGTTTATGAAAAAGTGGTGGTTACCACACTGCAGCCGCCAGAGTACCGAGATATCGCGCCAGCCGGCACAGCTGATAAGGTGCTTACCTTTCGCAATGTACACAACTGGCTTAAATCGGGCGTCGCTGAGGACGTTTTTGCCGCTGCATATAAAGCCTTAAAGCCTGGCGGTATCTTCGGTGTGGTTGAGCATCGGGCAGATCCAGATGCATCATTGCAAACCATGATAAAGAGCGGCTATGTCTCCGAAAAGCAAGTTATTGAGCTGGCGGAATCTGCTGGATTTTTACTGCTGGATAGCAGTGAAATTAATGCCAATAGCAAGGATAATCACGATCATCCGGCAGGTGTCTGGACTTTACCTCCCAGCTTGCGACTGGGCGACCAGCAGCGAGAAAAATATTTGGCGATTGGCGAAAGCGATCGAATGACCCTTAAATTTGGTAAACCTGTTCATGAGTGATTATGTTGAAATCCCCTGGCAGAAGCTGAGCGCGGATGCGTTTCAAGGCCTGCTAGAGGAAATGGTGACGCGGGACGGCACTGATTACGGCGAGACAGAAATAAGCCAGGAGGAAAAAATAAGCCAACTTCGCATGGCCTTGGAAAACAACAAGGCTATTATTGTGTTTAGTCCAGACACTGAAAGTTGGAGCGTTATTGCTAAGGACTAACGACATAAACGCAGCGAACAGCCGTGTTGTGCGCAACAACGATGACAATTTTGGAGTTTAAGTTTGGCTATAGTGGCAGATCACACACTTGATACCTGCGGGCTTTTTTGCCCGGAACCGGTCATGTTGTTGCACAATAAAATTCGCGATATTTCCTCTGGCGATGTTCTTGAAATAGTTGCCACTGACCCCGCCACGACGCGGGATATTCCCAAGTTCTGCACCTTCCTCGGCCATGAATTACTGTCGCAAGAAGAAGGCCCCGGCAACTATCGTTATTTCGTTAAAAAAGCTTAAACGCATGCACTTAGGTTAATAATTGCTGAAGTGCTCGCGTTGCAATTTGTCCTCCTGCTTTAATTTGATTGGCAATGTGGTATTGAAAAAAGTATCGAAAGTTTCCCTCGCGCTGAACCGGATAAAGGCACTCGTCACTCGGAAGTACTGGCGATTCTCGGGCAAGACTTAAGTCTGCCACAAGTGCCTCTAATTTCCCGTCGCTATGCAATCGCCAGCTGATCACAGGTTCTAGTAAAAACTGTTTGTCGTCACTCAATAATGCCGCGTGGCTGCCTATAAGATCAGGGATTTCCTGCACAATGTGCATACCACTTTGTTGTGGGTACTCACACATCGCATCTAATGCTGCAGCGTGATGGGGTGGAATGTCACTAAAATGACGAGAGCTGCGCGGGTCGTAATAGCCACGGGTTTGACCAGATTCAGGGTCTTTAAGGTCTATGCAACGAACAATACCGCTTAGCCAGGGTAAGATCGCGACATCTTGTCCGTTTGCCAAGCGCGCCCAAGCTAGAATTTTCACCGCATAGAGCTTGTCACGACTCAATGCGTGGTGGGCGTAGAGCAAACAGAGGCCCTCGTACTCTGGGGAAATCCGAAGGATTCGATGCTGCTCTGTGCGTGAAGAACGCAGAGGAAAGGGGATTATCTTCGCGGACGAAGGTTTACCGGGGTTACGTGGAGCCATATATCATTCCTCACGTAGCGGGCGGTACATGCCAGCGGATTTTGTGAGGTGTGCACCTTGCACAAAACCTTTCAAGGAAAACCTCGAATGATTACCGATATGAACTAAACTCGGTCGCTGCGATGTCCCTTTCTGCTAAAATTACTCTCTGTTTATTGATTTGCCAAGTGTTTGATCATGACTTCTTGCTATTTTGCCTATGGCTCCAATATGAATCCCGCCAGAATGAAGGCCCGCGGCTTACGCTTTTTGACGGCGGAAGCTGCGTCGCTGCGGGGGTTTAAATTGGTTTTCAACAAACAATCTCACTGCAAGCCGAGTGTCGCCTATGCCAACGTGCAGCAGGCAGGTAAATGCCATGTCGAGGGCGTTTTATATACATTAGCCAGTATCGATGAATTGCGCTTAATGGATCATTTTGAGGGTACGCCGGTACGTTACAGCCGAGAGTGCATGCACGTTCACACAAGTTCTGGTCAGCGTGCGACGTGGATTTACCTTGCCAACCCAGCTTATATCAACAATGCACTATTGCCGGAGAGTAGTTATCTCGCCCATTTATTGGCGGGGCGCGAGTTTTTGTCCAGTGAATACATCGACATATTGACCGGCCACGAGAGCGTATACTCTGAGCCTCTTCTCGGCGAGCAGGGCTTGTTGCGCAATGCCTGACGCCAACTTAGCACCGGAATACATTTCTACAGATGCGGACCTTATCTGTTCGGTATTTGAGTCTTGTTTTTGGGCGTCGGATCGAACGCGCTTGCGTGGCGGGGGTGAGGAGCCCTTATATCGACCTGCAGATGAGCAGATCGATTACCACCAGATTATTTTCCGCTCAGATTACGCGGCAAGCGCATTGCACGAGGCTGCGCACTGGTGTATTGCAGGCGAGCAAAGAAGATTGCTGCTTGACTACGGATATTGGTACGAGCCTGACGGTAGAGGCGTAGAGCAGCAGCGGACGTTTGAAGCGGTAGAGGCTAAACCCCAAGCTTTGGAATGGATGTTCAGTGTTGCGGCGGGCCGTCAGTTTAGAGTCAGCATCGACAATTTAGATGGCGGCGCCATTGATCCTTTTCCTTTTCAGCTTGCGGTGTGGCAAGCGGCGCATCGTTATCGGGTGTTTGGACTTCCGCGGCGGGCAGCGCTGTTTTGCCAGGCATTGCAAGCGCACTTCAGAACAGGCTTCTATGCGAACGCCGACAACTATTTAATTGGTAAAATAATATGCAATTAAATCAGTGAATTATGTATGTTTATTAATTCTTATTATAGATTTGTGTTTGAGCTAACCTGGGAGTTATAGAACGATTGAAGATATTGGTTGACGAAAATATTCCCGCGGCTGTGGCGTGTTTTTCCCAGTTTGGCGAAGTGCAGCAGGTCAATGGCAGGCAATTAACGAGGGACAGCATTGGCGATGCGGAGGTGTTAATTGTTCGTTCCGTCACCAAGGTTAACGAGAATCTTCTAGCGGGTAGCGGCGTTCATTTTGTCGGTTCAACCACCATCGGTACAGACCATCTCGATCTAAGCTATTTACACGCCAATGATATTCACTACTGTAATGCCCCCGGTTCAAATGCAGAATCGGTTGTGGACTACGTTCTCAGCGTAATATGCCGTATCGATAATATACTGGACCGTCTACTCGCGGGAGCAACTGTGGGCATTGTCGGTTACGGTAATGTCGGCCGTCGTTTGGGCCGTCGTTTAAGTGCTTTGGGTATAACGTGCCGTGCCTATGACCCACTATTAGATCAAAGTCAGTTCCCTGAACTATGTAGTTTAGAGGAGGTGATTGACAGTGATTTGTTGTGTCTGCATGCGCCATTAACCCGCGATGGTCCCTTTCCAAGCTACCATATGATGAGCGCAGACCAGCTGTGTGCGATGCCTAAGAATGCGGTGTTGCTCAATGCTGGGCGGGGAGAGGTCGTGGCGACCGAGGCTTTGCAGGAACTTATTGCGCGACGGCCAGATATTCAGTTGGCCCTTGATGTTTGGGAGGGGGAGCCTGATTTCCCTGTCGCCCTAGCTTCGGCTTGCCGCATCGCAACGCCACATATTGCCGGTTATAGCGCCGATGGCAAGTTAACGGGACTAAACATGGTCGCGTTAGAATTGGCGACGTTTTTGGGCGTGGAATTGACGTCTTTTGATAAGCCTGATTATATCGCTCACGCTGCTCCCATATGCTGTGACGGAAACGACGTAGCTGATTTCATTCGTCGCACGGTTGCCTCTGTCTATGACGTTGAGGAAGATAATCTGCGCTTTCGCGCAATCATTCAGTCATCTGCACGGGGAGAAGCGTTCGATCTCTTACGCAAATCCTACCCTGTTCGCAGAGAGCTTGCGTTTAGTGATCTCACAGTCGGCGATGCTAAATTCTTATCGCTGCTAAACGCTCTGCAGAGCGGTAAGTGAACATCTTTGTAACGTGTCTATTGGACAAATTAGCGGTGATTTAACGGGGTTTTGAAGGTTTAATGTTTAAACTTGGGATTGTGGTTAACCCCTTTGCGGGCCTTGGCGGCCCCATGGCAATGAAGGGAAGCGACGGACTGGATCTGTCTCGTGTTCACGCCGATGACTTGGGCCGATCTGCGGCGCGAGCTTTGCGATGCTTGGAAAGAATAGCTGAGAGTGGCATTGAAGAGTTGACCGTGTATGGCTTTGCCGGTTTGATGTCCGCCCAAAGCGCAGCGAATGATGTTCTCCGTATTGCCGGACTTCCCTTTATTTCCGTCGGCCAGCCTGCTGATCCTAATCTGACGACTCAAGTCGACACCCGGGAAGCGGCGCAAGCTATAGTGAAAGCCGGAGTTGATTTGCTGTTATTTGTCGGTGGTGACGGCACCGCTCGTGACATATTTACTGCGGTAGGTACGCGTATTCCCTGCCTTGGTGTGCCCGCGGGAGTGAAAATGCATTCCGGCGTTTATGCCGTGAGTCCGGAGAGTGCGGCAGATATTGTCGTTGCGCTGATCACCGGCAAATTGGTTGAAGTTACCCAGCAAGAGGTCAGGGATATTGATGAAGAGGCGTTTAGGGCGGGCACGGTGCGTTCTAAATACTTTGGCGAACTGACTGTGCCGAGTATCGGCGGATTTTTACAGCATGTAAAAGCGGGCGGTCGCGAACAAAAAGAGTTGGTGCTAGCGGATATTGCCGATCATATTATCGAAGAAATGGACCCCGAATCGCTTTATGTCGTCGGTCCCGGCAGTACTACCGCCGCGATTATGGCGCAGCTCGGTCTAGACAATACCTTGCTGGGTGTAGACCTCATCGCCAATTTTGAGCTGCAGGCCAGCGATGTTAATGCAGAGTTATTAATGCAGGCTATCACTGACCACCAAGGGCCAGTTAAAGCGGTAATTACCGCTATCGGCGGGCAAGGTCATATTCTTGGGCGCGGAAACCAGCAACTAACGCCGGCGATAATTAGGCGAATCGGTAGAGACAACTTCATTATTGTCGCAACGAAAACCAAGATTACCGAGCTAAACGGGCGCCCATTATTAGTTGATAGCAATGACCCAGACGTAGACCGAGAGTGGCAGGGTTTTATTAAAGTGGTGACCGGTTATCGGGATAGTGTGATGTATCGAGTCAGTGCCAGCGGTGAGTGAGTTTACGCGTTTCACCGATATTTCTGGTTTCACTGATTGGGCGTTAACGTCAGAAAAGGGCGCTCGGCGGCTGTTTCACGGTCGTGGCCAATGTTTTGTCGGCTTCGAATATTTCACCGTAGATTACTTTCAGCCAATACTTTGGATTGTCTTATATCGACAGCCGGATGAGGTGTTCTGGGCAGAATTTTGCGAAGCTTTAAAAGCTCGCTATAGTGCTTGCTGCGACGCAGCGGTGGTTCAACGGCGTTACGAAAAGACCGCGCCGATCCATTGTCTATGGGGCAAATGTCCAGAAAGGATATTTGCAGAAGAGGGTGATTGCAGATTTAAACTTGACTTAAGTAGCAAGCAAAATATCGGCTACTTTATGGACATGCAACCCGCTAGACAGTGGCTTGCTGAGCGGGCGGAAGGAAAGCGCATACTTAACCTGTTTTCATACACCTGCGCCTTTTCCGTCGCCGCTGAACAGGCTGGCGCGACTAGCATTGTTAATATCGATACCAGCAGACCCGCGTTGCGGCAGGGACGCGAGAATCATCTACTGAATCCTTCATCTAAGGAGTCTGCGGATATAACCTATCTCAGTCACGATATTCTTAAATCCTGGGGTCGATTAAAAAAAATGGGGCCCTTCGATATTGTGATATGCGATCCCCCGTCGCGCCAACTAGGTAGCTTCGATGCCGTCAAAGACTATCGAAAATTGGTGCGCCAATTTCCGGCACTGCTGGCAGAGGGCGGTGACGTCTTAGTTTGTTTAAATGCGCCCTATCTGGGGCAGGGCTTTCTGCAAGACTTGATGGCTGAGGATTGTTCCGCGGCCGAGTTTATCTCTCGCCTTGAGGGGCGGCCAGATTTTCCGGAAGCGGATAGTGATGCGGCCTTGAAAGTGTTGCTTTACCGGCTTTAATAATGCTCGATATTTTAGCTGTTTGATTCTGCTAAACGCGGAAAAGCGGATAAAAACCGCGAATGTTTGTCGAATTTTAATTGGCTATTCGACTATAGGTTGGCACGGTGTATACGGGAACGACCATACTGCACTGAACTCTTAACACCTTTGAGAAGGCAATAACGTATGAAGATAAATACCATAAACTGCCTGGCTTTGATCACTGTCGTTTTCACACTAGCTGCATGTGGACCGATGGCTGAGGATCAGACTACAGTGGCTATTGAACCCTTTGCAACTGAAGCGCCCGCCGGGGCTTATCACGTTGATCCTAGCCATGCTGATTTGTCGTTTCGTGTTAATCATTTGGGGTTTTCTTGGTATACAGCGCGCTTTACAAACTTCTCTGCTGATCTTCATTTTGATCCGCTTAAACCAGCAGAAATGAACGTCGTTGCCACCATTGATCCGCGTTCGCTGGTGTTGCCATCACCACCGGAAGATTTCCTCGATACCCTGTTGGGGACCCAATGGCTAGATGCGGCTCAGTTTCCAGAGATTAAATTCAGTTCGACACGGGTTGAGCCCACGGGGAAAAACTCGGTGCGGATTACTGGGGATTTAAGCTTACACGGGGTTCGCAAACCAGTTGTGCTCAATGCGGTCTTTAATGGTGGCTACGCTGGTCATCCCTTAGATCCACATGGGCGGATTGGCTTTTCGGCACGGGGGAGTTTTAAGCGATCTGATTTCGGCATTTCCTACGGTATTCCAGAGCCAGGATCGACGATGGGGGTAGGCGATAGCATTGAGGTGATAATCGAGGCTGAATTTACCGGACCGCCACTCACGCAATGAAGCGAGGGAAGAGCACCGCAGCGTAAACCGGCTGCGGTGCTTGGATAAGCGAGCTAGGCTTGTTTGCTTAGTAAAAGCTGCTTGCGATAGGACGCTAAGAAATTCGCAAAGCGCTCTATTGCGTCGGCGAGATCAAGCTTATTTGGCAAGAATACGATTCTAAGATGGTCTGGTTCATGCCAATTAAAGCCACTGCCTTGCACCAAGAGTATTTTTTCTTGATTCAGCAAGTCTAAAACCAATTGTTCGTCGTCGCGCACAGGATACACTTGGGGATCGAGGCGGGGGAACATATAGATCGCGCCGGCAGGCTTTGTGCAGCTGACACCGGGGATTTCATTTAGCATTTTGTGCGCAAGATCCCGTTGCTCCAGCAGACGTCCGCCGGGCAGGATTAGCTCGTTAATACTTTGGTAGCCGCCTAGCGCCGTTTGGATGGCATGTTGAGCCGGTACGTTGGCGCATAAACGCATAGAGGACAGTATATTCAGCCCCTCAATGTAATCGGTGGCGCGATCTTTCGCGCCGGAGACTATTAGCCAGCCGCTGCGGAAGCCCGCTAGTCGGTAGGCTTTAGATAGCCCGTTGAAAGTAAGGCAGAGAATGTCAGCTTTTAAACTGCCAATGGGAATATGCACTGCATCGTCATACAAAATCTTGCTGTAAATTTCATCGGCGAACACCACAAGGTTGTGCGCTTCGGCGATCGCAACGAGTTGCTCCAACATTTCGCGGCTGTAAACGGCGCCTGTTGGATTGTTTGGATTAATGATGACAATCGCTTTGGTATTGGGTGTGATCTTACTCACGATATCTTCAATAGACGGCTGCCAGCCATTATCTTCATCGCATAGATAGTGCACTGGGGTTGCGCCAGATAGGGACACAACAGCGGTCCATAATGGGTAGTCGGGGGCAGGTATAAGTACCTCGTCACCTTGATTTAGCAGCGCTTGGGTTGCCATGCTGATCAGTTCGCTGGCGCCGTTACCAAGGTAAATGTCGTTAACACCGACGCCGGGAATACCAATTTTCTGGCATTCCTGCATAACCGCTTTGCGTGCGCTGTATAGGCCTTTTGAATCGCTGTAGCCCTCGCTGTCTGGCAGCATGCGAATCACGTCTTGAATGATTTCGTCCGGCGCATTAAAGCCAAAAGGCGCAGGGTTACCAATATTCAACTTCAGAATACGGTGGCCTTCTTCTTCTAATTCATTGGCGCGTTGTAGTACCGGCCCACGAATTTCATAGCAGACGTTGTTTAGTTTTTTAGATTTTAAATGCTGGCCCATGTCCTGCCTTCTTATACCGGCAGCGTGCCGGAGTTTTTGTGTTCAGCTAGCAAAGTCTTATTGCGAACTGTGTTAATCATCTTGTGTGTCATTTAAAGCGGTATACACTAAGGTCACTTATGGACTTTAAATGGCGTAGCAAACAAGTATACGTGTTCAAAGGTGGCTAGGTGGAGAGGTATTCGTGGAAAAAGTAGTGAAATCTGAGCAAGAATGGCGGGAACTTCTAACAGACGACGAGTTTTACGTGTGTCGACAGAAGGGTACGGAGCGTGCTTTTACCGGTGAGTATTACAATGAAAAATCGACTGGTAATTATGTGTGTCGCTGTTGCGGGCAAGCCTTGTTTGAATCGGCCACGAAATATGATTCCGGTTCTGGTTGGCCTAGTTTTTACAAGCCTGTCGACGAAGAGGTCGTGGGGGTAAACCGCGATGTGAGCCACGGCATGGTTCGTGAAGAAGTGGTGTGCGCGCGCTGTGAGGCGCATTTAGGCCATGTTTTCCCGGATGGGCCTGAACCGACGGGATTGCGTTACTGTATCAACTCCCTTTCTTTGCGATTAGATGAGTCAACTGATTGAATTGTGGCCAATTTGGCTGTTAAGTAGTCGATTTATAGGGTTTTTTTGCTTTTTTGCGATTAACTGTAAAAAGCGACTTGACGGCGGGGCCTAAGGTTTCTAGAATTCGCGCCACTTTCAGACGTCAAGTGACTCGGAGTCTGGAAGGTTTGCGGCGTCCCCTTCGTCTAGTGGCCTAGGACACTGCCCTTTCACGGCAGTAACAGGGGTTCGAGTCCCCTAGGGGACGCCATTATTCCGCGATGTCGGCATCGCCGGCGACGCTAAAAGAGAAGCAGAAATGCTTCTCTTTTTTTTTGTTGTTTTTCCTCTATTTAGTGCCAAAATGGCCTTGACGGGGTGGGGGAGTCACTCTAAAATTGCGCCCTCTTTCAGGGACAGCAGTATCGCTCTGAAAGGCTCGCGGCGTCCCCTTCGTCTAGTGGCCTAGGACACTGCCCTTTCACGGCAGTAACAGGGGTTCGAGTCCCCTAGGGGACGCCAATTTCTACGTTACAGCGCGTAGAATAATGTCAGCAAAATGCCTGCCACGGCGCTGTTGACAGCTTAAAGAAAACTTTTTACTATGCGCCGGTCTTTAAAGAGGGGCAAAAAAGCGTTTCTTATCAAGGCTGTACGGTTATTTATTTGCTTGAGGTAAATACTAAAACCGGAATTTGCGGGAATAGCTCAGTTGGTAGAGCGCAACCTTGCCAAGGTTGAGGTCGGGAGTTCGAGCCTCCTTTCCCGCTCCAAATTTTAAAAAAGCGAAGCTTGTGCTTCGCTTTTTTTTCGTCTGCTATTTTAATCAGTGCATATTGAAAACTTGGGCGCGAAGGTTTCTATAGCAGCCATTGGCTTCGCTGTTGCAGAGCTCATAATAGCGCTCTTCTAAATCTTGGTATTTTTGTATTTCCTCGTCGCCCAAGTAGTGCAGGCAGTCACCGCCAAAAAACCATAGCAAGTCGCGGTGCAGCTGCGGTGTTATATCCGGATAGTGACTGACGATTCGAGTGATAATTTGCTGGCCGATGAGTGCATAATCATCTCCCGCAGAAAGGCTAGCATCAAGCTGTGTAAATAAACTCAACAATTCCTCGTTGCTTTCGTCGCTGTGCGAGGGGTGGTTTGGCACTGCCTTTAGGCATAGCGCCTTAAGTGCATCATTTAGCTGGTGGTAATACTCTAAACGCGTCGTCACTGTGTCTCCATTTGGCGTAGATTTCATACTTAGGTGTATTCCACTTCGTGGCCGTGGCAAAATAGACGGCTTTCATTTTCAATTTACCGTCGGTAGTAACAAGTCAGTTCGGGTGTCTTGCAAAAAATGAAGCTATAAGCCTCGATTTTTGCTGCAAAGTTCCAAAAGATCTCGCCGCCGAAGTGCTTGAATACATTTAGCTATCAATAATTTTAGGCGAATACTATGGCAATTGCCCTGCAAATTAAAGGATTGCGTAAAGTTTACGACAATGGCTTTGAAGCACTAAAAGGTATTGATTTAGAAGTAAAAGAAGGCGATTTTTTCGCGTTGCTCGGCCCCAACGGCGCGGGAAAGTCGACAACAATAGGTATCGTGTCCTCACTGGTAAAAAAAACGACAGGGGATGTGCACGTCTTCGGACACTCCATTCAGACTGATTTGGCCGCAGCCAAACGCGAGATCGGAGTTGTTCCGCAAGAGTTTAACTTTTCTAACTTTGAATCGGTCTGGGATATTGTCGTAAATCAGGCGGGTTACTACGGGTTAAACAGGGCGACTGCGGGCGAGCGCGCCGAGAAGTATCTAAAAAAGCTCGGGCTCTGGGATAAGCGCGATGTCGCGTCGCGGATGCTGTCTGGTGGTATGAAAAGGCGGCTAATGATAGCGCGAGCGCTCATTCATGAACCGCGCTTATTGATTCTTGATGAGCCTACCGCGGGTGTCGATATTGAGTTGCGGCGCTCAATGTGGGAATTTTTAACCGAGATCAATCGCAGCGGTACAACGATTATTCTCACTACCCACTATTTAGAAGAAGCGGAAAGTCTCTGTCGCCATATTGCGATTATTGACGGTGGTAATATCGTAGAAAACACCAGCATGAAGGCGCTGCTAAAACAGCTTCAGAAGGAAGTATTTATATTAGATACCCGCGATACTATTAGTCCCGACCTCGCTATTGAGGGCTTTGATACCCGCTATTTAGACGAGCATATGTTCGAGCTTGTGCTGAATAAAGGCAGTTCGCTCAACGACGTTTTCTCCGCTTTAGCTCAACAAAATATGGTTATCACCAGCATGCGGAACAAGGCAAATCGCTTGGAAGAGTTATTCGTGTCGCTATTAGCTGCTAAGTAAGCTTGGCGTTTTAAATTTAGGCTTGCCGGCGAAAATCGTCGACACAAAGTGGATGGAGTATTAAATGACATTAGCAGAGCAGTGGGTGGCGTTTTACACCATTGTCCGCAAAGAAATCCGCCGTTTTTTGCGTATTTGGATGCAGACCCTATTACCACCAGCGATCACCATGTCGCTGTATTTTGTCATATTTGGCGCGCTTATCGGCTCGCGAATTGGTCAGATGGGCGGCTTTAGCTATATGGAGTTTGTTGTTCCTGGTTTGATTATGATGTCGGTCATTACCAATGCCTACTCTAATGTGGTGTCTTCATTTTTTGGTGCGAAGTTTCAGCGTTTTGTGGAAGAAATTTTAGTGTCACCGATGTCAAACAACACGGTGTTGTGGGGTTTTGTTATCGGGGGCGTTGCTCGCGGTTTGCTGGTCGGCCTGATAGTAACGATGCTGTCCCTATTCTTTACCAGTTTGAACATACAGCACATCGGGGTCACTATCGCGATTGTATTAATGACCTCAATTATGTTCTCTTTGGCGGGCTTTATTAATGCGGTTTTTGCCAATAATTTTGACGATGTCTCGATCGTGCCGGTGTTTGTATTAACTCCGCTTACCTATCTTGGCGGTGTGTTTTACTCAATTGACCTACTTCCTGACTTTTGGGCAGCAGTGTCACGCTTAAACCCCATGCTTTACATTGTTAATGCCTTCCGATATGGCGTACTTGGTGTGTCTGACGTTAATGTGACTACCGCATTTTTGATGGTTGGCGGTTTCACTCTGGCTGCCTATGCCTACTGTATGTATTTGTTGTCTAGCGGTACGCGTCTGCGTCAGTAAAGAGGGCGTTAAGTGACTAAGCATAGCGGCCACGGGCCACTCGGCGAAAAGGTTAATTATCCGAGCCAATACGATCCGTCTTGCCTTCATCCCATTTTGAGGAAGCAGGGGCGGGATGGGCTGGGTATTGACGCGACGATGCCACTGCCATTCGCTGGCGTCGATATTTGGAACGCCTATGAATTATCCTGGTTAAACGAGTCGGGAAAGCCACAAGTCGCGTGTGCTGAGTTCCGTTTTCCTGCTGATAGCCCGAATATTATCGAATCAAAATCGTTTAAATTGTATTTAAACTCCTTTAATCAGAGCCGTTTTCGTGATGCCTCTGCCGTTCAGCAAACGCTGGCAGAGGATTTAAGCGCGGCTAGCGGTGCGGAAGTGCAGGCAAGTGTGTTTACCCCTGATCGGTGGGGCGAGGCCTACCAAATTGCCACGCCTGAGGGCGAATGCCTGGATGATTTAGATATAAATCCATGCTTCTACGCACCAAATGCTGAGCTGCTTGAAGTTAGTGGTGATGCAGTTTACAGCGAGATACTTTATAGCCACTTGCTGCGTTCGCGCTGCCCAGTAACGTCGCAGCCCGATTGGGCGAGTGTAGAAATCCGCTATCGCGGCACAAAAATTAATCGCGAACAGCTATTGGCCTATATTGTCTCTTTTAGGGAGCACGATGAGTTTCACGAACACTGCGTTGAGCGGATATTTAGCGATATTAGTCGGCGTTGCGTGCCAGAATTCTTAGCCGTTTACGCACGATATACACGGCGCGGGGGCTTGGATATTAACCCTTGGCGGAGTAGTGATCCTGTCTTTGATCCGGCCAATAGTCGCGGAGTTCGTCAATAGGTGCTGGCTTGAATGCATTGTTTGCGGGCGATAAGTAAATCACCGGATAGGCTAAATTCCTGAAAAGGGCATAATGACATCATTCCTAGTTTGAATGAGAGTCGCAATGCTGTTAGCAAGCTATCTACTCGGTTTCGACAATAAAGACAGCGTAAAGCATCTCGCGGTCGACAATATTCTGCCCGAGCAATTGGATTGTGTTGAGATGCGTCTGTTTTCTCGGGGCCGTTGTGACGACTCTGTTACGGAGGTTGTCGATCTCATCATGCTGTTTGCCGACGCGCCTGCACCCAATAATATTGTGTGCTTACCCTCACTTCCTGACAATGCGGTAAAACACCTCCTTGCTGGAAAGCCACTACAGGTGATTGATTTTGCTCACGGTCGAAAGTTATCACTGGTCTATCCACTTGATCAGCAGCGTTGTGCCTAGCATGGGGTATATGCAAAGAAGTCGCCCGCTAGAGTCGAACCACTACTCAGTACATGGGCCGCAATCTACTATTACGCTTTGCATACCAGAGAGGCGGGTGAGCTATGGCCCCAATTTCAAAGCGCAGATTCCTGAAAGCATCGGTGACCGCTTGGGCGATGATTATCGCGAGCTTGTCGGCGCGGACCTTTTAAATTACTTCATTGAACTAGGTGAAAATTTAGCGAAGTAATCTCGCTTGCAAACTCACCATCCGCGATAGAAAGCGACAAATAGTCGCTGCTTAATATGCCTTCCTTGTTTATCATGTGAACTCAGATTTTAGATGGGTGGGGTAAACAGTGTCCGATTCAACGCGTCGATCAGCATTTATTATAATGCTGGACTTGCAGAACCGTATGAATAGCAAAGTAAATGCCGATTGGATGGCTCGGGGTAATGCCTGGTATCGTGCCGCGTGGATCGAGTGCGGTGAGCTTATGGATCACTACGGCTATAAATGGTGGAAGAAACAGACTCCTGACTTGGCGCAAGTGCAGCTTGAAATAGTCGATATTTGGCATTTTGGGATGAGTGCCTTGTTTCGCGAGGGGGTAACCGTTGAGACGCTAGCAGATGAGATTATTGTCGCGCTTGACGGTCATCGTGTGAGCGAGGCCGGTGTGTTGGAATCTACCGAGGCCTTGGCCGAGTACTGCTTGCGTAGCAAAGGTTTTTCGGTGCCGCTATTTTGGGATTTGATGACCGCTGCTGAATTAAGCTTTGACGATCTTTACAAGCAGTACGTTGGCAAGAACGTCTTAAATTTTTTCCGCCAGGATCACGGCTACAAAGACGGTAGTTATATAAAAATTTGGCAAGGTCAGGAAGACAATGTCCACTTGGTTGAGATACTGGCTAATGCGAATGTCCTGTCCCCGCAATTTGCTGATGATGTTTATCAAGGTCTCTCGGCTAGGTATCCCACGGCCTAGGTGGAGGCGGTAATGTCGGACAAGCTATCTACATCGGCACTCGCTAAGCAGGGGGAAATCCCCGTTCAGCAGCTATTTTCGGTGCTTAAAGATTATGGCTGGATACGCAAAGTCGACGATGGTTGGGTGTTAACAAACAAAGGTGAGTTTGAGGGTGGTAGTTACCTAACTAGCAAGCGTTACGGTCGTTATATTGTTTGGCCGCAAAATTTGCTAGATCATCAATTATTTAAGGCGATGGAGAGCACCAAACTCCTTTCCGCCACGGCACTTGGCCGTTCAGAAGGGCTCAGTGGTCGTGAGTTGAATCGCGTTCTTGTCGAGTTAGGCTGGTTAAAGCCCAGTACCCGTGGCTGGGAGCTTACTAAAGCGGGTGGTGCGCAAGGTGGTCAGCTTTTTGAAAATCAGCAAAGTAGTCTGAGCTATGTGTTGTGGCCCGAAGATATTCGCAGTCGCGAGCCATTCACGCGATTATTGCGCGATTGTCAGATTGACGAGCAGGCGACTGATGATTTATTTGAGAAGAAAAATGGCGCCTGGGTCTCTCTAGATGGTGTCGCGTGCAAGACGCGGGAGCACTGCCAAATCGCGCAGTGGCTTTACCTTGCCGGAATTCGCTACAGTATTTATCGGCCATTACCGGTGGATGAATGTCAGCTAAGCGATTTTTATTTGCCAGAGGGTGGCGTGTGTTTGGAGTATTGGGGCGCTGGCGAACACTCTGACGCTATTTCGGCGCGCATGCGCCGAGCTGAGTTATGCAAGGAATTGAATTTATCGGTGCTGGACATTCACCCGGAAGATATGTCGGTATTAGACGATTATCTTAGTCGTCATTTGCAGCAGCTTGGTGTGGACTTCTACTAGCCCAAAATGCAGCAGATTGGTGGTGTTTAAGCTAGCGACCAAACTCAATCATTATCGCCTCTGCTAGAGCTAGGTCTTTTGCGGAAAGACCACCGGCGTCATGGGTTGTTAATGCAATGGTCACGGTTTTGTAAACGTTGCTCCACTCGGGGTGGTGGTCAATCTTTTCGGCGCGAATCGCAACGCGCGTCATAAAAGCAAATGCGCTGATAAAATCATCAAATTCAAAGACGCGATGTAATTTCTCGTCTTTTAGCGCCCATCCGTCTAAGTCTTTAAGCGCATTGCTAATTTCTAAATCGGTTAGCTTAACTGTCATGGCTTGACCCTTCTTTTTAAATACACTCCACATTCCATATGATGAGTGTACGGGAACTGGTCGAAGAGGGCGAAGGCATCGACGTCATGAGTTTTGGTTAATATTTGCAAATCGCGATGTAGCGTTTCTGGACTGCACGATATATAGACGATCTTCTCTAAGCCTGAAATTAGCAGGCGGGTATTTTCGTCGAGGCCAGCTCTTGGCGGGTCAACCAGCACGTGGCTAATATTGTAGCTGTCTAAATCGATATGCTCGAGTCTGCGAAAGCTGCGCTCTTTATTCAGTGCTGAGGTGAGTTCCTCGCTAGACATTCTTAATATGTCGATACTTGTGACGTTATTTCGCGCAAAATTTTCGTGTGCCGCTTTTACCGAGGTCTTTGAGATCTCCGTCGCCAACACCTTTCGGAATTGGGCAGACAGGGGAATGGTGAAATTGCCATTGCCGCAGTACAACTCGAGTAAGTCGGTATCAGGATTCTCGCCAACCTGCGCTTTTGCCCAACTAATCATCGTTGCATTGAGTTTGCCATTCGGCTGGGTGAATCCGCCTTCATATTGATTGTAAACATAGTGTTCGCCGTCTATCACTAGGTTCTCAACGACATAGTCGCGGCCAAGCACCAGTTTTTGCTTTTTGCTGCGACCAATAATTTGAATATCCAGTTCGCTAGCTAATTTCTCTGCTAAGACTTGCCATTCTTCATCTAGACGGCGGTGGTAAATAAGACTTACCAACATATCGCCGCTGAGGGTGCTGAGAAACTCCACTTGGAAAAGACGCTTGCTAAGCATCACTTGGCTATTAAGTTTTTCTAGCAATACTGGCATTAAATCAAAGATGCTTTTTGATGCGACAGTAAATTGCTCTACAGGAATTGGCGTTTTGGGTTCGGCGGGATCGAACATGGCGTAATACGCCGAATCTTTGTCGTGCCATAAGCGAAATTCTGCGCGCAAACGGTAGTGGGCAGGCTCAGACGGAAAGACAGTGGGTTTAGGTAAGGCCAATTCGCTAAACAGGGCCGTTATTCTCGTTGTTTTGTCGTCGAGAATTTTCGGGTAATTGTCTATGTCTACGGGGTTGATACTCATAAATTGTCCGGTGGTATGGCGCTTTTCAGCGTGAAGCGAGGCGAGTGCGGTCGCGGTTCTTCCAAATGTTATCGGCGCGATCCAGGCAACGCTGCTGATCAAGTTCGGGCGATTGTAAATGTAGAGCGATTGCGATGGTGCCAATTATCGCCAGCTTGCCATACTCGTCAACCTTATCTTCTCGCCATGCATTGACTAGATCATCGATGTTTAATGTTTCTTGTTTTTCTTGGCGGCCATCAATCAATTTTGGCCACTCGACTTCAGATAGCTCGCCACAGTGAACCATCTTCACCTTGCAGACTGCTTCTGGTTTGCGCTCAGCTTCGCCGGCCTCGCCTTTAAACACGGCTGCGTGAGCTTGGCCGAGCATGGCCGCCGCCTGTTGGTGGTTTTCGGCGTAGGCGGGGTGGAAGATGCTTTGCAGAGAGTAGGGCGCGGCTAAGGGATTTAATAACCTGGATAGTGTGTGTACCGGCGAGCGGAGGCCAAACTCATTGCGCAGGTCTATCATACGCTGCAATTGTGGGGAAAAAACCGACAAGGGCAGGTAGGCGAAGTTGCTTTGATCCAGTTTGTCACTTACCTCTTGCCAGCTTTTCGCCGGGCTTACCCCCATACTTTCAAGCACGTATTCACTATAAACTCGCTCGGCAGTATGGCCGGCCGCGCCGTGCATAAAGATCCGCGCGCCACTGTCTGCAAGCGCGAGTGCCGCAAGTAAATACCACGGTAATTGACGACGTTTGCCAGCGTAGCTTGCCCAATCAAGATCAACTGGTATTGACGGTGCAGAAACTGTGTCTCGGACTGCGCGAACGAACCCCGCTAGCTCTTGATAGCTTTCTTCTTTTACGCGAAGCAGCATAAGAAAGGCGCCAAGTTGTACGTCTTGAACTTCTCCGCTCAAAATCATTCCCATTGCTTCGCGCGCTTCGTCTTCGGTTAGTGAGCGCGAGCCGGTTTTGCCTTTGCCGAGAATACGCACGTACTGCGCGAAGGGGTGTTCTAGCGACATGATAATACTCGCATTGGATTAGAGGCAGTTGTCCGGTCGCGGCAGGCCAGCAACTTTGCTGAGAATTTTTGCTGGGCTGCCGGGAAAGTGTTGCAAGAAATAAAGGCTGTTTCCTTTGTCGACACCGAGTTCGAGCTTGGCGTATTTTATCAGCGGGCGCATGGCGGGGGATAGGCCAAATTTTTGGTAGAACTCTTGTACCAATGAAATCAATTCCCAGTGAGTGTCGGTCAATTGAATGTCGACAGTTTCTGCTAGCGCTGTCGCGACTTCCGGCGACCAATCGTCTAAATGTTTTAAAAAGCCATCTTTGTCGGTGGCGATTTCTTTTCCGTGTACGACGAGGTGGGTCATTTTACCAGCTTAAACATTGGCTATGTTCTGCGCACAAATCGACGAATTCTTCCATTGTGACAGCGTTTACATTGCTGGCAGCAATAATGCCCCTTCGTTTTAGATCATCGTCCAAAGCGTACAGGGAGATGTCGGCGTTTACGCCACTGAGTTGCCTGCACGCTAAGACGGCGGCGTCCTCGATGAATATCAATGAGTCCGTCTCAACTAAGATCGATTGGCATCGACTTAGGCTCTCTGGGCTGTTTAATATATGTAGGCGCATCAGAAGCTCTGAATCCGATCGGCTGAAGCCATTAATGCCTGAAGATCCGACGGTGAAATTGCAGTCGCATGGGCCAGTAAACTTTCTTCATTGATGCAGCGATCGTCACGATCCGTCGCTAGGTAAAATATGTTTTCTATGTCGTATAGGGGCAGGGCACTAATTACCCCGCAGTGTGGCTTTGTCTCAATGCTGCTGGCGTCCTTGCTACTAAGAAGCTGGTAAATACCATCTTGTAGAAACACCAGGCTAATCTTTTGGTCGAAGGCCGCCGTCGCTAGCGCCATATCTAGCGCCTCTCGTGCTAGGCTGTGCCCATAGGCTTGGTGAGTAAATAGATAGAGGAAGTGCATTTAATTCCCGAATCTTATGATGCGATCAGCGTTTATGCAGGCGTCTACCCATTGACCAAGACCACCTATGCTAAATCCCTCAGCCATATTGTGGCCGCCAATCTCGTAGCGTTGCGCTTCTTTTTCGTCGATGATGCCGCGCTTAAGTGCACTTGATACACATACTACTAAGTCAAGTTCGTGCTCTTGCTGCAGCTGTTGCCACTGATCCGGTAAGGCTTTTTCATCTTGTGGTGGGGTAATGTAACTGTTTGCACAGTGCACGCCGTCATTAAAAAAGAAAACGCGGTAAATTTGGTGCTGACGTGCAAGAACTGCTTTGCAAAATCGCAAGGCGGTGGCGCTTGATTGATCTGAATACGATTGGCCGGTAACCAGAATAGCAAAACAGAGGCTCATAGGAGCCTCTGTTTTAGAATTTGCATAGACTTATTGCTTTGGCGCTTAGTCATCGCCGCTAAAAACACCTAATAAGTGTAAGAGGTGAACAAACAGGTTATAAATATCTAGATATAGCGCGACAGTGGCCCGAATATAATTGGTTTCGCCGCCGTGAATAATGCGGCTGGTATCAAACAAAATAAGGCCAGACATAATAAATACAGCAGCTGCAGATATCGCCAGAGATGCCGCAGGCACTTGAAAGAACAGGTTTGCAATGCTCGCGACGACGATAACTAGCAGGCCGATCATCAAGAAGCCGCCAAGGAAGGAGAAGTCCTTACGAGTCGTCAATACATATGCCGACAAACCAAAAAATACCAAGGCCGTGCCGCCGAGCGCTTGCATAACAAGCTCACCGCCGTTTGGCAGCGCTAAATAGGCTTTCAGCATGGGCCCAAGCGCAGCGCCCAATAAACCAGTGAACACAAATATGGCGACGATACCTTTGCTAGAGTCTGCCGTTTTATTGACCACAAAGAGCATAACAAAACCCAAAAGCATAAGGACAAGACCGGTACCGTGGCCGATGTTCATTGCCATCGCTAGGCCGGCGCACATTGCGCTAGTTACCAGAGTCATGCCTAGTAATAGGTATGTATTGCGAAGTACCTTGCTTGTTTCCAGCGCAGGCATTGATCCCGCGTGTGTCTGAAAAACTGATTTATCTTGCATGTCTTACTCCGTTAATTGCCAAATAAAATTCTGATACCGAAGGCATATCATACTGGGTGTGGAGTGACTTGCAAAGAAAGATCGGAGGATACGAGAAGGGGGATAAAGTGGCGGAGGGGCAGGGATTTGAACCCTGGGTTGGGATAAACCAACGCCGGTTTTCAAGACCGGTGCAATCGACCACTCTGCCACCCCTCCGCAGCAGTTGCGAATTATACATAGCTTGTTTAGCGAAACAAGCAGTATTATAAAAAAGACTTATAAATCAGTTTGATGACGTTCTGATTGGATAAATTTTAGGCAAAAAAAGCCCAGCGTTTTAGCTGGGCTTACGTTTACTCCTTTAAAGAGTGCTGGCTTCAGTTGCGTGGATCGTTAACCGCCCGTGGTAATTTTGGACGGCTTGGATCTGGCAGAGCCATAATGGCGGCATCAAGTACCGGTGGTGTTGGCTTGGCAGTGGTAATCTGTAAGTTCTGAACCGGTTGCGGTGCGATACGCGGATCATTGGCTGCGCGTCCAACGGGTTTCACTTTTTCTACCGTAGCGGTACTCACGGGCTCAGCCGTTTTCGCAGGGGCAGGTTTGGGCGCAGGTGCTTTTGCTTCTTCGGCGACAGGTGCTTTTTCTCCGGCGGGAGCTGCTTCTGCGACTGTTTCTTCTTTTACCACGGCAATCGCTGCTGATTCCTCAGTTGCTGTGTTTTCAGCTATTGGGCTTGCAGTTGATTCTTCCGCTGCCTGCGGCTCTGAAGGCGTTTGGGGCTCGGAAGGTGCTTCCGACTCAGCAGCGGGCTGAGTTGCAGGTGCGTCCTCTTTTGCGACTTCGTTAACTTTAGCTTCAGTCGGCGCAGGCGTATCTGTGCTTACGCTTTCTACCGGCTTAGTATCTTCAGCCGTCGGTGTTGCGTTGCTTGTCCCGGTAGGTGAGCTTGCCGGAGCGTCGCTAACTTCAGCCCGTGCGTCGGTATTTGCCTGGCCACGTGAGCGGTTTGCGTTGCGGTTTGGCCTCTTGTTTTCTTGTTCGCCGGTGGCGGGCGTGTCGCTGACTACAGCTTGGCTGTCAGCGCTAGCTTGATCTGTCGCTGAATTTTCTTCTGATACTGGCGCGGGCGTACGCTTACGCTCCTGAGAGTTGCGCGGCTTGCGGTTCCCTGGGCGGCGTTTAGGGCGATTGCCATTCTCAGTTGCCGGATTTTGCTCAGGGCTAGCTGCATCGGTGCCAGTCACTGTTTCAGGCGCAGGGATGCTTTCTGCCTTGTTGCCGCGATTATCAGTGACTCGGTTGTCGTCGCGGGGTGCGCGCTCACGTTGATCTGGATTGCGGCGGTTGCGGCCACCACGGTTGTTATTTCTGTTACCCGAACGGTTGTTGCTGCGATTATTGTTGCTGCTGCGAGGCCGTGGCGCCGGTGTTGGCTCTGGTTCCGGCTCAGGCTCCGTGGTTTTAAATAATCCGCTCAGTGACTTGGCTAATTTGCTAAAGAAGCCTTCGCTACTTTCTGTTGTGCTTTTGCTTTCTACTTGCGTTTTTTCGCTACTTGCCGCTGCCACAGGTACTGGGCCTTTGGGGGCTAAGGTGCGAACAACGGCCGCTGCTATCGGCGCGCTTGAGGTAACTTCATCCAGCGCTTCTGCCTGAGCTTCCATTTCGGAAACAATTTTGTAGCTGATTTCTTTTTCGTCGCCAATATCGCTTTCGCGTAAACGCATTACTTCAAAATGCGGTGTATCTAGTGCGGGGGTTGGGATCACGACTACGCGGACACCGCTGCGCTGCTCTACATCATATATCGCTGTACGCTTTTCATTTAATAAATATGACGCAACATTGACGGGGACGATAACGCGAATTTCGGCGCTTTTCTCTTTATTGGCCTCTTCTTCAACTAGGCGAAGAATCGACAGTGCCAATGAGTTGGTATCGCGAATAGTGCCTTGGCCACTGCAACGTGGACAAACCTTTGCGCTCGTTTCACCGAGTGAAGGGCGAAGGCGTTGACGAGACATTTCGAGCAAGCCGAAGCGCGAAATACGGCCGATTTGAATGCGGGCGCGGTCTGGCTCCATGGCATCGCGTACGCGATTTTCGACTTCGCGTTGGTTTTTGGCAGCCAGCATGTCGATGAAATCGACAACAATCAATCCACCGATATCGCGTAGGCGAAGCTGGCGGGCGATTTCGTCGGCCGCTTCAAGGTTTGTTTGCAGTGCAGTTTCTTCGATATCGCCGCCCTTGGTTGCGCGGGCAGAGTTGATGTCGATTGAAACTAGGGCTTCCGTCGGGTCGATAACGATCGAACCGCCTGACGGCAGTTGCACTTCGCGTTGAAATGCAGATTCGATCTGGCTTTCAATTTGGTAGCGATTGAATAGGGGGACTTGATCTTTATACAGGCGAATCTTGTTTTTAAAGTGCGGCATGACTTGTTCGACAAAATGCATGGCCTCGTTAAAAGATTCTTCCGCATCTATCAAAACTTGGTCTATATCGTCGCGTAAATAGTCGCGAATGGCGCGAATAATAACATTGCTTTCTTGTAGGATCAGAATAGGTGCTTTGCGCTCTTCTGAGGCCTGTTTAATGGCAGACCAAAGGTGGAGGAGGTAGTCTAAATCCCACTGTAGTTCTTCTGAACTGCGGCCTACACCGGCTGTGCGGACGATAACGCCCATGGAGTCTGGGATGTTGATTGAGCTGAGTGCGTCGCGCAGTTCACTGCGCTCGTCGCCTTCAATTCGACGAGAAATGCCTCCAGCGCGCGGGTTGTTTGGCATTAGCACCATATAGCGGCCGGCGAGGCTGATAAATGTTGTTAAGGCCGCGCCTTTATTGCCGCGTTCTTCTTTTTCAACCTGGACGATGACTTGGGTGCCTTCCTTGACCAAATCTTTGATCTTGGCGCGGCCGCTGACATCGGAAGGATTGCGGTAGAAGTATTCTTTAGAGATTTCTTTAAGGGGAAGGAAGCCGTGGCGCTCGGCGCCAAAATCGACAAAAGCCGCTTCTAGGCTGGGTTCTACGCGGGTGATGGTGCCTTTGTAGACATTGGCTTTTTTCTGTACGCGAGTACGGTTTTCTATATCCAGATCAAATAAGCGTTGGCCGTCTACGAGGGCAACGCGCAACTCTTCTGGCTGAGTTGCGTTTATAAGCATTCTTTTCATGAGCTAAAAATCCCAAAAGCCGGGATTTGTCGCGCCACTCGTGCGATCGAGCATCTTTAAGCGTTCTGATGTGCGCTGCATTACCTTGTGGGTGCGGCAGTAGTTTATGCTGCTTTGCACGGGTACATCAGTTTTGGCCTGTAACCTGGCCTTTATATTCCAGTTCGCTAGGGTCTATATCTTTATGACCCCGCGCTGGGCGTCTTTCATCTATTACTGTTGGGCGCTTATCTGCTACGCCAGTATTGGTAACGTTCTTTACGTCGCTTTCTCAGAGTTCTTTCACAGCCGTGGTGTAAACAAATATCGGCAGTACTATTAATTAATGTACCGACACTGCGTTAGAATGCCGCCGGTACACTGCTATTCACTGATGGAAATAAGGCTATGCGTTTTAATCGCGGTCTTTGCCTTAGTAGATGGCCGGCGGTCTTCCCTCACGTCACAGCCATGCTGTGGCGGGAACCGGACCCGGTAGCTACCGGGCGACTATATCAGTATTCAATAACTAACTCAATGAGTTACGGGAGTGTAAGTGAGTCCAGAAACTGTCATCAATCCGACTGTGCGCTTGGTGACTGTCGAGGCTGATTATGCGGGTCAGCGTATCGATAACTTCTTAATGCGAGAATTAAAAGGCGTCCCTAAGTCACGGATTTATAACCTTTTAAGGCGCGGGGAGGTCAGGTTAAATAAGGCTAGAGTAAAGCCTGATCAAAAATTGGCTTTCGGCGATGTGGTGCGGGTTCCGCCGGTAAGGGTAGCTGTTCGCGAAGGGGTTGTGGTGCCGGGAGGCTTAGATTCAAATCTGCGATCCGCTATTTTGTACGAAGATGAGGGCTTAATCGTTATTAATAAGCCGTCGGGGCTTGCGGTTCATGGTGGCAGCGGTATTTCGCTGGGTTTAATAGAAGCGCTGCGGCAAATGTATCCTGAGCAGCGCAGCTTGGAATTGGTTCATCGTCTAGATCGCGATACCTCCGGTTGCGTGATGGTGGCAAAAAAGCGCAGCGTTTTAAAGCAGCTCCATGAATTGCTAAAAGCCCGCAAGGGGGTTGATAAGCGCTATTTGGCTTTGGTCGCGGGTAAATGGCCGATGAGAAAGCAGCAGGTGAATGCGCCACTTCAAAAGAATGTGCTGAACTCCGGTGAACGGATGGTGCGGGTTGAGTTGGAAGGTAAAAAGTCGCTGACCGAATACACCGTAATAAGTCGTATATCTGGTGCAACCTTGGTTGAGGCGCGTCCTGTCTCGGGTAGGACGCACCAGATTAGAGTTCACTGTCAGTACGCCGGTTATCCAATCCTTGGTGATGAGAAATACGGCGACGACGGGGCAAACGCGAATTTTAAGCAATTGGGCTTGAAGCGCTTATTTCTTCATGCGCACTCTTTGGCTTTTACTTTAGATGGGCGGCGAATTAACGTCCAGGCACCTTTGCCGTCCGACCTAGAAAAAATATTAGAAATAGGTGGTAGTGAGCTGTAATGCATATAATTTTTGATTGGGATGGTACGATTTTAGATTCTAGTAATAAGATCGTATTTTGCATGCAGCAAGGGGCGAGGGATTTCGGAGTTTCGGAGCGTAGTGCTGACGAGATACGAAATATAATTGGTTTGGAGCTAAGCTTGGCCATTGCCTATCTTTATCCTGAGCTAGATACGCAGGGGGTGGAGGAGATGCGCGGGCATTATGTGCGTTGCTGTATCGAGGCTGATCGTAGACCGTGCCAGCTATTCCCCGGTGTGACCGAAACGCTACATGCCCTAAAAGATGCTGGACACGATTTGTGTGTGGCGACAGGGAAAAGTCGCCGAGGCTTGGATCGAGTATTTGCTAATTTAGATATCTGTGCGCTATTCAGTGCTAGCCGCTGTGCCGATGAAACTGCGTCTAAGCCAGATCCCTTAATGCTTCGCGAGTTATGCGCTGAGCGTTCAGTGAACCCCGCTGATGCGGTAATGGTTGGTGATACTGAATATGATCTGGAGATGGCAAGCCGTATTGCCATGCCGCGTATTGGTGTTTCTTATGGTGCCCATAGCGTAGAGCGGTTATTGCGTTGGGATCCGCTGTCGGTGCTTGATGAGTTCTCCGAGTTATTGCCAGAAATTGAACGACATAGGCGATCCTTTAAATAATAGAGAGCCCTTCGTTTCTAAGAAATTCGCAGACTGTAATAAGGGGGAGGCCGATTAAGGCGTTGGGGTCGTCGCTGCGAATGTGTTTAAAGAGGCTGATCCCCAGCCCCTCCATTTTAAAGCTGCCTGCGCAATCCAAGGCTGGCTCCTTCTTTATATACCTGTCAATTTCTTCGCTGCTCAGATTTCGGAAGTGAACAAATACCTCTGCAGTGCGGTGTTGTAGGTGCTTGGTGGCGGAGTTTAATACGCAGACTCCGGTGTGAAAGATAATTTCGCGGCCCGAGCAATAAGCCAGTTGCTGCTTTGCGGTATTGGCATCCCCGGGCTTGCCTAACATGACGCCGCCGGCATCACATACTTGGTCGCCGGCGATAATAATAGCATTGCCGTGGTTTTCTGCGATTTTGTGCGCTTTTTCTATGCTTAATCGGCTTGCTAGCTCTCCAGCGCTTTCACCTGGGTGAGGCGTCTCGTCTATATCGGGGGAGATACAAAGTGGGTCTAAACCGATTTGCTGTAGTAGTTTTTGCCGATATTGGGAGCCTGACGCTAAAATTAATGATGGTTGAGCTTGGGTGCCGGTTTGCATTGGAGGCGGTGTCCTGTTTGTTGGGCGTGGGCCGAATTTTAGTCGTGAACACAAGGTGTAGTGCTTTTTAGCCCTAAGCCCCCAATAATACGGGTGTTTTTGCTTTGACAATAGACTGCGAAGTCCCTATGATTGCGCGCCTATGCAAAGACAGCCCCTGCCCAAGTTTGTTGATGCTCGTAAATTTGTTGCGTCTGGCATGGAGATTCATGCTTATCGACAAGTTGATGGCCTCGATCTTTTCGTTGCCGGTCTCGCCAATAACAGCGGCTCGGTAGACGTTGATTTGCGTTTTTTTCGAGACGAGCAGGGGTTTAAGTGCATACAAGGTAACGCGGTTGCGCAGGTTGAAGTTATTTGTCAGCGCTGTTTAAACCCGATGCCTATATGCATTGAAGCTGAATTTAATTTAGCTATCGTGTGGACGGATGAGCAGGCCAAGGCGCTGCCAAAATCATTGGATCCTTTGATTTTGGAAGAGGAAAGTCTAGTGCTCGCTGATTTGTTGCAAGAAGAGTTAATCATAAATACTCCCTTTGTCAGTTTTCATGATGAAGAGTGTCGCGAATTTATACCTGAGCCCGAACCGGTTGAGGTTGTTCAAGACGTAGAGGAAGGTGATAAGCCGTTTGCTATATTGGGGCAATTAAAGCCCCGCGATTAATCTTTAGTACGAGGAATTTTTAGGCCATGGCTGTTCAAAAAAGTAAAGTGACCCGTTCACGTCGCGGTCAGCGTCGTTCACATGATGCACTGACTGGTGCAACTCTGTCTGTTGATCAGACTAGCGGCGAAAAGCATCTTCGTCACAATGTGACTGCGGACGGATTTTTCCGCGGCCGCAAAGTTGTTGCTGGTAAAGACGACTAAATATTTGCGTGGCATCGCAGCTGCGATTAGCCGTTGATGCAATGAGCGGAGACCACGGTCTTCGCTCATCTATTTCTGCCTCGCTCAATGCGCTGAATCAAAATTCAGCCCTTCATATTTGTTTGGTCGGTGATGAAGCCGCCATTCGATCAGCTCTCCTTGCTAGCAATTACGACAGCGCGAGACTGTCAATTTGCCATAGCCCCGATGTTGTGGCCATGGACGATCTGCCCTCTAAAGCCCTTAGATACAAAAAACAATCCTCTATGTACCGCGCCCTTGAACTCCTTCGCGACGGCAATGTTGCAGGTGTTGTCAGCGCAGGTAATACCGGTGCGTTAGTGGCGATGGGGTGTATTATTTTGGATCGTTTGCCGGGTGTTCGTCGCCCGGCTATTTGTGCGCCGGTTCCCGCTAAAAATGGTTATACCCTCATGCTCGATTTGGGCGCGAATATTGAGTGTGATGCCGAACATTTATACCAGTTTGCGGTGATGGGAGCGGCGCTATCGAATGCATTAGATGGGCGCGATGCGCCGCGCTTGGCTTTATTAAATGTCGGTGCGGAGTTAATCAAAGGCACGTCTGTTGTAAAAGAAGCGGCCGAGCTGATATCTGCCGATTCCCGCCTCAATTACATTGGCTTTGCCGAAGGGAACGATATTTTTTCTGAAGATATCGACGTTATGGTGTGCGATGGATTCACCGGTAATGTTGCTCTTAAAGTTTGTGAGGGCACGGCTAATTTTATACGCGGTCAATTAAAAGAAACATTTATGAAAAGCCTGTATGGCAGACTGGCGGCGCTGGTGGTTAAGCCGGTATTAAATACCTTTCAAAAAGACATTAATCCTGAGCGTTACAATGGTGCTGCTTTATTAGGCTTAAATGGCGTGGTCATAAAAAGTCATGGCGGCTCTAGTGTGAAAAGCTTTGAGGCAGCAATTCACCAAGCTGCGCGTGCGGTTCGCGGTGATTTGACGCAGGCTATTGCTAGCCAATTACACGCAACTGAATCTTAATAACTCGACGTTAAAAAGGAAGACATAATGGATACTCAGCAGCTTGCACTGGTTTTTCCAGGTCAGGGTTCTCAGAAAGTCGGTATGCTGGCCGAACTAGGTGAGTCATTTAGTGTAATTAAAGACACGTTTGCCGAGGCGTCGGAAGCGCTTGCTTACGATATGTGGGACTTGATTCAGAACGGTGAGCAAGGCCAGCTTAATCTTACCGAAACCACCCAGCCAGTTTTGTTAACCGCGAGTGTTGCGGTGTGGCGCTTGTGGTGCGAGCAGGGTGGATTGCGGCCTTCGTTATTGGCGGGGCACAGCTTAGGTGAGTTTTCGGCGCTGGTGTGTGCCGGTGCCTTAAATTTTGCTGATGCGGTTCGCTTGGTGCGCGCGCGTGGTCAATATATGCAAACGGCGGTACCGGTAGGTGAGGGTGCGATGGCTGCGGTATTGGGCTTGGAAGATGCGCAGATTGTCGAGATTTGCGCTCAGGCGTCTAGCACTGGGGTGGTTGAGGCGGTGAATTTTAACTCGCCAGGGCAGGTGGTCATTGCTGGGCAGGTAGCCGCCGTTGATCAGGCGATAGAACTACTGAAGGCTGCAGGCGCCAAACGTGCCATGCCGCTACCTGTAAGCGCACCGTTCCATACGTCTTTGATGCGTCCTGCGGGCGATAAATTGGCCTTGGCACTGGCCGATATAACCGTGCAACAACCTAACATTCCTGTTGTGCACAATGTGCATGGCAAAACCGAATCTGATCCAGCGGTGATTAAGGCTCTGCTAGTGGAGCAAATTTACAGTGCAGTTAAATGGGTTGATTGTGTGGAGACCATGCTTGCTGCGGGAATTACCCACACAATCGAGTGCGGGCCAGGCAAAGTGCTTAGTGGCTTGAATAAGCGCATTAACAAAACGCTGAATTGCAGCAATATTGATTCTCCGGAAAGCCTGAGCGTCGCATTGGAATCTATCGCCTAATTTGTTGTTTGGGAAAATAAAATTGTTAAGGAGTTTGGCATGACTGCAAAAATTGCATTAGTAACCGGCGCTAGCCGTGGAATAGGGCAGGCCATTGCGATTGCCGTCGGAAAATTGGGGTATACGGTGGTTGGTACTGCCACCTCGCAAAATGGCGCCGACGCTATTAGCGCGCATTTTAAAGCGTCTGGCGTTGAAGGCGTGGGTATGATGTTGAATGTTGCCGACTCTGAGTCAGTGGACACCGTGGTTAAGGCTATTGGCGAACAGTACGGTGCACCATCGGTATTGATTAATAATGCCGGTATAACCAAAGACAACATCATGCTGCGCATGAAAGATGACGAATGGTATGACGTTATCGACACCAATTTGAATTCTCTGTATCGCTTAAGCAAGGCCTGCTTGCGCGGTATGACCAAAGCGCGCTGGGGCCGTATTGTAAATATAAGCTCAGTAGTCGGTGCCATGGGTAATGCGGGGCAGGCTAACTATGCCGCTGCAAAGGCGGGTATGGACGGGTTTACCCGTGCCTTGGCGCGTGAAATTGGCTCGCGCGGTATTACTGTAAATGGCGTGGCGCCTGGTTTTATCGATACCGATATGACTAAAAAATTGGGCGATGATCAGCGTGACGCGCTAAAAAATCAGATTCCGCTGCAGCGTCTTGGTAGCCCAGAAGAAATCGCAGGTGTTGTTGCGTTTTTGGTTAGCGATGCCGCAGCGTACGTAACGGGCGAAACTATACATGTGAATGGCGGCATGTATATGGCGTAAACATATGTTCAGGAAGGATTTTTCCTATCTGAATGTGAATTTTTCATATTTTGCTATGCACAAGCGACGTTAGTCGCGGTAGAATGAGCGCCCAAGTGCAGGCAGTATGAAACACGATTTCGGCGGCTGCGCTTTTACTTAAGGTTTTGTACCTTGGCAAAGTAAAGAGCAGGCCCAAAATTTTAATTTTAATTAGGAGTCACCAACGACCATGAGTAGCATTGAAGAGCGCGTCAAAAAGATTGTTGCAGAGCAACTAGGTGTTAAGGAAGAAGATGTGTCAGAGTCTGCATCATTCGTAGAAGACCTGGGCGCAGATTCTCTGGATACGGTTGAGCTGGTAATGGCTCTGGAAGAGGAATTCGAAACAGAGATTCCTGATGAAGAAGCTGAGAAAATCACAACTGTTCGTTTAGCTATTGATTACATCAAAGAAAACCTTCAGTAAGCAGTATGTAGCGGCCTAGCCGTTTAAAAAGCCGTTTCTATGTAATGTAGGGCGGCTTTTTTTATGCCTGTACGTACACATCTGTAGAGTAAAAATTACGTATAATGCGCGTAAAAATAAGCTCGGGAGTGGTTCATGACTAAAAGAAGAGTAGTCGTCACCGGTATGGGTATGATTAGCCCGCTCGGAAACTCGGTGGCAGAGACCTGGCAAAATGTATTGGCGGGGAAAAGCGGTATCGCATTGATCGATCGCTTTGACGTGTCTGAATTTACCACCCGTATTGGTGGTGCTATTAAAAATTTCGATGTTGCCGACTATATGGCCGCGAAAGAAGCGAAGCGCTTTGACCCATTTATTCACTACGGCGTTGCCGCTGCAGAGCAGGCGCTGTCTGATTCTGGTCTTGAAGTAACCGAATCCAATGCTCAGCGTATTGGCACTGCTATCGGTTCGGGTATTGGTGGGATAGGCTTAATAGAAAGTAGCCGAACAATTATAGATAAAAGCGGTCCGCGAAAATTATCCCCCTTCACCGTACCGGGTGCCATTATTAATATGGTAGCTGGGGTATTAGCGATTAAACACAATTTACAGGGCCCCAGTATTGCCATAGCTACCGCCTGCACAACGGGTACGCACAATATCGGCATGGCGGCCAGAATGATCGCTTATGGAGATGCTGACGCCATGTTGGTTGGTGGTGCAGAAATGGCGACTACGCCCGTTGGCCTTGGCGGTTTTGCAGCGGCGCGTGCGATGTCGACCCGCAACGATGATCCGCAAGCTGCCAGCCGGCCTTGGGATAAGCAGCGAGACGGCTTTGTCTTGGGTGATGGTGCCGGCATGCTGGTTTTGGAAGAGTATGAGTTTGCAAAACGTCGCGGTGCCGAGATTCACGCAGAGTTGCTAGGATTTGGTATGAGTTGCGATGCGTTTCATATGACATCACCACCAGAAGATGGGCGTGGTGCTCAAGCTGCTATGCAAAATGCACTCAATGATGCCGGTCTAAATGCCGAAAAAATTGATTATATTAATGCCCACGGTACGTCAACGGTCGCTGGTGATGTTGCCGAAAGTAAGGCGATTGAGCAATTACTTGGGGCGGCAGCCGCTAAAGTGGCTGTGAGCTCTACTAAGTCTATGGTTGGTCATTTGTTAGGTGCGGCGGGTGCGGTAGAAGCGATATTTTCGATATTGGCGCTTCGCGACCAAGTGGCGCCGCCGACGATAAATTTAGACGAACCCGACGACGCGTGTACGCTAAATTACGTTCCCAATACTGCGCAACAGCGCAATCTTGCCTACGTATTGTCAAATTCCTTTGGTTTCGGCGGCACCAATGGCAGCCTGCTATTTGGTCAATTGCAAAATTGATGACGAAGGGCGCAGATTTAACGCTGATAAATGGCCAGTTTTGCGAAGATGTCTCCGTCAGTAATCGAGGCTTAGCCTATGGGGATGGCCTTTTTGAGACCATTCTTGTGCGCGATTTTCGTCCGCTTTGGCTGGACGACCATCTTGCGCGACTAGTCAGTGGGGCAAAACAACTAAATATCCCCTGTGATATCGCGGAATTAAAGCGAGATTGCGCTCGCTTATTGGCCGATTTTTCCAAGCCGGTGGCGGCGCTTAAAATCGTAATTACTCGCGGCGCGAGTATGCGGGGTTACACTCCTCACGCGGCACGTTCAGAGCGCATCGTTAGCATTGCTGCTTATACCCAAAATCGACTGTTTTGGGATGACGGAATTGCCGTGGCAGTTTGCCAAACCCAGCTCTCATCCCAGCCCAAGCTGGCCGGTATCAAGCACTTAAATCGCTTGGAACAAGTCTTGGCGGCTGAAGAGATACATCGCCGCGGTTTCCATGAAGGGTTGATGACAGAGAGGGGCTTGGTTGTAGAGGGCAGCCGCAGCAACTTATTTGTGGTTGTTGACGGTATTTTGCTTACACCGTCCTTGAGTCGTTGTGGCGTAGACGGCATTATGCGTCAGCGTGTTTTAAAGCATGCCAATGCCTTGGGGCTTGAGACCCGCATAAAAGAGTTAGGTGTTTCAGTTTTGTGCGGTGCAGAGGAAGCCTTTGTTTGCAATAGCCTTTTCGGAATATGGCCAATTAGCAAAGTTGAATGCGCGCATATGCAAATTGGCCCAATAAGCCGCCTACTACAGCGGGAGTTTGATACCTATTTCTATCTATAAACTTTTTAAGGCCGCACTGGCGGTTCTATTTCCACTTATACTGACGGTGTTAGCGGCAACCTGGTATCTCAATACCTATTTAAATCGTGAGCTACGCCTCACAGAGCCAACCGCGGTGTTTGTTCTGGCGCCGGGCACCGGCTTTTCAGCGATGGTAAATCAGCTTCAAGGATTGGGCTGGCTTAAGCAGCCGCGGGTATTAAAGCTATACGGCCGACTCAACCCTGCCGCAGCGGAAATAAAAGCGGGCGAATATCGCTTTGAGAAGGGAGTGACGTTAGCAGAAACTTTGGCGATGATGCGCGCTGGAGATGTTGTTCGGCATCAATTAACGCTTCTCGAGGGATGGACGGTGGCGCAGGTACTCTTGTATTTAGAGAGCCAAGAGTTACTGGTGAAACAAGTACTAACAAATGATTCAAGTTTATGGAAGACGCTTGGTGTAGATGAGCCACTTGCAACACTGCCGGAAGGCCTGTTTTTTCCGGATACCTACGATTATCACCTCAATGATCAGCCAAGCAATATACTGCTACGTGCATATAAGCGCCTCCAGTTTGTACTGAATGAAGAGTGGGAGGCGCGCGAGGCTGGACTACCCTATGAAAATGCTTATGAAGCCTTGGTCATGGCGTCCATTATTGAAAAAGAAACCGGTGTACCTGAGGAGCGGGGGCAAATAGCTGGTGTATTTGTACGCAGATTGCGCATGGGGATGCGCTTGCAAACGGATCCGACCGTAATTTACGGCTTGGGTGATGTCTATAAAGGGAATCTGCGCGGCTCGCATTTACGTGACGAAAATAATATTTACAACACCTACAAGCAGCAAGGTTTGCCGCCAACTCCGATAGCCTTAGCCGGCAGGGAGGCAATTCATGCTGCGTTACATCCCGCCGATGGCGATGCCATCTTCTTCGTTGCCAAAGGTGATGGTACGCACGCTTTTTCAGCCACACTCCAAGAGCATGAAGCGGCCGTTAAGCGTTATCAACTGAGTCAACGCAAAACCAACTACCGTTCTGCGCCACCGATCTCGGAGAAATAAATGACTGAGCAAGTGAGAGGCCGTTTTATTACTGTTGAGGGCACTGAGGGGGTAGGTAAATCAACGAATATCGCGTTTATTCAAGGGTTACTTAGTTCAGCTGGCATTGAGCACATTGTAACAAGAGAGCCCGGCGGCACTGCCTTGGCAGAAGAAATTCGCAATGTGTTGGTTGTGCCCAGAGAGGAGCCAATGTGCGAACTTACCGAGTTGTTATTGGTTTTTGCCGCTCGTGCTCAGCATCTACAGTCACTTATTGAGCCGAATTTGGCCAAGGGCATCTGGGTGCTTTGTGATCGCTTTACTGATGCGACATTCGCTTATCAGGGCGGTGGTCGTGGATTGTCGACCGCGGTTATCGGCCAGTTACAGGACTTGGTGCAGGGCGGCTTAAGACCAGATTGTACGCTGTTGCTCGATGCCCCTGTCGATGTGGGTATGGCCAGAGCGGGCGCTCGCGGCGCACTTGACCGTTTTGAGCAGGAGAAACAGGTCTTCTTTGAAAAGGTACGCGGGGCATACTTGGAGCGTGTTGCGCAGGAGCCGGATCGGTTTGTAGTAGTGGACGCCAGCACTGATTTGCAAGTTGTTCAGGACAGTATCGCCAAGGCGTTGAGCTTGCAAATTGATAGTCACAAAGCTGCCTCTGACAAGGTAAATCTGGACGGCCGACATGGCTGAACCACTGCTTGCCTATTCTTGGCAAATGAATCAATGGCATGACTTGCAGCGCTTGATTGAGTCTGGCCGCCTGCCTCATGCGCTCCTTTTGGCGGGGCCGGATTCGATAGGCAAGCTTCGTTTTGCTAAAGCCCTTGCCGGGTTTCTATTGTGTGAATCGCCTAGTCAAGTAGGCGCTTGCGGCCAATGCCGTAGCTGCCATTTTCAAATTGACGCTAGCAACCCTGACTATCGTGAAATTTGTCCAGACGAGGGCAAACGCCAAATTGGTATCGATCAGGTTCGGGACTTGCAGAGTTTTTCTGCGCAACACGCTCATCGTGATAAAGGCAGAAAAATCGTGGTTATTCATCCTGCGGAAGCGATGAATGTGTATACGGCAAATGCCCTGCTAAAAACCTTGGAAGAGCCTAATTCAGGTACAATTTTGATTTTGATTAGTCACACTAGCAGTCAACTCTTGCCAACGATAAGATCGCGCTGCGTGCAATTACGGTTTGGTATTCCAGATTCTTCACTCGCGGAGTCCTGGTTACGTGACTATGTTGGCGATGCTGAGCTGAGTAAAAAATTGCTTCTAGAGGCGGGGGGGCGTCCCTTGGCGGCGAGGCAAACATTTGATGAAGATGGTTTGGCGGTGCGTGAAAGTTTTGATGCGGCGATGTCGGCACTGCTGGATGGCGGAAAAACGGCCTTGCAAGTTGCGCTAGAGTTAAAGGATAAGGATATATTGCAGGTTCTCGATTGGTGGTGCTCGCGATTGATGGAGTTGTCGCGTCACCAACTTGCGGGAGTGCCATTGCTTGCTAAAAGCTGGGCTAATTATAAAAACTTGCCCGCAAATCTCGTAATGCAGACTTTGCAGCGGGGCTTGGAGTTGCGTTCAGGTTTTAGCCGCGGTGTAGCGCTGAATAAGCAGCTTGTTCTAGAAACTCTGTTTCTTGAATGGGTGGCATTGTGCAAGCGTAGTGCGGCATCATAGCTGTATTGCTATAGTAGTTTGTGTTTTTGACATAGTGTCTAGGTTATTGGGGTTGAGTGTATGAGTGGTGCGCAGGGTGCACGTAACGGTATTTTGTCCCTTACCATCAGAGACAAGGCGGTGTTATACGCGGCCTATATGCCATTTATTCGCGATGGCGGCTTATTCGTGCCAACCACTAAACCTTATAAGGTTGGGGACGAGGTATTTATGCTTTTGACCCTGATGGATGAGCCCGAGAAACTTCCCATTGCCGGAAAAGTAGTCTGGATCACCCCGCGTGGTGCCCAAAGTAATCGTGCGGCTGGAATTGGCGTACAGTTTATTGGCGGTGACGGCGTCGCCAATAAAAAAATAGAGTCCTACCTAGCGGGTATTATGGAGTCGGATAAACCCACCCATACCATGTAAGTGCAAAACTGGCCGGCATCGGCCTGTCGTTAAACAAAAACTGTAAACGGAAATCCCATGCTCGTAGACAGCCATTGTCATCTCGACCGCATAGACTTAAAACCCTATGGCGGCGACTTAGATTTAGCGGTGCAAGCCGCAACAGAGCGCGGCGTTTCAAAGATGTTGTGTATAGGAATTGATTTAGGCAATGCGCCAACAGTTGTGGCGATTGCGGAGCGATTTCCGCAGATCTATGCCTCGGTCGGCGTGCATCCGCTCGATATCAGCGACGAAATTTGTTCAATACAAACCCTTGCGGAATTGGCGAATCACCCGAAGGTCGTCGCTATTGGCGAAACAGGGTTAGATTATTACTACAGTAGCGAGCGAAAAGTCGATCAGCAGCGGAGTTTTGCCCAACATCTTCAAGTATCTGCTTCCTGCGGTAAGCCCACCATCGTTCATACCCGCGATGCTCGCGAAGATACTTTGGCGATAATTGCTGAACATGGTTCTCCTGACGTTGGAGGGGTTCTGCACTGTTTTACTGAATCTTGGGAGATGGCAGAAGCCGCGATAAAAATGGGTTACTACATTTCCTTCTCGGGCATCATCACCTTTAAGAATGCCGAGGAACTCCGCGAGGTAGTGCGACGTGTTCCCATAGAGCGGCTGCTGGTGGAAACTGATTCCCCATATTTGGCGCCGGTGCCGTATCGGGGTAAGAAAAATGAACCCAAGTACGTGGTAGAGGTTGCCGAGTGTGTGGCGGATCTCAAGGGTCTTTCTTATCAGGACGTATTGCAGTACACCACTCAAAATTTTGAGCGGCTTTTCCCTTTAGCAAAGTAAATTAACGAAATTGCGGCAGGCTTATTCCGCCGAGGAGAAGTGCATTGAGCACAGAAAATTTATTGACTACCCCCTTGAATAGTTTGCACCGAGAGCTCTCGGCAAAAATGGTGCCCTTTGCTGGTTATGATATGCCGGTACAGTATCCAATGGGCGTACTTAAAGAACACTTACATGTGCGGAGCGCCGCGGGTTTATTCGATGTCTCCCATATGGGTCAAATTCGTGTGCGCGGGCCCAATTTGGCGCTCGAACTAGAGAAATTGATGCCGCAGGATGTACTTGGGCTTCCTTTAAATCGACAGCGCTATGGTCTTCTCACAAATGACAGCGGCGGTATTCTCGACGATTTAATGTTCGCAAATTGTGGTGACTACGTTCTACTCATTGTAAACGCGGCCTGTAAAAACCAAGATTTTGCGTGGTTGAGAGAACATCTGCCCGCAAGTATTGAAATGGATATGCTCGCAGATTATGGATTATTAGCCTTGCAGGGGCCGAGCGCACGCGACGTCCTTTCGCGTTTGGCGCCAGCTACTGCAAATATGATTTTTATGGATACCGCTGATTGCACAATCGAAGGCATACCCTGTTGGCTTAGTTGCTCGGGCTATACCGGCGAAGACGGCTTCGAGATTTCCGTTGCGCCTGAACATGCAGATTCACTAGCGCGCATTTTATTGGCGCAGCCTGAGGTTGAGTTTATTGGCCTCGGCGCTCGCGACTCGCTGCGTCTTGAGGCGGGCCTATGTTTATATGGCCACGATATGGATGACACCATCACCCCCATTACCGCTAATTTGCTGTGGTCTATTTCTAAGATTAGGCGGCCCAATGGCGAGCGCAGCGGCGGATATCCTGGGGCGGAAGTGATTGCCGATCAGCTCGCCAATGGCGTATCTGAAAAACGGGTGCTACTTGATGTTGAGGGCAGGGCACCGGTTCGTGAAGGGGCGGAAATCGTTAATGGTGACGGCCAGGTGTTGGGCCGGGTGAGCAGCGGTGGTTTTGGACCAAGTATTGGACGGCCCGTGGTGATGGCTTATGTGGCAACGGCAGCCTTAGATTCAGGGCAGGAATTATTTGCCAGTGTCAGAGGCAAACAGTTGCCTGTTATTGTTCGGCAGTCATCGTTTGTTGAGCAGCGCTATCATCGCGGATAATTTACTGGGCAAAATCGAAAGAGGTCACGTGCGCAAATCGTTTACGACGTCGATCATCGAAGGTTTTTACGGCCGTCAGTGGAGCTGGGAGCAGCGCTACGCATTGCCAGAGCTGCTCGCAAAGTGGCAATACAGCAGCTATATCTATGCGCCGAAAGGCGATACTAGTTTACGGCATAAATGGTCGCATGCCTTTTCTAGTGAGCAGTTCGCCAATTTTGAAAAGCTGTGTAGGGCATGTCATGCCGCGGATATCGCGTGGGGCTTAGGCTTGTCGCCGGTCGGCTTGCAGGCGAAATACGGTGTTAGTGAAAGGAAGAAATTAAAAAATAAAATTAATGAAATACAAATGGTTAAGCCTGATATCTTATGGGTTTTATTCGATGATTTGCCTGCTGGAAATAAACGGCTGGCAGAGAATCAGGTTGCGGTAGTCAGCGATATACAGCAGCAGCTACCCGATGCTCAACTTGCCATGTGCCCGAGCTATTACAGTTTTGATCCCATACTCGAAGAGCTGTTTGGGGCATGTCCAGCAAATTACTTTCAAGATTTAAATGCCGGTCTCGGGCTAGATATTGATATATTGTGGACGGGGAATCGCGTCATTAGCGACACCTATTCCGGCGACGATTGTCAGCGGGCTGCAATACTGCTGGGTAGAAAACCACTCATTTGGGATAACTATCCCGTTAATGATGGCCGTAAAACTAGTCGGTTTTTGCATCTGGCCCCCTTTAGTGGGCGATCACCGGACATGGTTGACTGGTGCCGCGGCCATGCGATAAACCCAATGAATCAATTTCATTTGTCCACGTTGGTCTTGCCAACGCTGGCAGACGTCTATACTTCAAAATCCAACTACGACCCTGCGCTTGCTTTCGAGCGAGCAATTGCTGTTTTGCCGGACGAATTGGCAAGGTTAATTGCCCGAGATGCTAGACTTTTCCAGCAGCAAGGCTTAGATGGTATAGGGCCTGCGGAGAAAATTAGCCTAGTGGATGAGTATCGCAATATAACGCATCCAGTAGCGATAGAGGTTTGCGATTGGCTAACTGAGGGTTATCAATTTGACCCTGCGTGTTTAACTGATTAATTGATTGCGGCGCTTGCCAAGATTTTAGTAATACGGTAGTTTTAGCACCCAATGTTTACATGGTAAACATGAAAGTATGGCAAATGCCGCCGCCACCACTCACTTTGAGGAACAAAAATGATTTATCAAGGCAAGGCGTTAACTGCAAAGTACCTGGATGATGGTATTGCGGAACTGTGTTTCGACCTGGAAGGCGACTCAGTAAATAAATTTAATCGGCTGACTCTAGAGGAGTTAGGTGAAGCCACTACAGCTCTAGCTGCTGAGGCGAGTTTGAAAGGTGTACTAGTGACCAGCGGTAAATCGGTGTTTATCGTAGGCGCTGACATTACTGAGTTTACCGAGCTGTTTAAACTACCAGATGCTGATTTGCGTGAGTGGGCGAGCAAGGCCAACGATATATTTAATGCTTTTGAGGATCTGCCGGTCCCTACCGTTGCCGCTATTAATGGTGTGGCACTGGGCGGCGGATTTGAAATGTGTTTAGCCTGTGATTTTCGAGTCATGTCATCTGCCGCGATTGTGGGTTTGCCCGAGGTGAAGTTGGGAATAAACCCTGGTTTCGGTGGCACGGTAAGGTTGCCGCGAGTGATTGGTTGCGACAATGCAATGCTTTGGGTTGCAACGGGTAATCAGCAAAAACCAGATGCAGCTCTTAAAGATGGCGGTGTAGATGCGGTTGTTGCGCCGGACGTACTGCATGAAGCGTCGCTAGACTTGCTTAAAAATGCAATCGCCGGCGAGTTTGACTACCAAGCGCGTCGGACCGAGAAAACGTCGCCAGTAAAGCTAAATGATATCGAACGCATGATGTCTTTCACCACCGGTAAGGCAATGGTTGCACAGCAAGCTGGACGAAATATGCCGGCACCATTGACCGCTGCAAAGTCTATGGAGCGCAATGCGGGTCTAGGGCGTGCGGAGGCAATTGAGGTTGAGATTGATCATTTTATCAAGCTCGTTCGCACGCCGCAGTCCGCAGCATTAGTCGGTTTGTTTTTAAGTGAGCAGGCTGTTAGCAAGGCGGCTCGCGGTTTTGCAAAAACTGGCGGCGATATTAAGCAGGCCGCGGTTTTGGGTGCGGGCATCATGGGCGGTGGTATCGCCTATCAATCGGCGTACAAGGGCACGCCTATATTGATGAAGGATATTGCTGACGCTGGTCTAGAGCTCGGTATGAAGGAAGCTGGCAAGCTGCTTGCTAAACGTGTGTCGCGCGGTCGTATGACGGCGGATAAAATGTCCGCGGTATTAAACAGTATTCGCCCCTCCTTGAATTACGATGGCTTTGATAAAGCAGACGTTATTGTCGAAGCCGTAGTCGAGAACCCCAAAGTGAAGCGGGCAGTGCTGGCGGAAACTGAAAAGCACATTCGCAACGATGCGGTCTTGGCGTCAAACACTTCCACAATTTCCATTACTTATCTTGCGGAAGCACTTGAAAGGCCGGAGAATTTCTGTGGAATGCACTTCTTCAACCCAGTGCACGCTATGCCCTTGGTCGAGGTTATTCGCGGTGAGAAGACCAGCGATAGTACGGTAGCAAAGGTTGTAAAATACGCGCTGCAAATGGGCAAGACTCCCATCGTAGTAAACGACTGCCCTGGCTTCTATGTGAACCGCGTTTTATTCCCGTATTTTGCCGGTTTTGACATGTTAGTCCGCGACGGTGCGGATTTCCGTAAAGTCGATAAGGTCATGGAAGGTTTCGGCATGCCGATGGGGCCTGCTTATTTGATGGATGTAGTCGGTATCGACACGGGTTACCACGCCGCAGAAGTTATGGCCGAAGGTTTCCCTGATCGTATGCGTCACGATTTTACCGGCATTTCGCAAATGATGTTTGAGGCCAAGCGCTACGGTCAGAAAAACGGCATCGGTTTCTACCGCTACGAAGAGGATGCCAAAGGCAAGCCTAAAAAATGCGAAGATGACACTGCGCTCTCTATGGCAGAGTCTGCTAAGCAAGCTGCCGTGACATTGTCTGACGACGATATCATTGCACGCATGATGATCCCGATGTGCATTGAAACAGTACGCTGTATAGATGAAGGTATCTTACGTGATCCCGCTGATGCTGATATGGGCTTGGTGATGGGTATTGGTTTCCCCGTATTCCGTGGCGGCGCACTGCGTTTCATCGATCAGATGGGTGCTAAAGCCTTCTGTGAAATGGCAGATCGCTACGCGGATCTTGGGCCGCTATACCAACCAACTGAAAGCCTTCGCCAAATGGCGAACAATGGCACTACGTTTTTCAAATAATCGGGCGGAGATATAACCATGACTTTTAAAGCAAATGATGTAGTAATCGTCGATTGCGCCCGTACTCCAATGGGGCGTTCAAAAAACGGTGTGTATAGAAATGTGCGGGCAGAAAATATGTCTGCATCTTTAATCGATAGTCTTCTAGCGCGTAATCCCGGCATTGATCCCGCTTTATTCGAAGATGTGATTTGGGGCTGTGTTAACCAGACCAATGAGCAGGGTTGGAACATTGCGCGCATGATTTCTGTGATGACCAAACTTCCGCATGAAGTAGCTGGGCAAACGGTAAGCCGTTTGTGTGGCTCCTCTATGTCGGCATTGCACACTGCAGCACAGGCCATCATGAGCGGCTACGGCGACACGTTTATGGTGGGTGGTGTTGAACACATGGGCCATTTGGCGATGAATCATGGTGTCGACCCCAATCCACAGGCCAGCAAATATGTTGCCCGCGCCGCCGGTATGATGGGAATGACCGCCGAGGCATTGGCGATGATGCACGGAATTGGCCGTGAGCAGCAAGATGAGTTCGGTTTGCGCTCGCATATGTTAGCTGCTGACGCGAGGGCTAATGGCCGCTTCGAGCGAGAAATTATTGCCATCGAAGGGCACGGTGATGATGGCCGTAAGATTCTGGTTAAGAATGACACCACTATTCGTCCAGAAACCACACTCGAAAGTCTTGCCCAGCTGCGTCCAGCGTTTGATCCGCGCAACGGTACCGTTACTGCGGGCACGAGTTCACAAATTGCAGATGGCGCCTCCGCAATGATCATGATGTCGGGCCAGCGTGCGATGGACTTAGGCTTGACTCCTCGCGCAAAAGTCACCGGCATGGCCGTCGCTGGTGTCGATCCGTCGATTATGGGCTATGGACCAGTGCCATCTACCCAAAAAGCGCTCAAACGTCTCGGTATGAGCATGGACGATATCGAAACAGTCGAGTTAAATGAAGCTTTCGCAGCACAGGCACTGCCTGTACTCAAAGACCTTAAGCTTTTAGATAAGATGGAAGACAAGGTAAACCTCAATGGTGGCGCTATAGCACTTGGTCATCCATTTGGTTGCTCCGGTACGCGTATTGTTACGACTTTGATCAATGTGATGGAGCAACGCGACACCTCGGTTGGTCTTGCGACAATGTGCATTGGCATGGGGCAGGGCATTAGTACAATTATTGAGCGGGTGTAATACCCTGTTAAGGGCTGCTATTGCTCGAGATTTATACAATAGCGGCCTTTAACAATAATTGTTTGCTGGTCTGCTTGATCGCGCCCATGTGCTGTGGCACAATCTCGTTCCTCGCGGAGCCATGGTTCTGCGATATCATTTGTAAACCGTGATAATTCAATACCTTAAGACGGTTTTACAAGTATGCGGATGTGGTGAAATTGGTATACACGCCAGATTTAGGTTCTGGTGCCGCAAGGCGTGAGAGTTCGAGTCTCTCCATCCGCACCATTTCATAGAATTCTTTTAAATGGCCGCTTTAACGATATAGTGGCCATTTATGTTTAACAGCCCTGTTTTGAGGACCCCCCATGCAAGTCTCAGTTGAAACGACTTCTGGCCTAGAGCGTCGCCTGATAGTAGGCGTTCCTGCTGCGCGTATTGATAGTGCAGTTGATTCTCGCCTGCAAAATGCTGCGCGCACTGTAAAATTAGACGGCTTCCGTCCTGGTAAAGTCCCTATGCGTGTGGTGCGTCAGCGTTTTGGCGAATCGGTCCGCATGGAAGTACTTGGCGAAGTGATGAATGAAAGTTTTTACGAAGCGATTCAACAGCAGGGCTTAAAACCCGCAGGTCGTCCAAGCATTGAGCCGAAAAGCCTAGAAGCTGGCAAAGATGTTGAGTTTGTTGCGACTTTCGAGGTTTTTCCAGAAGTTGAAGCAAAAGATTACAGCGCAATTGAGGTTAAGAAGCCAGTAACCGAAATTACTGCCGCTGACATCGACAAAATGATTGAAAATCTCCGTCAGCAACGCGCCGAATGGCAACCCGTTGAGCGCGCTGCGGCTGAAGGCGATAAAGCAAATATTGATTACCTTGGCACCAAAGACGGTGTTCCTTTTGATGGCGGCAAGGCTGAAGGTAGTGATTTAGAGCTGGGTTCTGGTCGAATGATTCCTGGCTTCGAAACTGGCGTAATCGGTATGTCTGCCGGCGAAGAAAAAGTAGTTGCTCTGTCTTTCCCGGATGATTACCACAGTGAAGAGCTTAAAGGCGCTGCGGTTGAGTTCAAAATCACTCTAAATAGCGTTAGCGAGAAGCAGCTGCCAGAGCTTGATGCTGAATTATTTGAAGCCTTTGGTGTAAAAGAGGGTGGTGAAGAGGCTTTTCGCGCAGAAGTAGAAAAAAATATGGCGCGTGAGTTGAAAAACGCTACAAAGTCCCGCATTAAGAATCAAGTGATGGAAGGTGTACTTTCCATCCATGCTGATCTCCAAGTGCCGAAAGCATTGGTTTCTCAAGAAATCGAAGCGCTTCGCAACCAGCAGATGCAGCAATTCGGTGCCATGGCAGAGAAATTGAATGCGGCTGATATCCTGCCAGATGAACTTTTTCGTGAGAATGCGGAGCGTCGCGTTAAGCTGGGCTTGGTGTTGAACGAGCTGATCAGCATAGAAGGTATTAAGGCAGAAGAAGGCAAAGTACGCGCTGCGCTTGAAGAAATGGCCGCAAGCTTTGAAGATAAAGACGAAATTATTAATTGGTATATGAGTAACCCGCAGCAGCTTCAACAAATCGAAGGTATGGTTATTGAAGAAGAAGTGGTTGAAAAATTGCTTGAAAAATCGAAGGTTAGCGAAGAAACTTTAAGCTACGAAGAAATTATGTCGCCACCAGCGCAAGAGGCAGAAGAATCCTAATTTGAATAAGGATACTCTGGCTTTTTCCGCTCAAGCGACTGAACGAAAGTTCCGTCGCTTGATTTTTTTCTGCTGGCCGTAAATTTAAAACATTTATTACGTACGGAAGAGTATTCAATATGTCGCGCAATTCGATTGATGGTTTTAATAATAATACTGTAACCAATTTAGGTTTAGTGCCTATGGTTGTAGAGCAAACGGCCCGTGGTGAGCGTTCCTACGATATTTACTCCCGTTTGCTGAAAGAGCGCGTAATTTTTTGCGTTGGTCAAGTTGAAGACCATATGGCCAATCTCATTGTGGCCCAGCTACTTTTCCTTGAATCAGAAAACCCCGATAAAGACATTCACCTCTATATCAATTCGCCAGGGGGTTCGGTGACGGCGGGCTTGTCAATTTATGACACCATGAAATTCATTAAGCCTGATGTGAGTACCATGTGTATTGGTCAAGCTGCGAGTATGGGCGCGTTTTTGCTGAGTGGCGGCGCTAAAGGTAAGCGCTTTATTGTGCCAAATGCCCGCACTATGATTCACCAGCCCAGCGGTGGTGCTCAGGGGCAGGCTACGGATATCGATATTCAAGCGCGAGAAATCTTGATCATTCGTGAGAAGCTTAACCATTTAATGGCTGAGCACACTGGCCAGACATACGAAACTATCGCACGCGATACCGAGCGCGATAACTTTATGAATGCGCAGCAGTCTTGTGATTATGGTTTGGTCGATGAAGTGCTATCTACCCGCGCGTAATAGCTTTTAGGGCGATATTCGAATCGATATCGGAATAGTGCAAACTTGCAAAAGTGGGTAAAAGGCGTCATCTTTACTTCAAGGTGATTCGATCATCCCGCAAAATTCGAACAAGGTAGGTATGAATGAGTAGTAAAGACGGCACAGATGATAACGGCAAGCTGCTGTACTGTTCCTTCTGTGGTAAAAGCCAGCACGAAGTCCGCAAGCTAATTGCAGGGCCGTCTGTCTTCATCTGTGATGAGTGTGTCGATCTTTGCAATGACATCATTCGAGAGGAAGTTCAGGAAGCGGCAAGCGAGGCAGGGCGTGACAAGCTGCCAACGCCACAGGAAATTAATGGCACGCTGGATCAATATGTTATTGGCCAGTCGCGCGCCAAAAAAGTGTTGGCGGTCGCGGTTTATAACCATTACAAGCGGCTGCGTTACGGTGACAAGCACAAAGATGAAGTCGAACTAGGCAAAAGTAATATTTTGCTGGTAGGGCCAACGGGTAGCGGTAAGACATTGCTTGCGGAAACGCTGGCACGCCTACTCGATGTTCCGTTCACTATTGCCGATGCAACAACATTGACCGAAGCGGGTTACGTCGGTGAGGATGTTGAGAATATTATTCAGAAGTTGCTGCAAAAATGTGATTACGATGTAGAGAAAGCCCAAATGGGTATTGTCTATATCGATGAAATCGATAAAATTTCTCGTAAATCGGATAATCCGTCGATTACACGCGACGTATCAGGTGAAGGTGTACAGCAGGCACTGCTTAAATTAATTGAAGGCACGGTTGCTTCGGTTCCGCCACAGGGTGGGCGCAAGCACCCTCAGCAGGAATTTTTGCAGGTTGACACCTCGAACATCCTCTTTATCTGCGGAGGTGCCTTTGCGGGCTTGGATCGCGTTATTCGCGACCGGTCGGAGAAGGGCGGTATCGGTTTTAGTGCTGAGGTTAAAAGTAAGAATGAGGCGCGTAATGTTGGCGAAATCCTCGCTGATGTCGAACCTGATGATCTGGTGCGCTACGGCTTAATTCCTGAGTTTGTCGGCCGCTTACCGGTGATTGCGACTCTGGAAGAGCTGGATGTTGATGCTTTGGTTAGTATTTTAACCGAACCTAAAAATGCCTTAACCAAGCAATACGCGAAGCTGTTTGACATGGAGGGCGTTGAAGTAGACTTCCGAGAAGATGGTTTGCGCTCGGTGGCAGAGAAGGCCATGACTCGCAAAACCGGCGCCCGCGGCCTGCGTTCCATTTTAGAGTCGGTATTGCTGGATACTATGTATGATTTACCGTCTATGGATAACGTCAGCAAAGTCGTTATCGATGACTCGGTGATTAGGGGTGATTCTGCGCCGATATTGGTGTATCACAATACTGAGCAGCGCAAAGCGGCTCCTAAAGAGTAATCCCCGCGCTATCTAACGCCGCGAAATGTCAATTTTCGCGGCGTTTTCTTTTTTTTCCGTTTCTTTACAGTCAAGTCTTGTTTTTAACACGCCAAATCCCCATCTTAGAACTAAGCTGACTTTATAGTGGGCATATATCCACAATATGTGGATTGCACATCTGATCAACTAAGAGGAAATGTAATGGCTGACAAACACGACACATTGGAATTGCCACTGCTTCCTTTGCGCGACGTGGTGGTCTATCCCCACATGGTAATCCCGCTTTTTGTCGGTCGTGACAAATCGATTCGGGCCTTAGAGCTGGCTATGGCCAGCAACAAGGAGATTGTACTTGCGGCACAACGCAACCCAGACTTAGATGAGCCCGGTACCGATGATTTGTACGATATTGGTACTGTTGCGAACATTCTCCAGTTGTTAAAGCTCCCGGACGGCACTGTTAAGGTCTTGGTCGAGGGTAGCTATCGCGCGCAATTGAATGCAGTGACGGCTGAAGAAGACTATTTTAGTGCAGAAATCACCGAGATAGTTGGTGAGCAAATTGCCGCAGAAGAGTCCGAGGTAATGCTTCGTTCTGCGATTTCTCAGTTTGAGAAATACATTAATCTTAGTAAAAAAATTCCCGCTGAAGTTTTAACATCACTATCAGGTATAGATGAACCTGGCCGGCTGGGCGATACGATTGCCGCCCACATGACCATGGAGTTAGAGCAAAAGCAGGCTGTGCTTGAAATGGCCAATGAGCGCGAGCGCCTCGAGCATTTAATGGGCTTAATGGAAGCCGAAATCGATCTGTTTCAGGTAGAAAAACGTATTCGCGGTCGCGTTAAAAAGCAGATGGAAAAAAGTCAGCGCGAATACTACTTGAATGAACAAATGAAGGCGATTCAGCGAGAGCTCGGAGAGTCTGAAGAAGGTGTTAACGAGCTTGAAGAGCTCGAGAACCGCGTTCAAAAGGCGGGGATGAGCAAAGAGGCGCTTGAAAAGGCGAAAGCTGAATTAGCGAAGCTTAAGATGATGTCGCCGATGTCGGCAGAAGCTTCAGTGGTGCGTGGTTATATAGATTGGTTAGTTAATATTCCTTGGCAGAAGCGCTCACGGGTTAAGCACGATCTTAAGCGCGCTCAAGAAATATTAGATGAAGATCACTACGGACTCGAAGAGGTTAAAGACCGTATTCTTGAATATCTCGCGGTACAAAAGCGGGTGAAAAAGGTAAAGGGGCCGGTACTGTGTTTAGTTGGACCGCCGGGGGTTGGTAAGACGTCCCTCGGGGAGTCGATTGCCCGTGCAACTAATCGTAAATTTGTACGTATGGCCTTGGGGGGCGTTCGCGATGAAGCGGAGATTCGCGGTCATCGCAGAACGTATATTGGCTCAATGCCTGGCAAAGTCATCCAAAAAATGTCAAAAACAGCAGTGCGTAATCCACTGTTTTTGTTAGATGAAATAGACAAAATGGGTATGGATCATCGAGGCGATCCAGCGTCGGCCTTGCTGGAAGTGTTAGATCCAGAGCAGAATCACGCTTTCAACGACCACTATCTCGAGGTGGACTACGACTTGTCAGATATAATGTTTATCTGTACGTCAAACTCCTTGAATATTCCACCGGCGCTAATGGACCGTATGGAAGTAATCCGGATTCCCGGTTATACGGAAGATGAAAAGATTAATATTGCTAGGCGTTATCTCATTCCCAAGCAATTGAAAAACAACGGATTAAAAGTAAGCGAAGCTGAAATAGACGACGAAGCACTGCAAGATATCGTGCGCTATTATACCCGTGAAGCGGGTGTCCGCGGCTTAGAGCGTCAGGTCGCCAAAGTTTGCCGCAAAGTCGTTAAAAGTGTGGCCTTAAACGGCGATAGCGGCATTATTTCTGTCACTAGCGCTAATCTAGAAGATTATCTCGGTGTGCGTCGATACACCTTCGGCAAGGCTGAGGAAGAAAACAAAGTAGGGCAGGTTACCGGTTTGGCTTGGACTCAAGTTGGCGGTGAACTCCTAACTATTGAAGCGGTTTCGGTGGTTGGTAAGGGGCGGCACATTAAAACGGGTTCGCTCGGTGATGTCATGCAGGAGTCTATCCAGGCGGCAACGACGGTTGTTAGAAGCCGTTCTAAGCGCCTAGGTATCCCCGCTCGTTATCACGACCGACATGACATACATATCCATATGCCTGAGGGAGCTACGCCTAAAGACGGTCCTTCAGCGGGTATTGGTATGTGCACGGCGCTGGTTTCGGTGATTACCGGCATTCCAGTGCGCTCGGATGTGGCAATGACGGGTGAAATTACCCTTCGCGGTCAAGTTTTAGCGATCGGTGGTTTAAAAGAAAAGCTACTTGCGGCTCACCGTGGCGGCATAAAAACCGTTATAATACCGCTGGAAAACGAGCGGGATCTGAAAGAAATTCCGGAAAATATAAAGGCCGATTTAGAAATTCGACCAGTAAAATGGATTGATGAGGTTCTAGATATCGCGCTGGAAAGTCTTCCAGAGGAAATTTCTGAAGAAGCGTACCTTGCAGGTGTTGACGAAAGTCATAAAAACGTAGATGGGAACGGCGATATTCTTGGCGAGTCGCGTGCAAACGCACACTAGGCGCAGAGATATCTTGACCATATACGGCGCAGTTGGTATAAATCCCACTCTTTACGCATCTGGCCTTTTCGGCCGATGTGTATGTTTGTGACGGTCACCAGTCAGTTAATGTAAAAATATTTTTTATAACAATTTGAAGGGGAAGAATAAGTGAATAAATCTGAGCTAATCGACGCTATCGCAGAATCTGCAGATTTGTCTAAAGCAGCAGCAGGCCGCGCATTGGATGCAGCCGTGGAAGCTATTACTAATGCACTGAAATCAGATGATTCAGTTTCTTTGGTAGGTTTCGGCACGTTTAGTGTTAAAGACCGCGCAGCACGTACTGGTCGCAATCCACAAACTGGCGCACCAATTGAAATTTCAGCAGCAAAAATCCCAAGCTTCAAAGCGGGTAAAGCGCTGAAAGATGCCTGCAACTAGGGTATAGATTGCCATTCCGGTTAATTCCGGGGGCCGTAGAGGTACAACCTCTTACAGAAGGCGCATCGAGAGGTGCGCTTTTTTTTTGATTCAGAGTCAGGTTTAGCATAGATGCTGCAAAATATTCGCAATAATATCCAGGGTACAGCGGCCAAAGTCATCATCGCGATAATCATAGTGCCTTTTGCACTTTTCGGGATTGACAGCTTATTCAGTAGTTCAGCACCTTCTTCGGCTGCGGTCGTCAATGGTGAAGAGATTTCAGAGGCGGAGCTACAGCAAGCCATAACGCTGCAAAAGCGCCGTCTATTAAGTATGATGGGTGATCAAATTGATCCCGCTATGCTCGACGATTCAATACTTCGTAAACCTGCCTTAAATACACTAATAAAGCAGCAATTACTTCTGCAGGCTGCACAAGCAGAAGACATTGAAATTTCAAATGCTCAGCTCAACGCCACCATTGCAGCTATGCCGCAATTTGAGGAGGATGGCCGTTTCTCTCAAGAGCGCTACGAGCAAGTGTTGCGTATGCAAGGCTATAACAGCAGTTTCTTTAAGCAGCTTTTGAAATCTGATTTAACAATTCAACAATTATCAACGGCGGTTGCCGGCTCAGCTTTTATTAGTGATGCAGAGTTATCTAGGTCGGTTGGATTACTTTATGAATCACGTGATTTTCACTATATAAATGTTCCGTTAGCGAATTACAGCAAGGATATCAGTGTTAGTGACGCAGAGGTTGCTAGCTACTATGCCGATAACTCAGAGTCCTTTTTAAGCGAAGAGCAGGTGCGTTTTTCTTATATAGAGCTCACTGAACAACAGTTTTATGAACCCGTGTCGGAAGACCAAGTTCAAGCAGAATATCAGCGTATGGTCGATATTAGTAATGCTCAAGTAGAGCGTGAAGCAGCGCATATATTGCTGGATATAAACGATGACCGCAGTCGCGAAGATGCGTTAGCGACGTTGCAAAAAATACGTGCCGATATTGTCGCTGGCGCTGATTTTGGCGACGAGGCCAAAAAGTTCTCAGTAGACGCTGGTTCTGCAGGCAGTGAAGGCTTATTGGGATTCACTAGTGGTGAAAGTTTCCCCGCTGAGTTTGAGGAGGCATTAGCTAACTTAGCAGTAGGGGAGGTGTCCTCCGTAGTGGAGACAGAGGCAGGACTTCATCTAATTAAGCTCGTCAGTATCCGTAAACCAGAGGTGCAAAGTATCGAGGAAGCGCGTTTAAATATAACCGAGCAACTTCGCGCGCAAAAGGCTCAGCCTCGATTAGTCGGCGCTGTAGATACCTTAAAAGATTTGGTATTCAATGCAGAAAGCCTTGCGATGCCAGCCAAGGAAATGGGCTTAAGCGTCGAGCAAGGTGAGTGGCTCAGCAAAAACTCTGACGACGGGCTATTCAGCTTCCCCAGTGTAAAACAAGCAGCGTTTAATCCTGAACTTCGTAGCCAGGGGTTAAATAGCGATGTGATCGAGCTGTCGCCCGAACGTTACGTAGTTATTCATATAGAAGAATACAAAGCACCTGAGCCAAAAGCGCTTGAATCAGTGCGGAATGAAATTAAAAGCGTATTGTCTGAGAATAAGGCTGATGCTGCCGCTGAAATTAAGGCACGTGAGCTACAAGCTGCATTAATTGCAGGTGGCCGTGCTGAGACCGTTGCTAAGGAGCAGGGCTTAAGTTGGAACGCGGTATTGGATGGAAAGCGCAGCGATATAAATATCGATTCCGGAATCCGCAATCAGGCGTTTGCAATGCCCCGTCCAGATTCGAATGCTAGCGTTAGCACTCTGCGAAAAAATAACGGCGACCGTGTTGTTTTGCAACTGCTGGACGTTCGCTACGGAGACCTTTCTGCATTAAATGAAAGTGTCGCTCTAGAAGCTAAAAAGAACGCATATCGTAACAAATCATCTCAGGAATTTTCCGCTTACTTTAATAGTCTGTGGGAGAGCGCCGAGATTAAAATTAATTGATGTAATGTGCTTGCCACCTTTGGAAATGGAGCGTGGCAAGCAACTGGATATATAAAAATAATGAATTCCGCTGTAGAAAAAAGATCGTCCTTATCGGGGCACGTTGATGTTTGGTATTGCTTTACAGATGACGCGCGCCTCAATAGTAAATTAGCTCGGTATGAAGCTATGCTGTCCCCTGCGGAGCAGCAACAGTATCAATTGTTGATGCATGGCAGCAATGACAGAGATTATCTCGTTAGTCGTGCGCTATTGCGTACTGTGTTGTCGGAATACTGCAATCTGGCTCCTGAAGATATTAGCTTCTGTGTTAATGCTTACGGGAAGCCGGAGTTAAGCAATAGTGAGGAGCTGGGATTAATTCAATTTAATACCGCTCACACTAGTGGTCTAACTGTATGTGTGGTTACGAGAGAAACTGATATCGGGGTCGACGTTGAGAGCCCTGCGGAAAACCGCGGCATTCTCAATATGGCCGATGATTATTTCTCAGCATCTGAATTACAGTCATTGAACAGTCGTGCAGATGATCAACAGCTTGATTATTTCTATCGCTATTGGACTTTGAAAGAAGCGTATATCAAAGCGCGCGGAGAGGGTTTATCGATCCCGCTACACGATTTCTCAATCTTATTAGATGAACAGGGTGCCTTTAGCGAATTTGTCGGCCCAGAGGCTGATCGATGGGATTTTAGTCTTGTCTGTAAGAATTTGAACTACACAGCGGCCATCGCTTTGGGCCGAAAAATAAACAGTATTACGTATTTCCATAGCATTCCATTGGTAAAGCAATTGGAGCTAAGTGCTGAGGAAGCGTTTAACAATTTTCCAGTTAGCGATAGCGGTCAACGCAATCGTATGATTGGGTGAAAAATCGAGGATTAGTTTGTGTATAAAGTTTTAACGCTTAATCAAATTTCAACAAAAGGCTTAGAGCGCTTACCTCGCGAACGCTATGAGATTGCCAGTGAATTCACTACGCCAGACGCAATTCTTCTTCGCAGCCATAAATTACAAGCGGACGATATTGCTACGACTGTTAAGGCAATTGGTCGGGCGGGAGCGGGAACAAATAATATCCCGGTTGGTGCCTGCACGGAACGTGGTATTCCTGTATTCAATAGCCCGGGTGCCAATGCGAATGCAGTTAAAGAATTAGTCATTGCAGGTTTAGCGTTGGGCTCGCGCGGTATCATGCAGGGGGTATCTTATGTCAATTCACTTGGACATATGACTGATGCCAGCGAAATGGCCAAGTTGCTCGAAAAAGAAAAGAAGCGCTTCAAAGGGAATGAACTTGCAGGGCGCACACTTGGTGTTGTCGGCCTTGGCGCGATAGGTTCAATGATTGCTAACGCTGCACTGAGCTTGGATATGGACGTTGTCGGCTATGACCCTGCGCTTTCTGTAGACGCAGCGTGGCGCTTACCGAGCTCCGTAAAGAAGATGGAGAATATCACTAGTTTGTTCGCTAAAGCGGACTACATTACGCTTCACCTACCGGTGCTGGATTCCACACGCGGCATGGTGAACGCTGAATTGTTAGCTGCGTGTAAGCCAGGAGCTTGTCTTCTGAATTTTGCGCGTGAGGAGATTGTCAGCGTCGATGCTGTGATCGCCGCGCTTGATAAAGGTCTGCTCCGTCAGTTTATTACTGATTTCCCCGTTCCATCTTTAATTGGCCGCGAAGACGTCATATTGATGCCGCATATTGGCGCGAGCACCGACGAGGCAGAAGATAATTGCGCGGTGATGGCTGCAGAGCAAATTGCTGATTTTCTTCAGAATGGCAACATAAAGAACTCTGTTAATTTTCCTAATCTTCAGTTAGAGCGCAGCGGCCATTGCCGATTGGCGATCGCCAACCACAACGTCCCTAAAATTCTAGGTAGTATTTTAGGTATATTGGCCGATGCTAATATCAATATTGTGGATATGCTAAATAAGAGTCGCGACGAAATTGCCTATAACCTTATTGATCTGGGCGGCGATGTTGGTTCGGAACTCGTAGGCGAACTCGCTGCTCTGGAAGGTGTGATTAATGTGAGGGTAATTTATTAATTACTACTTATAGAAGTAGGGAGGGGGATTGATGGCGACATTATCGAGTATAGAAACCTTATTGCGTGGTCAACGCGGCGCGCCCCCTATTGATAAATGGCATCCGGAGTTGAGTGGTGATATTGATATCGTGATAAAAGCGGATGGTCGCTGGATTCATGAGGGTGGTGAGATAAAGCGCCATAAACTAGTCAAACTTTTTTCCTCAATATTGCGCCGCGAAAATGATGGCGAATATTATTTAGTAACGCCTGTTGAAAAATGGCGAGTGACGGTTGAAGACCTTCCCCTGTTAATCATCGATTTTGAGTGTAGTGATTTAAGCTCCGGCCAGCGTATTGTGCTGAAAACTAATGTGGATACTTGGTTCGAGCTTGGTGCGGAGCATCCTTTAGTGGTGGATATTGATCCTGTTACACAGGAGCCTAAACCCTCTGTGCATTTGTCCCACGGCCTACAAGCTAGAATTAATAGAGCCAGTTTTTATAAATTAGTAGAAATAGCTGAGTGTAAAAATGAGTATTTAGTGTTGGAGGCAGGTGGGGCTGAGTTTGAGCTTGGTCGCGTATAAAACTGGTTTAGCTCAATATTTGAACGGTTTAAAATAATAAAAGGGCAGCTTAAGCTGCCCTTTTTTTATTACATATTGGGATAGTTGGGACCACCCAAACCTTCCGGTGTGACCCACACAATATTCTGAGCGGGGTCTTTAATATCACAGGTTTTGCAGTGGACACAGTTTTGACCGTTGATCTGAAAGCGCGGTCCATTTTCATCTTCAATCACTTCATAAACGCCCGCCGGACAGTAGCGTTGGGCGGGCTCGGCATATTTCGGTAGATTGTCACGAATAGGTAGCGCTGGATCTTTCAGGGTCAGATGGCAGGGCTGATCTTCTTCGTGATTCGTGTTTGACAAGAATACAGAGGTTAAACGGTCAAAGGTGATTTTATTATCCGGCTTGGGATAAGTAATCTTCTTCGATTCCGCCGCAGGCTTCATTTCTGCATGGTCAGGGTGGGTGTCACTTAATGTCCACGGCAACTTACCACCAAAGATATTAAGATCAAGGAAGGCGTAAGCCGAGCCAAAAAAGTTGCCCAACTTGTGCTGTGCTGGACCAAAGTTACGTTGCTCGTAGAGCTCTTTGTATACTGATGAAGCTTCGAAGGCCGTGGTATATTCGCTTAATTCTGCGCCGGTGGCTTCGTTCTCGGTGATTGCCTTGTGAACAACTTCCGCGGCAATCATGCCTGATTTCATCGCCGTATGGCTGCCTTTAATTTTGGCAAAGTTCAGCGTGCCGGCATCACAGCCAATCAGTAAGCCGCCGGGGAAGGTCATTTTGGGTAGTGACTGCAAACCACCTTTGGCGATAGCGCGGGCGCCATAAGAAATACGTTCACCACCTTCTAAGTATTGCATGACCTTCGGGTGCTTTTTAAAGCGTTGAAATTCTTCGAAGGGCGATAAGTATGGATTGTCGTAGCAAAGATCAGTAATCAAACCAATCGACACTTGATTGTCTTCAATATGGTAAAGGAAGCTACCGCCAGCTGCGCCATTTTCAGCAAGAGGCCAGCCTGCGGCATGCATTACCTTGCCTTCTTCGTGCTTGGCTGGATCGATTTTCCAAAGTTCTTTAATACCAATACCGTAATGCTGGGGGTCTTTGCCGGCATTAAGATCGAATTTTTCCATCAGGCGCTTGCCAAGGTGGCCGCGGCAACCTTCTGCGAATAGTGTGTATTTGGCGTGAAGTTCCATCCCTGGCATATAGCTGTCTTTATGGCTGCCATCTTCAGCAATACCCATATCGCCAGTAACAACACCCTTTACACTGCCGTCTTCATGGAATAGTACATCTGCAGCTGCGAATCCAGGGTATATTTCCGCACCCATCCCCTCGGCTTGCTCTGCCATCCAGCGGCACAAATTACCAAGGCTAATAATGTAGTTGCCTTCATTGTGCATGGTTTTAGGGACGGCAAAACCAGGAACTTTGATCGCTTTCTCCGCACTGGTCATATAGTAAATGTCGTCACCGGTGACCGGCGTATTGAGCGGGGCGCCTTTTTCTTTCCAGTCTGGGAAGAGCTCATTCAGAGCAGTGGGTTCAAAAACCGCACCTGACAAGATATGGGCGCCGACTTCTGAGCCTTTTTCTACAACGCAAACGCTGATGTCCTTTCCGGTACTTTCGCTTAACTGACGAATTTTACACGCCGCAGCTAAACCGGCGGGACCAGCCCCAACGATTAGGACGTCAAACTCCATTGATTCGCGTTCCACAGACTCTCTCCTCTGTATGCATTACCAGCATTGCCCTTATTTTGGGGCATTAATCACTGATGGAAAGCGCGAATTATAAAACTTGAGCCCTTAAAACGCTACTTTAGCACTGCTTTAATTCCTTACTTATTTCTTATTGTTTACGTAGATACAGTAAAAAAAACCTTTTTTAAACAAAACCTTATTAAGCTTGCACCAAAATATGATTCGCTTTCGGATAGTTGTTATTCGTGTCGTGAATATGCTGCTTTTATTGACCTTAGGTCTTATAAGCGTCAATATAACGGCGCTTTGAAAAGGGGCTTTATCCGGATGGGACTGTTTAACCGTTCCACAGCGTAGGGATATAAAGCCATTCCTATTAATTTACGCGTGTACTGGGGAATCCATGAAGGTTCTGGTTGCTGTCAAACGAGTAGTTGACTACAACGTAAAAGTACGTCCGAAATCGGACGGTACTGGCGTTGATCTGAATAATGTAAAAATGGCTATTAATCCATTTTGCGAAATTGCCATTGAAGAGGCCGTACGTCTGAAAGAAAAAGGCGTGGTAACTGAAATAGTTGCTGTCTCAATTGGTGCTAAAGTATGCCAAGAGCAGATTCGTACTGCGTTGGCCTTGGGCGCTGATCGCGGTATTTTGGTAGAGACAGACGTTGAAGTTCAGCCTTTAGCGATCGCTAAATTGCTGAAAGCCGTTGTCGACAAAGAAGAGCCAAAAATGGTTATTCTTGGCAAACAGGCTATCGATGGCGATAACAATCAAACTGGACAAATGCTGGCTGCATTAACTGGCATGTCGCAGGGTACATTTGCGTCAGAGGTCGTTGTTGAAGGCGATAGCGTGACTGTTACCCGTGAAGTCGATAGCGGCTCACAGGTTGTTAAGTTGGCATTGCCTGCGGTTGTAACAACTGACCTGCGCTTGAATGAGCCACGTTACGCATCGCTGCCAAATATTATGAAGGCAAAGAAAAAGCCTTTAGACACTATGACACCAGAAGAGCTAGGTGTTGAAGTGGCTCCTCGAGTGACCACCTTGAAGGTTGAGCCGCCTGCAGAACGTCAAGCGGGTATTAAAGTCGCAGACGTTGCTGAACTTGTTGATAAGCTGAAAAACGAGGCGAAAGTAATCTGATGAGTATTTTAATTCTTGCAGAACACGATAACGCCTCTATTAAAGGCGCTACGTTAAATACAGTTGCTGCTGCAAAAGCAATTGGTGGTGACATTACTGTTCTTGTTGCTGGTGAGGCCTGTGGCGCTGCTGCGGAAGCAGCGGCTAAGATTGACGGCGTTAGCAAAGTGCTAGTTGCTGACAACGCTGCCTACGGTCACCAACTCGCAGAAAATGTGAGCCTTTTGGTAGCTGAGCTTGGCAAAGACTATGGCTACATTTTAGCGCCAGCAACGACTAACGGTAAAAACACCTTACCGCGTGCTGCTGCACTGCTAGATGTTGCGCAAATTTCTGAAATTATCTCGGTTGAAAGCGCAGATACGTTCAAGCGTCCAATCTACGCAGGTAACGTAATTGCAACCGTTCAGTCTTCTGATGCGATTAAGGTCATTACTGTTCGTACCACTGCATTCGACGCAGTTGCTGCAGAGGGTGGTAGTGCATCGGTAGAAACAGTTGCGAGCGCGCATGATGCTGGGAAGTCGAGCTACGTTCGTGAAGAAGTTGCTAAGAGCGATCGCCCAGAACTGACTGCAGCCGGCATTGTAGTATCTGGTGGTCGCGGCATGCAAAATGGCGACAACTTCGCTATGTTGTATTCTTTGGCTGACAAGCTTGGTGCAGCAGTGGGTGCTTCACGCGCAGCTGTTGATGCAGGCTTTGTACCAAACGATATGCAGGTCGGTCAGACTGGTAAAATCGTTGCTCCCGGCTTGTATATTGCCGTTGGTATTTCTGGCGCGATACAGCATTTGGCGGGTATGAAAGACTCGAAGGTCATTGTTGCTATTAACAAAGACGAAGATGCGCCGATCTTCCAGGTTGCAGATTACGGTCTAGTTGCAGATTTGTTTGACGCTGTTCCAGAGCTTGATTCAAGCCTGTAAACAATTGCAAACAAGCAGTGAAATAAGCCCGGTATAAAAGCCGGGCTTTTTTTTTGCCTGTTTAAAGCTGTTTTATGGAATAGTTTTCGATCTCAAAGGTCACAACTGTTCTTATAAAATAAATTCCTGTATTTATCCGTTTTGAGCTTAGTATTTGTTATAAGTTATTTAAACACTGCAAAAGCAAAAGGAGTTAGTCATGAAAAAACTAGTATGTGCCTTAGCCTTATTACTTCCGATGGGCGGGCTGAATGCACTTGAACTAGTCAAAGAGGAGTCGGTTTTAAATTTTGTAACGGTCAAAAACGACGCGGTAGCAGAGTTGATGAGTTTCTCATCACTGACCGGCAGTATTGATGACGCCACCGGTAAAGCAGAGTTAATTGTTGATTTGTCTAGCGTAGAGACTGGTATCGATATTCGAAACGATCGCATGCGCGAGCACTTGTTTCAGATTGATAAATTTCCAAGCGCGACATATAGCGCAACGGTCGAAATGGCGAACTTAAATGCCATGGCTGTCGGGGAGCAAAAAAATATTGAATTACGGGGTGAGCTTAAGCTTCATGGTAATACGGCGCCTGTCGTTTTCAAGGTGATTGTCACCAAGCGTAGCGATGAAAGCTTCCATGCGGCAACAAGCTCGCCGGCGTTTATTAGTGCCAATAGCTTCGAGCTAGCGCCCGGTATCGGTAAGCTTCGCAGTTTGGCTGGGTTGCAAAATATTGATTTGGTTGTGCCCGTGACTTTCTCGGTGGTATTTCAGTAAAAAATACGCGGCGAGAGATTAGTCTCGCCGCAATTTATCTGATATCCCGATGGGCGTAGGGTAGTTAAACACCACAATATACGAGGAAACGACAAAGCTAATAATCGCGGTGGCCTGAATTAAGTGTGATGCCTCCTGCCCAATCAACACCATTTCCGCTGCCACATAGGCAATTAACAATGAGAACTCACTAATCTGCCCCATGCGAAACCCCAGATCCCACGCTAGTTTTTTAGTCTCACTCATGCCGTGAATGAGGTAGCGGAAAATGATCGGTTTTAAGGTGAGGACGAGACCGGCAAGTATCACCGCAGGTAAAAGGATTTCGGAAAGTAGACTTAAGTCAAAGCGTGCACCAAGTGAAAAGAAAAATAATATTAAGAAAAAGTCCCTCAATGGTTTTAGGCTGATTGCGATGTATTGTGAAATTGGACTTGTTGCCAAACTGATACCAGCCAAAAAAGCGCCAATTTCTGCAGATAGTCCCAGCGCATGTGCGGCCTCGCTCATACCCAAGCACCAGCCAATTGCCAGTAGAAATATATACTCGTGGAACCGGTCAAAGCGCATAAGCATTGGTAACAACACATAGCGAACTGAACCGAAGGCAAATAAAATCATTGCGGGAAGGGCGGCAAGCGTGATCAGCAAATTTGTGAATGAAAATTCACCCTGACTCATACTGAATAAAACAAGTAACACAAAAATCGCGATTATATCTTGTAATAGTAGTAAGCCCACCATCAGTTCGCCCGTGTGACGATGATGAAGCGCCGTGGTTGGTAGAAGTTTTATACCGATGATGGTGCTAGAAAACATCATCGCTGCGCCGACAATAAGGCTTTCAGTCGTGCTAAAGCCAAAATTGTAGGCGAGTACAAAGCCAATGGCGGCAAATGCTAGGGAGCTTACAAGCGCGACCACCGTCGCTTTTTTCAGGGTGCTCAGCAAGGCTTTGGGTTGCATATCCAAGCCGAGCAGAAACAGCAGAAAAATAATGCCAAATTCAGCAATTTCGGCTAGTAGCTTTAAATCAGTGACCCAGCCAGTTCCGTAGGGACCGATGATGGCACCCAAGACAATGTAGGCGATTAATAGCGGTTGTCTTGTGTAAAGGGCGATTGACGCAAGTACCGCCGCACCGCTAAATATCATAAAAAAAGATGAGGTCAGGCTGGCGTCCACGCGTGATACCCTCAAAGTGTGGCGGGAAAAACATCATCACACAGGCTTGCGTTACGAAACAACACTGGAAACAAAAAATGCCGTCATTTAGACGGCATTTTGGCTTCACTTACAGTATGGGTATTTAGCGACGGCGAAACAGTGGCAGCTTTTGATCGATGCCCACTTGGTATGACTCAGAAAAATCCTGGAAGCTTGCCAGCGACTCTTCAAGGTCAGCGGTCTCCAACGCAAAGCTATTAAAGCCACAGCGATTAAGGAAATACAGTTGATCGCGAATGAAGTCGCCTATTGCCCGCAATTCGCCCGTAAAACCTAATTGCTCGCGCAATTCGCGGCCATAGGAAAAGCCACGGCCGTCAGCAAATTTCGGAAAATCCACTGCGATAAGGCCTAGCTCGTTTATATCATTGCCAAGCGCTTTTGGTGATTCATCGCTGGCAAGAAAGACGGCAACATCACCCATAGACTTGAGGGCTTCCTTGTTGCTCAGCCATAAGCTCAACGGGACAATATACCCAGCGGTTTCTGGAAGGGTCTCAGTGTCGCGCCATACTTGCCAACTATCGTCACAGATTTGTTGGTCTTTAATAATCTTAGGCATAGGCGCGCTCCTTGAAGGGGTCAATGCCAACGCGACGGAATGTATCTAAAAAGCGTTCTTCTGGCTGGCGTAGATTTACATATGTTTCCAATACTTTTTCAATAACATCCGGCACTTGATCTTGCGCAAAGGATGGGCCGAGAATTGAACCGATAGATGCATTTAAACCTTGGCTACCGCCAAGGGACACCTGATAAAACTCTTGGCCTTTCTTGTCTACGCCCAATATTCCAATATTTCCAATATGATGGTGGCCACACGCATTCATACATCCAGATATATTGAGTTCAATCTCGCCGAGGTCGTATACGTAATCGATATCATCGAAGCGGCGCTGAATGGCTTCCGCGATAGGAATCGATTTCGCATTGGCTAAAGAGCAGAAATCACCGCCTGGGCAGCAAATAATGTCATTTAGGGTGCCTACGGTGGGAGAGGCAACTTCTAGGGCTACAAGCTCCTTCCAGAGTGCAAAAAGATCGCGTTGTTTTACATCAGGCAATACTAGGTTTTGCTGGTGGGTGCTGCGTATTTCACCAAAGCCATAGCGTTCAGATAGATCTGCAACCGCTTCGAATTGTTCAGCGGTGATATCCCCAGGTGCGACGCCAACGGTCTTCAGCGCCAAGGTAACGATGCGATAGCCAGACACCTTGTGTTCATGGGTGTTGTGTTGCAACCAGCGTGCAAAGTCAGCACTTTCTAGCGCGAGGGCCTGCATGTCCTCTTGCGCTAGCGTTTGGTAGCTAGGCGGTACAAAAAAGGATTTGGCGCGACTGATTTCTTCATCAGTCAGGCTAAGGGCGCCACTCTTAATATGTGCCCACTCTTTTTCGACTTCCGCTTTAAATGCCTCAGCACCCATTGCGCGTACTAGTATTTTTATGCGAGCTTTAAATTTGTTGTCACGACGCCCCAGCTGGTTGTATACCCGCAATATCGCTTCAAGATAAGTGAGTAGGTGTTCTGGTTCAAGCTTGTCGTGAATAAGGCTGCCGATGACAGGGGTGCGACCCAGACCGCCGCCTACAAAGACTTTAAACGCGGTTTTGCCTTCGGCGTCATGAATAATCTGCAAGCCGATGTCGTGCATCATAATAGCTGCGCGATCTGATTCTGAGCCACACACCGCAATTTTAAATTTGCGTGGTAAGAACGCAAACTCGGGGTGAAAGGTTGACCACTGACGAATGATTTCACAATACGGGCGGGCATCTTCAATCTCATCTGCCGCGACGCCAGAAAATTGATCAGCAGTCGTATTGCGAATGCAATTACCGCTGGTTTGCACGGCATGCATTTCAACTTCGAGCAATTCAGCCAATATATCGGGTACTTCTTCCAGCTTTGGCCAGTTTAACTGCACGTTTTGACGCGTGCTGATATGCGCATAGCCTTTGTCGTATTTGCGGCTAATATGGGCAAGCTTACGCAATTGGTTTGCGTTTAAAGTGCCATAGGGCACAGCGATGCGCATCATGGGCGCAAGGCGCTGCACGTATAGGCCATTTTGCAAACGCAGTGGCAAAAATTGCTCGTCCGTTATTTTTCCATCGAGATAGCGCTGAGTCTGATCGCGAAACTGCGCGACGCGCTGACTGACAATCTGACGGTCAAAGTTGTCGTAAGTGTACATAGAAACCTTTGTCTAAAGAGTTTTGGCGGGTAGTAGCGCAGTAGCGCGCTATAACTGCGCTGCTTAAAAAAACGCTCCGCATTTTACGCTGAAAATCACCTGAGATCACGTTTTACGGCCGTAATGGTAAAGAGTAAAGCGGCAATGTGCTAACTGATTTTGTGGGTAATGCTTATACGGTGTTCAGGTAAGCCCTTGGTAAGCCGGCAGTGCGGGAGGGGGCAGGCGCTATTTAATTTGCCCGTGCAGTCCTAAATATCTGCGAATCTCCCTATTGCTGCGAATAAAAGCTAACCAAGAAAGTATTTTTTGCTACAATGTCGTGGAATTTATCTGCCGAACTTCGGCGTCTTTTTACTCGTATTATGAGGCTCCCATGTCTGATCAAACTCAAGAACAGCGTGAAGACGATTTTGCTGATGTCTGCGCCGCTGTTGCTATTTTAGTTCTCGTTGTCGGCACTGTTGTATATTGGCTGCAAGGCATGCCAACTTAGAACCATGTTGACGTCATAAAAAAAGCCGCGTTAGCGGCTTTTTTTATGACTGAATATTAAGATGCAGTCTTATTTCAAGACTATTTGCACGATGGTATAGACGGTGGCGATAAAGACGCCAACGAAAATAATCGCGGTAATGACGTAGTTTCTAAAGCGGCCATGGGTGAAGTCGCGTTCTCGATTTTTACTGCTCTGCACACCAAAAGCCGCCGAAATTACGCTTCCAATAACCGCAATAAGGCCAGGTTTCTTGGTGTCGTCGTCGGAATCTGTCATTTGTAACTCCTATCAATATTCAATTCGTGCGCAGCGGTTAGTCCGAGCGGCTATGGATCGTAATCCAAAATTGGCGACAACCACCGCTCCATTGCGGTCATTTCCATGCCCTTGCGTTTGGCTATGGAGGCAACCTGATCCTTCGCAATACGGCCCACAGCAAAATAACGCGATTGCGGGTGAGAGTAATAAAATCCACTGACTGCCGCGGCGGGGTGCATCGCCAAGTGCTCTGTTAAGATAATGCCTGTTTCATTGGTGGCGTCTAATAACTCAAACAGCGTTGTTTTTTCAGTGTGGTCCGGGCAGGCGGGATAGCCCGGTGCCGGCCGAATTCCTTGGTAGCTTTCCTTGATGAGCTGCTCATTTGTCAGCTCTTCATCGGGCGCGTAGTGCCAAAACTCTTTACGAACACGGCGGTGGAGCGTCTCGGCAAAGGACTCGGCTAAGCGGTCAGCCAGCGCTTTGACCATGATGGAATTGTAATCGTCATTCGCTTTCTCGTATTGGGCCGCGAGTTCATCAGCGCCCAAGCCGGTTGTTACCGCAAAGCCACCTACGAAGTCGGCAATACCACTTTCTTCTGGCGCAATGTAGTCAGCCAAGCTCATCTGAGGCTTATCATCTGGCTTTTGGGACTGCTGGCGAAGGTGATGCAGCGTTGCCAGCTGCTCGTCGCCCGCCGGATTAAACACGGCAATATCATCGCTACCAGAGCGCTTGGCGGGCCAAAAGCCGATTACACCGTTTGCCTGTAGCAATTTCTCGCTAATGATTTTGTCCAGCATTTGCTGCGCGTCGTTAAACAGATTGCGCGCCGCTTCGCCAACCGTTTCATCATCGAGGATTTTCGGGTATTTGCCCGCCAAGCCCCACGAAATAAAGAAGGGGGTCCAGTCGATGGTTTCCCTTAACTCTTCTAGCGGGTAGTCGGTGAACGCCCGAGTGCCCAAAAATGTCGGAGTAGGGGGCGTGTAGTTTGCCCAGTCCCATTGATAGGCTAAATCACAGGCTGCTTGGTAGCTGTGAAGCCGTTTTTTGCCTTGGTTGCCGGCGCGGCGCGCGCGAACGCGCTCATATTCGTCTTTCCGCTCAGCAACAAAGGCTGCCTTTAAATCTTGGCTAATGAGCTGTGTGGCTACAGCAACGCTGCGTGAGGCATCGGCGACGTATACAGTGGCATCATTCTTGTATCTAGGTTCAATTTTTACGGCTGTATGTGCTTTTGATGTTGTTGCGCCACCAATCATGAGGGGAATCGTGAAGCCAAGGCGTTCCATCTCACTTGCCACATGAACCATTTCGTCTAAAGACGGCGTGATCAGGCCGCTAAGGCCGATTATGTCGACATTTTCGCGTTTCGCGGTTTCTAGTATTTTTTCACAAGAGACCATTACGCCGAGATCGATCACCTCGAAGTTATTGCATTGCAGCACAACACCGACGATATTTTTGCCAATATCGTGAACATCGCCTTTGACCGTTGCCATCAGTACTTTGCCGTTGGCTTTGGCGCCCACTTCTTTACCCGCCTCGATAAAGGGGTTGAGGTAGGCGACCGCCTGTTTCATTACCCGAGCGGATTTGACCACCTGCGGCAGAAACATTTTACCGTCGCCGAAGAGATCTCCAACCACGTTCATGCCGTCCATTAATGCGCCTTCAATAACATCTATGGGTTTAACGGCGGCGGCGCGCGCAGCTTCAGCATCTTCTTCTATATAGGTTGATATACCTTTTACCAAGGCATGCTCAATCCGCTTATTTACTGGCAGCTCACGCCAGCTCAGATCTTCTTTGTTTTCGGCGGTGCTGCCATCGCCTTTGTATTTGTCGGCAATGTTGAGCAGGCGCTCGGTGCTGTCGCTGCGGCGATTGAGAATAACGTCTTCTACGTGATCCTTCAGTTCAGCGGGTAGGTCGTCGTAAATAGCTAGCTGGCTGGCGTTAACAATCCCCATGTCCATACCGGCCTTAATGGCGTGGTATAGAAATACGGAGTGAATAGCCTCTCGCACAGGATTGTTGCCGCGAAAGGAGAACGACACGTTTGAAACGCCGCCCGATACCATCGCATAGGGAAGCTCTTTTTTGATATAAGCTGTCGCTTCAATAAAGTCGACGGCGTAATTGTTGTGCTCATCTATGCCGGTAGCGACTGCAAAAATATTCGGGTCAAAAATAATGTCTTGTGGCGGAAAGCCTATTTCATCAACCAGGATATCGTAGCTGCGCTTGCAGATTTCAGATTTGCGCTTAAAGGTGTCTGCTTGGCCGTCTTCGTCAAAAGCCATGACTACCACCGCAGCGCCGTACTTTAAGCAGGAGCGGGCGCGCTCGCGAAATTCTTGCTCGCCTTCCTTTAGCGAGATGGAGTTGACGACAGGCTTACCCTGAATGCACTTGAGTCCCGCTTCGATAACATCCCATTTGGATGAGTCGACCATAATGGGAACCCGGCAAATATCCGGCTCTGCGGCAACCAGGTTTAAGAAGGTGACGATGGCTTTCTCGGCATCGAGCATGCCTTCATCCATATTGATGTCGATAACCTGAGCACCATTCTCCACTTGCTGACGGGCAACCGACAGTGCTGCATCGTAGTCATTTTCCAGAATCAGGCGTTTGAATGCAGCCGAGCCAGTGACGTTGCAACGTTCGCCGACATTCACAAACAGGGAGTCGGGGCCAATATGAAAGGGCTCTAGACCGGCTAAACGGCATATGGGCTCCCGAATTGGCAGTGGCCGAGGAGCAATACCGTCCATCGCTTCGCCGATGGCTTTTATGTGTGCGGGTGTGGTGCCGCAGCAACCGCCCACCAAATTCAAGAAGCCGCGCTGAGCGAACTCTTTTAACTCGCCGTGCATGTCCTCAGGCGTTTCGTCGTATTCACCAAACTCATTGGGTAGGCCAGCATTAAAGTGACCGCTAAAATAGCAGTCAGATGCTTCACAAAGTTCTTCAACAAACGGGCGTATCTCACTGAATCTACGGCCACAATTCGTACCAATGATCAATGGCTTTGCGTGGGCGATAGAATTCCAGAAAGCTGTTGGGGTCTGCCCTGACAGGGTTCGGCCACTGGTGTCGGGGAAGGTCACGGAGATCATAATCGGCAGCTTTTTGCCGCTGTCTTCAAAGTATTGCAATACCGCGTAGACCGCTGCTTTGGCGTTGAGGCTGTCAAATACCGTCTCAATCATCAGAATATCGGCGCCGCCATCAATCAAGCCGCGAGTCGCTGCATAGTAGTTTTCTACGAGCTGATCAAAATTAATATTGCGGGCGCCGGGGTCATTTACGTCAGGTGAGATAGACGCGGTGCGCGGGGTGGGGCCGATGACACCGGCGACGAAACGGGGTTTGTCGGGATTCTTAGCCGTTTCTGCATCGCAGACTTCGCGCGCTAACGCGGCGCCAGCACGATTTAACTCTTCGGCTATCTCGCCCAGCTCATAATCGTCTTGGGCAACGGCCGTTGAATTGAAGGTATTGGTTTCGATGACATCGGCACCGGAATCTAAATAGGCTTGATGGATCTCTCGAATAACGTCTGGCCGAGTGAGGGTTAATAAATCATTATTACCCTTTAAATCTTTATGGAATTCAGCAAAACGAGAGCCGCGATAGTCCATCTCCTCAAGCTTATAGCTTTGAATCAAACTGCCCATAGCACCATCGATAATCAATATGCGATCTTTTAGTGCTTGGGTGAGTTGGGCGATGCGATGCGTGGGCTGGCTCATGAATATCCTGATATTAAAAACAATTAAATAGCTAAAGCGCGTCTCGGGCTGTGGCCGGAATGGGCTTCATGGTAAACTGTGCAATTCTAACAGATACACGGCCCAGCATTGAAATTGTTTGGCAAAACAGCGAGATATACAGAGGTAATTATGTCGACAGAGCAAACAGCCGTTAATTTGACGATCACAGAGTCAGCCCAAGACTACCTCGCGGATCTTTTGACAAAGCAGGATGATGTGATTGGCGTACGGGTGTTCATTACGCAGCCTGGTACACCGAAAGCGGAAACCTGCATCGCCTATTGCCGCGAAGGCGATATGACTGAACATGATGTGATACGTGACTACCCGCAATTCAAAGCCTATTTTGAAGGGCGGAGCATCCCATTCCTGGACGAAGCGTTTATCGATTACTCCAAGGATCGCATGGGTGGGCAGTTAACGATTAAGGCGCCTAATGCGCGGTTACCGCGCGTCGATGCAAATAGCCCGTTAGAAGATCAAATTAACTATGTTCTTTACAACGAAGTAAACCCTTCATTGGCAGCGCACGGTGGAGAAGTGTCACTCCAGGAGCTGACTGACGATAAGTTTGCCATTTTGAAGTTTGGCGGCGGCTGCCAAGGTTGCGGCATGGTCGATGTCACGCTTAAAGAAGGTGTTGAGAAAACCTTAATAGAAAAAGTGCCTGGCTTAGCTGGTGTTAAGGACTCTACCGACCACAGCAATACCGAGAACGCTTACTTCAAATAGTAACGCGCGATCGCCAGCGCACTCAAAAAAGCCAGCCCTTATGCTTAGGGCCTGGCTCTCTAGGAAAATACACTATGCAGTTACCCCATTCGCGCACAGAGATTCAGGTGCGGTTTTCCGACCTTGATATCCTCGGGCACGTATCAAACAGCTACTACGCTCAATATTTTGATTTGGCGCGGGTCACGTTTTTTAGAAACATTTCCAATCTTAGCGAGCGCGTCAATCCATCACACGTTGTTGCCAGCGTTAAAATGGATATGCTTCGCGAGATTTGCTTTGATAACACCGTGATAGTAGACACTTGGTGCTCGAAAATGGGTACCAAGAGTATGACCATCGAGCATCACATCTATGCTAATGGCGCGCTGGCGACTACCTGCCAAACGGTATTGGTTGGCTTTGATCGCGAAACCAGAAAGTCCACTGCGCTCCCAACCGAATGGGAGGCTACCGATATCAGTGGTGTGCTTCCCCCGGAAACGACAAACGAATCCTAGGTATCATGCTTTGTTACTGCGGCAGCGGTACTCATTTCGACCAATGTTGTAATAAGTACTTAAGTGGTGAGAGTGCGGCACCAAGTGCCGAAGCGCTAATGCGCTCCCGATTTAGTGCTTTTTGTCTTCAAAATGCAGATTACCTACTTGCCACTTTACATATAGATAAGCGGGCCAAGGAAAGTAAGAAGGCGCTGCTGCGCAGCTTTGGTAGTACCGAATGGCGCTCGCTCAAGGTCATTCGCAGCCAGCAAGGTAAGGATGGTCAGCGACAGGGCGAGGTCGAATTCGCGGCATTTTACATCGATGGCGATACCAGCGGGCAACTCCATGAGCGCTCGCGATTTCTTTTTGAAGACGGCCAATGGTTTTATGTGGATGGTGATATGCTACCGCCAATCTCACTTGCCAGGAATGAAACCTGCTGGTGTGGTAGCGGTCGGAAAATAAAGAAGTGCCACCCCGAATAGGAGCTTGAATGTCGGTATTACGCGTCCTTTCCTACAATGTGCACAAAGGTTTTTGTTCTGCTAATCGGCAATTCCTTCTCAAGCAAATTCGCGAAAGTATTCGTAGTGTCGATGCCGAAGTGGTTTTTCTTCAGGAAGTCGTTGGCGAAAACAGCCAGCACGCCTCGCAGATCGATGGTTGGATTGACGAGGGTCAATTTGAGTTTCTGGCTGACACGGTTTGGCCGCATTTCTCCTACGGTAAAAACGCAGTGTATGACCACGGTCACCACGGCAATGCCATTCTCAGCAAATATCCGATTGTCGACAGCGAGAATATTGATGTCTCTATGTATCGACGCTCACAGCGCGGATTGCTGCTCAGTGTAATTGAGCCTGGTATCTATGTGATTTGCGTGCATATGGGCTTATTGGGCTGGGAGCGCCGCCAGCAGTTCAAGCGCTTGGAAGCGGTTATAGCAGAGAAAATTCCTGCTGATGCACCGTTAATCATCGCCGGCGACTTCAACGACTGGAGTGGCTCGCTGCATTCACGCTTTAAGCGTATCTTAAATTTGCGAGAAGCATCTGTGCAGGCGAACGGTAGGCTTGCCAAAACCTTTCCGGCCAAGCGTCCCGTACTGCGATTAGATAGAATTTATTTTAGAGGTTTTACTGCGGTGACGGCGAAGCGGCTTAGTGGCGAACCTTGGCGCTCACTGTCAGATCACTGTGCACTTTACGCAGAGCTAGAGCTCATTAAGTAAGTATTTTGGGGCGGCTTTTTAGAGATGGCGATAAAAAGCCCCTAGAAGCTAGGGGCAAATAAACCATGCATTATGGTTGTGAAGCAGGCTGTATACGCAGCTATAGATAAATTGGATGTTCTTTACAGTTGCTAAAGCAAAAAAAAAGCGCCCGCAGGCGCTTTAATCACAGACTGTAAATGTAAAAACCTTAGCGTTTCCGCTGTGGCAGTACATCTTTTAAGCGTTCACGCATCGTTCGCAGCGCGGTTTCCGTGTCGTCCCAGCCAATACAACCGTCAGTGACCGATACACCGTATGCGAGCTTAGACAGATCCTCTGGAATGCTCTGGTTGCCAGCATTAATATTGCTTTCTACCATAAGACCAATAATCGAGGTATTGCCTTCAATCACCTGATTGGTCACGTTTTCAATAACCAGGGGCTGCAGCGAAGGCTGTTTACTGGAATTCGCGTGACTGGTATCCACCATAATATTTAAGGGTATGCCGCACTTATCCAACTCTGCTTCGCACAACTTAATATGCACTGAATCGTAATTGGGGCCTTGGCTGCCGCCGCGCAGAACGATGTGGGTGTAAGCGTTGCCTCGGGTATGGATGACCGCAACTTGCCCCTCGCCATTAATGCCCAGAAAACGGTGTGGTTTTACCGCTGAACCAATAGCGTTTAGTGCAACGGTTAAGCCGCCGTCGGTGCCATTTTTGAAGCCCACGGCAGAGGACAGGCCGCTGGCCATTTCTCGGTGGGTTTGTGATTCGGTGGTGCGCGCACCAATCGCCGACCAGGAAATGCAATCTTGTAAATACTGCGGCGAAATGGGGTCTAAAGCTTCGGTAGATGTTGGCAAACCCAGCTCGCTAATATCGAGTAGCAATTTGCGACCGATATGCAGACCCTCTTCAATTTTGAAGGTGTCATTCAAATAGGGATCGTTGATTAAACCTTTCCAACCTACGGTAGTGCGTGGTTTTTCGAAATAGACGCGCATGATTATAACCAGCGTGTCACTAACTTCATCGGCTAATTTCTTTAAGCGCCGAGCATAATCCATTGCCGCGTCTACATCGTGGATAGAGCAGGGGCCCACAACCACGAACATGCGGTGATCTTTGCCGTCTAGGATATTTCTGACGGTATCGCGACCACGTGAAACAACTTCTTTAGCGGCGTCGCTCATTGGCAGGGCAGCTTTTAATGCAGCAGGGGTGATAAGAATTTCCTGCGCATCGACATTGACGTTTTCAATAACGGTGTTAGACATAATACTTCCGGTTTCGGAGACCTATAAACTTAATTCAGCTCACCATTCTAACGTAAAAGTATGCCAATTAAATATCCAGTACCGCCTTAGGCAGGTAAAATACGCTGAAATTGCAGGGAAAATTGCCGAGTGAGCCAAAATCGTTTCCAAGTTAAGTGCATTCCGGGTGTTGCCCCGATATGTCGACTGGCGGGTATCTGCAGTTTTTCAGTTTGCTTGTTGTTAGTCACACCCGCCTATGCAAATGAAGAGGCTGACTTGCCCGTTGTGAAACTGACACCGCAAATTCGTATCGAGCCCAGCCAAAATCGCGACTTTACTGATATGTCCTGCGAGGAACTGGCCCAAACGACAGCGCAAAATGCCGTTGAACAACGGATCTTGGCTGAGCGCAAGCAGGCCTGTCTTACTCATTATCAGCAGTTTATTCCCAATAAGGGGCTAAAATAATGGCAAAACATCGCGCCATTAATACATTTAAGCCCGCTAGGAAAGTGCCGACGAAAGTACCGTCGCAGCTATTAGATTTGCAGATCGAAAGTTTGGCTGACGATGGTCGCGGCGTTGCTCGCTACAATAACAAGGTGGTTTTTGTTGGCGGTGCGCTCCCTGGCGAACACGTAAAGGCAAAAATTTCTCGCTCCCACAAACGCTTTGACGAAGCAGAGCTGGTTGAGATCAACACGCAATCACCAGATCGGGTTACCCCGATTTGCGCCATCTACGATCAGTGCGGTGGTTGCCAGCTTCAGCACCTGGACTACCAAGCACAACTTAACTACAAGCTGGCGAGACTCAGCAAACTTATTGATGGCGGAGAATCTGCTGGATTTAGTCCTGCAATAATTCAGGCTAGCGCGACCGGCTACCGGCACCGGGCGCGCTTAGCCTATGCCAATGGTGAACTTGGATTTAAAGCCAAATCAAGTCACAGTATTGTTGGTGTTGAACAGTGTCCCTTGCTCGAAGATGCCATCAATACTGCGCTAGCTAAGTCCAGAGATCCCCTGGCACGTTACTTTGGTCAAAAGGTCAGTGGCGAGGTGGTATTTAGCGCAGATCGCGAAGGTCGTGTTGGCATACGAATTCAGAAAGACGGCTTTGTAGATGTGAAGCGCAGCGAGCAGCTCGCGCAAGATATCGGCGCACCAGCGTTTTTGCACAGCGTAGTTGGTACAAAGGGGCCGTTGTGGCTAGGGGCTGGGGCGTCGCTGTCCTATCAAGTTACGGATTCACTGACATTGCGTTATCAGCCTGGGGATTTTACCCAGGTGAATACAGCAATTAATCGCCAGATTATCGCCCAGTGCATCGCTTGGCTGGCGCCAGAAGCGGATGAATTAATTGCTGACTACTTTTGTGGTCTGGGTAATTTCAGCCTTGCCCTGGCGCAATCTGGCGCACAAGTGATGGGCTTCGATGCGGGCGCGGGCATGATTGAAAGCGCAAATCAGCAAGCACTTGAGAAGAGCCTGCCTGCCACCTATTTTTGCGCAGATTTATTTGATCCCGATGCAATTACGATTCCGGCGGGCTGTCGTAAAGTGGTGTTAGATCCACCCCGTGCCGGCGCAAAAACGCTGTGCGAACAATTAGCGGCCTGCCAAGCAATTAACTGCATTGTCTATATTTCATGCGGCCCAGCAAGCTTGGCGCGTGATCTAGCGATCCTTAGGCAGGCGGGGTTTAAGGTCGACGATGCGGCTATGGCGGATATGTTTCCACATACCCACCATGTCGAAAGTGCGGTTTTTCTTAGGCGCTAATGTGCAGAGGCGTTAAACTCTAACGGTTAAAAGCGCTGATATAATCGTCCGCATAGCGTTTTATGCCGTCGATCTTCTTCTCCACATCCTGGGTGTCGCCGTGATAAAAGGGCCAAGGCATCGTCAAAATATGACTTACACCACCGTCCTCCAAGCGGCGGTAGCCGTCGATCGTAAACGCATCTGAAGGGGTTGCCATCACAGAAAATGGCAAATGGTCGCGGCCGTACTCACGGCGGTACTCCTTGATCTTTGCAATGCTGGCGAGAATATCATTGCTCGTTTGCAAATCTGTAACCCAGCCATCTGCCATTCTCGCTGCACGGCGCATCGCCGCTTCGCTAATGCCGCCCACCCATATGGGAATATACGCGCTGGGTGCTGGGTTCATTTCCAAGGGGGGGAATTGGTAGTGCTTACCGTGGTACTCAACCAGCTCACCGGTCCATAGCAGACGCATTATCTCGACCATCTCGTCGGCGCGCTTGCCGCGGGTGTGGAAATCCTGTTGTAACAACTCAAACTCATCCTTCGACCAGCCTACTCCGATCGCGGGTATCACCCGATTATCAGATATGATCGCCGCCGTGCTGATGGCCTTCGCGACTAAAAATGGATTGCGGATGGGCAAAACAAACACATTATTGGTGAATTTCAAATTGCGGGTGATACTGGCTAAGGCGCCGATCATGACCCAAGGATCAGGCCAGTCAGTAAAAGCTTGCCAGCGGCGCTCGCCGTTTTCGGTATAAGGGTAGGGAGTGGTAATTTTTTCTGGATTCACGACGTGATCAGAGAATGACATTGCTTCCCAGCCGCAGTCATCTGCGGCAATAGCTAATTTTTTTAAATCTGCGACGCTGCTAAACGACGTCGATAAAACAAATCGCATGACGATTTCCTATTATTGTTATTGGCTTAAAGTTTAAACCGCGTTGTCAGTAGGCTTTAAGTCATGTTTCGCACAAATATATGTCAACAAACCCGCAGCGGCATTCTCAATCTGTGCAATAACCAGATCAAACGCCGAGTCATCGCCATAGTAGGGGTCTGGAATTTGGGTGTTGCCGGCGTTGCCGCAGTAATCCATTAACAACTTTAATTCACCGCTGTAGCCCGCAGGTGCCCACGCCACAATATTCGTCAGGTTCATGCGGTCCATTGCTACCACGTAATCCGCGCGCTCGTAGTCGCTATCGTCAATTTGTCGCGCTATTTGATGATCAATGCGATAGCCGCGCTTCAGTGCTGCCTGTACCGACCGGGTGTCTGGGGATTTACCGATATTGAACGCTGCAGTGCCGCAGGAATCTACGCTTATCGCGGATGTTAAGCCGTTTTGTTTTAGTAGCTCTTCAAACACACCTTGTGCTGCAGGGGAGCGGCAGATATTACCCAGACAAACAAAAACCACATGAATTGACATTACAGCGCAGGCTTTCCAATCGATGAATACTGGGCCTAAAGTAGCATTCCTACCGCATTGTGACATCATCCGTTTGGTGGGGAGTCACCAGCGATAGCTGTTTTAGCGATAGGCCAGGAGCACAACAAATTTCGAATCAGACTCGATCACGTCGCAGTGTCCAAATAGTTTTTTTAGTGTGACGTGATAGCCCAAGTGGCGGTTGCCGACAACGCAAAGTCGGCCGTTATCCGCAAGGTGTTTTTGGCAATCGCGAAACATGGTTTGGGCAATGTGGTCGCCGACATGGTGATCTTGATGAAATGGCGGATTGCATAAAATCAAATCAAAGGCCGCGCCCTGGTAGTTGGACAAGCAGTCGTCAGCACTAAATGAAAGTTGGTCGGCGTCGGTTTGCGATACCGAATCCAGATTGGTGAGGCAGTTTTTACGGGCAGAATCTAGCGCTAAAAACGAATCATCAAAGAAGTGGAGTCGCGCCTGCGGCCATTTACGGCCAGCATAAATACCCAGCAAGCCATTGCCGCAGGCTAAATCTGCGACGTGACTGGGCGCTGCCAATTTATCCATGGCCCGCAGCATGAGCCGGCTACCTATATCTAACTTATCCCTGGAAAAGACATTGGCGCGGTTATGCAGTGTTAAATCGAATTCAGTTAGGGTAATGACTTTTGTGTCGTCGTTAACCGCGATACTTTGCGGCGCAGCCTCTAATTGAATCAGTCGCGCTTTTTTGCGCGCTAAACTCGGTCTGGCGGGAGCAAGGTTTTTAGCAAACGCGGCGACGACATGGTGGTCAATATGGCGAGCCATTGCTGCAGCAATAAACTGTTCCGGTCGCAAAACCAGCAACGCTAAATGCTGTAGCTGGTATTGAAGTAGAGAGCGACTTTTGGGCAGTTTGTACAATATGTAGTCAAAACGTCCTTCCGGCTTATCGGTGGCAGGCATAAATACCGGTGGCCTTAAGCCATTGCGAGCGCAATTCTCGGTAGCGGACAGAGCGCTTATTGCCGAATCTGCCCACAAAGTGCAGTGATAGCCGGAAAGTGCGGTACTTAATGTACCCTGACTGTCGTTAACAATTAGCAGGCGACTGTCGTCGGCAATATTTAGATCGGCGATGTGGTGCAATAAATATTCATCAGCCGCATCCCAAGCTTGCAGGGTTTCGCGCTCGCGGTGCGGCCGGCGGCTAAGTTGCAAGCTATTAAACGGCGTAGCAAAGATGGCGGTGTGGGGCATTAGAAATCGCTAACAGGTTCAAGAAGTAGGGCCTGTATTGCTAAGCGCTCAGTTTGCCCAAAACCTAAAGCGGTCTCGATGTAGTTGTCGACGTCGCCGTATTCTTCGGTGATGGCTTTAAAGGCTTCGGCTAAATACTGCTCTTGAACTGTAAATAAGGTTCGAATGACGTCCTGATTCACTTGGTGCATGGTTTTTTCATGCACGTAATGGACAATATGTTCAACCCGCTCTGCAGTGAACGTATTGGTTGAAAGATAATCTTCCAAAATCGTGTCGTAAGGTACACCCAGTATGCTCATCAGCAAGGCTGCGCCCAGACCGGTGCGATCTTTGCCAGCTGTGCAATGAAAAACCTGGGGGTAGCTGTTTTCGTTCAATAAATTTTGCAGCCACTCACGGTAGGTTGGAGTAAAGCGCTCAACCATTTCGCGGTTGGCTTCGATTAAAAAGTGCGCCATGTCGTCTGCAGTTACATTTTCTTCCTGGAGCCTGGCGGTTATATGCTCAATCTGTGCTGCATCGACTGTAATCGGTAGCTCTTTTACCGTAATTCCACTGCTGGCTGGCAGTTTATGAGGAGACTCTATGCGCTCTTCGTCCGATCGAAAGTCGCTTACCTGGCGAATTCCGAGGCGCACAATAAACTGCTGGTCTTCTGAGGTGAGTGAAGATAGCTTATCTGCGCGATAGACTTGTCCCCATTTAAGCTGACGATTGTCATTGGTGCGATACCCGCCGAGGTCGCGAAAATTATACATTCCGTCAAAGGCTAGCTTGCGGACAGACTGGCGCTGTGAGGCCGGCAATAGCGCGGGGATTGGGCGAATTTCAGCCGGTACCGATTGATCCGAAGATTGCGGTGTGGTGTGTATTAAATCTATGGCATTCATATAATTAGATTCTAATATTAATGTAATTTTTTAAAAATAAATCGCTAGTCTTTTGCATGTGGTTGCCGACTGGCGCGATATTCACCTGGCGTCATTCCCGTCCATTTTTTAAAGGAGCGGTGGAATGCACTGGGTTCATCAAAGCCGAGTAAGGCTGACACGGCATTCACTTTTAACTCGGGTTGATTCAACCAGCGGGTCGCATGTTCTTGACGCAATTCATCTTTAAAGCGCTGGTAGGTGGTGTCTAAATCTTTTAAGCGACGACGTAATGTTCGCACCGACATGTTTAGTTGTTCGGCCATCACCACAACGCTTGGGAATTCATGGCTGAGGTCGCTGCCCACGATTCTCTTCATTTGAGAGAGTAGGGAGCTATCGTCGTCTTCTTGCGATACCAGTAAATGATACGGCGCATTGCGAAGGAATTTTTGCAGTGACTCTTCGGTGTGAATAAGCGGGCAGTCAAGGCAGTATTCGGCCAACAAAAATGCGTTGTGTTCGCTACCGAAATGAACCTCGCAGCCGAACAACTGCTCAAAATATCCAAGCCGCGCCGGTGCATCGGCTTGCAAGTGAACCGCGATTAAATCTAAGGGCTTACCAATTAACCATTGGCAAAAGCGACGCCAAATTGCCATTGTTTGGGCGATCGTCGTGCTGGCAGAATTTATATCGCTGGCACCAACTAAGTCGGTGTTTTCAGGGAAGCGGTAGAGTGCTGTGCCGTCGGATAGACGCTCGACAGGCCTTCTGTAACTGCTAGGTGCGTCAGTTAGCGTGCGACAATAATTGATAAATTCTGCAGCTCGACGCAACGCTTGTTCAAGGGTTTCGCAGTGAATGATAAATAAGCACAGCATGCGGAAACTGCCGGCGGGTGTACGCCGATCCAGGCCCAAGCCAAAGGACTCATCCTGTAGTAACCACATTACCCGACGATATATTTGGCTGTAGTAACGGCCGTCGATCATGGTGTCTAAATTGGCGTTGGCAGCGAGTGGATCAATGGGTAAGTCTAGCGACCGTAACAACTCTGCACCGCTGTAACCCTGAGCTTCAGCTACCTGAAGCATACTCCGCGCATATTTAAGCGGAACAAGATCTTTATGTGATGGGTAATTGCTACGCACGCGAAACCTTAACGATATGATTCACTTAATGGGCTCTCGGTTAACCGAGCCCTCGATGTCTGAGTTGCATTTTACACGAGCTCCGAAGTTTACCTCGTATTGGCGACAAAAAGGACGTCCGATTAAACGATATTTAGGCGCTGGGGGTGAGCTCTTCCCAAAAGTGGCAGGCCGTGAAATGCCTATCGTCCTTGGCGGTCAATGATGGCACTTCCGCTTTACATTTTTGTTGGGCATAGGCGCAGCGGGTGTGGAAGCGGCATCCCGATGGTGGCGCCATTGGCGAGGGGATATCCCCCCCGATTTGACTGGTTTCCTCAGGCAGACGCCCAATCTTAGGGATTGCCGCGAGTAGACCTTGTGTATAGGGATGGCGAGCTTGTTGATAGATCGCTTGGGCGTCGCCAATTTCAACAATCTGACCTAAATACATCACCGCGATGCGGTCGCTCATATGACGAACGACACCCAGGTCATGGGAAATAAATAGCATACTAAGGTGAAGTTCACGCTGAATATCTAGCAACAAATTCAATATTTGCGCCTGAACAGAAACATCAAGCGCAGAGACCGCCTCATCGCAAATCAACACCTTGGGCTTGAGCGCGATGGCGCGTGCAATCCCGATCCGCTGGCGCTGCCCGCCAGAAAACTCATGGGGATATTTGCTGCTTGCCGAACTCGGCAAACCCACCATATCTAACAACGCTTCCACACGCTTGCGTCGACTCTCCCGATCGCCAATACCATGTATTAAAAGCGGTTCTTCTAATATTGCAGACACGGTGTGGCGGCTGTTAAGCGACTCGAAGGGATCTTGAAAAATGATCTGCAAGGAGCGGCGATATTCACGCATCGCGCGATCTGTGAGTCCGGCTATATCTTTACCTTGGTAGATCACGCTGCCATTGGTAGGGCGGTGTAAATTCAGAATCGCTTTGCCCAGACTACTTTTACCGCAGCCGGATTCGCCAACCAAGCCCAGTGTTTCACCCGCGCGAAGCTGAAAGCTGACATTATCTACTGCGCGAACCACCGCGCGCTCACGGCCGAAAATACCGCTTCGCTGTGAGAAGTGCAGCTGCAGATTTTGAACATCTAGAATCAGATCGCTCATTGTGCAATCTCCTTCCAGCGATGGCAGGCGACGACCGTGGCTTCTGTAGTGATATCTTGTGGAGGTATTTCCTCGCGGCAGATATCGGCGGCGTGAGGGCAGCGATTTACAAAACGGCAACCTTTGGGCATGTCTTGAATGGCAGGTACCTGACCTTCGAGCGCAAGTAAGGGCGACTTTGGTGGGTGATGAGCACCCGGTAGCGCCGCGAGTAAACTTTGTGTGTAGGGGTGATGTGGTTTAGCAAAAACCTGTTGCGCCGATCCGTATTCAGCGATTTTTCCTGCATACATAACCGCAATCTTGTCGCTTACCTGGGATACCAGCGCGAGGTCGTGGGTAATGAACAACATGGCCATGCCATTTTTTGCCTGCAGACCTTTCAAAAGCCGAACAATTTGCGCCTGTATTGTCACATCGAGCGCCGTGGTTGGTTCATCGGCAATTAATAAATCGGGTTCACAGGCTAGCGCCATTGCGATCATAACCCGCTGCCGCATTCCCCCGGAAAGTTGGTGCGGATAGGCGGATAAACGCTCTTGTGGGGCGGGTATGCCGACTTCATGTAATAGCGATAACACACGATCCGCGCGAATTTTTTTCGACTGTTCGGGAAAATGAATCGCGAGTACTTCACTTATTTGCTGTGAGACGGTTTGCACGGGATTCAATGCTGTCATCGGGTCTTGAAAAATAACGGCAATGTTTTTCCCGCGTATTTCACGCAGACGGCGTGGGCTGGCTGAGCTAATACTTTCGCCCTTGAAGGATAGTGTGCCAGCACTGCGAAGCGCTTGCGGTTTTGGCAGTAAATCTAAAATAGACATGGCCGTTAGGCTCTTGCCGCAGCCAGATTCTCCCACGAGCCCCATGGTTTCGCCGGCGGCAATGTCGAAAGACACCGCACTCACCAGTTCATGGAGGACACCGTCGTCACCACGAATCGCGACCGACAATCCCTGTACCGACAACAAGCTCATGGTGCCACCGCCCAGTCTTTGTCGATGATCATAATAGTGGGGAGTGCCTCGCCATCTTGTTTGGCGTCCAGGGTTTTTTGTTGTTCATCTTTGTCAATCCAAAAAAGGCCGCCACTGCCGCCAAGAGGATCAAACAGGGCGTCGCTGGTGCGGGTTCCGTGACTGGCTGGCAGCTTTATCCAGCGCCAAAACGCCTCCCGGGTATAAGGCACTTTGAAGGTTGGGATGAAAGAGCCTTGATCGTGCACCATTTGCTCTAATTCATGAGCGAGCGCGACGCGGGTGCTTTTTTCGGTGGCGGTGCGATAGGCCATTATTTTTTCGTCTAGGGTTTTATTGTCGGTGTTGGTGACATTATTGGTTTGTGACTTGTGGGCGTTGTCGGAATGGTAGAACTCCCAATAGCGGGGCGATAGTCCACCACCGGCCCAGCCCATCCACGCAGCTTGATGCTTATTTTCCATAATCTGTTTAAATGCAGCAGACATATCCAGTAGTTGTAACTGGAAATCGATACCCGCTTTGCGGGCTTCCTGCGCCAAAATCACCAGGCGATCATTGTGACCACTGTTGTAATAGGTAATACGAACGCTCAGGGGTTTACCATCTTTTACCCGAATACCGTCGTTGCCGCGCTTATCCCAGCCCGCTTTCTCTAGGTAGCTCGCTGCTTTTTTTAAATCGAACTCGCGGGCGCGAATGCTGGTGTTGGAGTAGTCGCCATAGCCATCATGCGCAGTTTGTAAGCGCTCGTAATCACCGTGTAAAACCGTGTTAATGACTTTGTCGACATTCAACGCGTGCGCAATCGCGTAACGAACATTGATATCGTCCAGCGGCGGGGCATCTTCATTCAAAAAAAGTCCGCTAATGGGTTGGGGGACATCGTTGTAAAATTTGATTTTTCCAACATAGCCCTTTTCATAGATGTCGCCCTGGGCTTTTTTATGCCAAAAGCGGGGCATTAGCAGGGGGAAGGTATCTAGCTCACCTTTTCGGAAATACTGATAGGCAATATTCAGGTCGCGGATGAGTTTGACGCGAATATGGTCGGGATTGTAGCGGTGCTTAAAATAGTACTTTTCGTTAGCCCACCAATCTTGCTTTCGGGAGAGCTCAACATATTTACCTTTGCGTATTTCCGTAATGATATACGGCCCCGTATTGGGCTCAATACGCCAGTTATAGTCCCTTACCCAATTTTCGTCGAGCTTGTGGAAATGTTTGGGCACTGGCGACACACTGTACTCAAATAACATTTCGTCGTCTGGCTTCGGTGTCGCGCCTTCAATGCCTATCGTGTGGTCATCGTATTTGACGAGATCAGTGATAATTTCGCTGAAATAATTGTTGTACCAGGGCGCCAAAATAAACTTCGAGCGCATAAATTCCAGACCAAATACATAGTCGTCGGCGGTAACCGGTGTGCCATCAGACCAACGTGCCTCTGGGTCTAAGCGAAAGTAAATACTGTGGCCATCTGTGCCAAATGCCCACTCCGTCGCCAGCTCGGGAATCGGTTTAAGGGTGTTCGGGTGGATGCCGACCAAGCTCAAATTGTTGGCCCGCATATAACCTGCAAAGCTGCCATTGGAATCTGGGCCAACCAGGCGCAGCGTCAATGGGAAGGTAGATACAAAGGTCCGAAATCGACCGCCCCGCTGCGCGTTTGGGTCTGCAAAAACAGGGTCGCTGTGGTTGGTTTGCCAAACCAAATCTGCAGGCAGCTTTTCGGGCAGCGCCAGCGTGTTAAGACTCAGTGAGCCGAGAGTGATGCCGAGCAAAAATAAGATCAGGTTACGCATAATGTGGTTTATTCATAAAAGCTGAATTTTCTGGGATCGTAGGCGTCTCGTATCGCTTCGCCAATATACGCAACAAGCATCAGGATGACGGTCATCGCGACGACAACAGAGCCAACCAGCCAAAGTGATTCAAGATTTTCAGTGCCTTGTTTAAGCAGTTCACCCCAGCTTGATACCGGCGGCGGCAGACCAAAACCTAAATAGTCGAGAGCGGTTAACGAGGTGATGCCGGAGGCTACCGAAAATGGCACAAAGGTAACTAAGGTCGAAACGCTATTTGGCAATATATGCCGAAAGACAATACGCGGTCCGGATGCCCCCAACGCTCTGGCCGCCATAACGTAGTCTCTCGCCACTTCTTTGTAGGTCGCGGTTCGCATATACCAGGTCATACTGGTCCAGCCAAAGAAGGCCATAATAAAGAGCAAGGTCCAGAACCCCGGGGTAATAACCGAGGCGACGATCATGATCACATAGAGAAAGGGGATGTTTGACCAAATTTCGATGATGCGCTGAAACACAAGGTCAAAGGCACCACCCCAAAACCCCATCATGCAACCGATCGCCACACCCACCGCATAATTAAAAAACAGCAGTAGCAATGAAAACGTGATTGCCGTACGAAAGCCATAGATTAAGCGTGCAGCTACATCTCTGCCGCTGGTATCCGTGCCTAAATAATGACGGGAATCCAAGGAGGGCGCGTGTGGGGGGAAGTCACCGGCTATCAAATCAGTCTCTAGTGGGCTAAAAGGGATAGGGGGCATTAGCACCCAACTTCGGTCTGAACCGGCCGATTGCGATTTTAACTCTCGGTAATTAACTTCATAGCTATAGTCTAGGCCAAAATCCTTACCAGAAAGCACATCACCATAGATAGGAAAGTGCCACTCTCCGTTATGGATTACGACTAACGCACGATTATTGGCCAGCATTTCCGCGCCAAAACTGCACAGGGTAAGTGCGAGTAGAATCCACGCAGAAAAATAGCCACGCCGAGACTCTCGGAAGCGCTGCCAGCGTTTTCTGGCAACCGGATTGTTAAACAAGCTCATGCGGCACCTCGACCGCCAAAGCGGATTCGTGGGTCAACTAAGGCCACACAAATATCAGATAGAATATTACCGATCAGATACAGCAATGATGAAATTACAAGTATCCCCATCACAATCGGGTAGTCACGCTCGATAATGGCTTCGTAGCCCAGTAAACCAATGCCGTCGATGTTAAAAATGGTTTCAATCAAAAATGAACCGCCAAGTAACAGCGAGATATTATTTCCGAATGAGGTCGCAACCGGAATGAGGCTGTTGCGCAAGGCGTGACCCCGAACACTTTCGCCGCGACTCAGGCCTTTTGCGGTCGCAGTTCGCATATAGTCAGAGGACAAATTGTCCATGAGTGAATTTTTCATCATTAGGGTAGTCACTGCAAAGCTACCCGCTAAGTAAGCAATTAAGGGTAATACCGAGTGATGGAAAATGTCGGCAGCTTTGCCGAAGGTGCTCAGGTCGTCATAGTTGTCGCTGATAAACCCGCCGAGGGGAAAAATATCCCAATAGCCGGCAAAAAGTGAAATGAGTGCGATACCAATCACATAGCTGGGCAGGGCATAGCCTAAAAACACCACAGCGGATGACCAGCTATCTAACGCACTGCCGTGGTACATACCCTTGGCAAGCCCGAGGGGGATACAGACCACATACGTTAAAATAAGTGTCGTTAATCCATAGAAAATCGAAATAGGGAAGCGTTCTTTAATAATTTGCCAGACGGGATCTTGATAGCGAGTCGATAAACCTAAATCAAATTGAACGACCTTTTTTAGCCAAATAGCATAGCTACTCAGCATGGGCTTATCAAAACCGTAATATCGCTTTAGTTCGTCTAATTGCTCATCTGATAGCGTTCCGCCGCCCTGACTGCGATGCAAACCGCCGGTCTCACCGCCCAATTGAATTTGCGTCATAAGACGCTCAATCGGCCCTCCGGGTACAACACGGGTGATGGCAAAAACCAATAAGGTAATGCCAATAAAGGTGGGTATAATTAATAAGAAACGGCGAACAAAATAGCCTGTCATAAACGCGATAACAACCTGGGCAAAGCGAAGAGGCTATACTATATCAAAACGCCGTTAAAGATCGGCGTGTGTGATATCTACATATAAGGTTAATGACTGGCCGGGGCGCAAGTACTGGCTAGCTTTAATCGAGTTCCACTCGATAATGTCGCGAATGCGCAGATTAAACCGGCTGGCTATCAGTGATAAAGAATCACCGTTGCGCACTTTATAACCCACTTTGCGAATAATGCCTTGATCCGATTGTTGTGGTGTTTTACCCCATACCACAAGCTTTTGACCCGTCTTGATAATTGAATCTGACTTTAATTTGTTCCAAGCGTATATTTGCTTGGTGCTTACGCCATATTTCTTGGCTATGCCACTGACGGTGTCGCCGCTATTCACTTTGTACTCGATACGCGAGGCCTCTGTTGAAGCCAAACCGCGATTCGCACCGTGAAGAGGCGATATTCCATTTCCGGCATCGGGAATTAGTAACACGTGACCTATTTTGAGAATGTCGCTATCTAACTGGTTGCTGGCCCGCAGGGTTGCCACATCGACGTGATGGCGACGTGCAATCGTAACCAAGTTGTCGCCACGCTGAATTTTGTACTGCTGCCAGCGCAGGCGATCGCGGGCTGGAATTTTCAATAACCGCGATGAAAATGTTTTCGCCTTCGCACTGGGAATTAATAAGCGATGCGGCCCTTCAGGTGCGGTCACCCATCGATTGAAACCGGGGTTTAAACGATAGAGTTCATCAACACTGATATCGGCCAGTTTAGCGGCTTGCGCTAAGTCTAGCTGGCTACCTGTATTCACTGCTATGAAGTGGGGTTCATTAGGCACTGAAGGTAAGGTTAGGTTATACGAGGCGGGATTTTTGAATATTTTCACCAGCGCCAACATTTTAGGGATGTAATTTCTGGTTTCTTTGGGTAGTTTTAGCGACCAAAAATCGGTAGGCAATCCTTTCTTCTTGTTTTTTGTTATTGCCTTATTTACCGTGCCTGCGCCAGCGTTATAGGCCGCCAAAGTTAGCAGCCAATCGCCGTCAAAGCGCTTATTGAGTTCGGTAAGGTAATCGAGAGCCGAGTTAGTGGCGACAATGACATCGCGGCGACCGTCGTACCACCAATTCTGATCGATCCCTAAATGCTTAGCGGTGTTAGGTACAAACTGCCACAAACCTGACGCTCGACCATGAGAGTACGCAAAGGGATCATAGGAGCTTTCAACAAAGGGAAGTAAAGCCAAATCGGCTGGCATATCCCGCTCTTCTAAGCTTTCAAGTATGTAGTGAATATAGCGCGACGCGCGCTTGCTGACGTTAGCGAGGTAATAGGAATGTTCGGCATACCATTCCTCCCGCTCCTCAACGCTAGCATGGCCTGTTAAGGCATCAAACTGCAGATCTGAGGCTAAGCGAGGCCAAATCTCTTTGACCTTTTTAACCTTCGTTGGCGATTCTTGCGCCGCGCGGCGCTGTGCTACTTGAGCTGGCTTTACTTTAGCGGTTTCTACGCTTGGCTTTGGTTTATATTTTAGGCCTTCGAGTGTGTCTCTCGCGGGATCACCACCGCCTTTTCGTCGTTCAACCACTTCTTGATATTTGCACAGTCTAGAATTTCGGTTTTCCGATCGCTCACAATACAGTTGGTCAGTTTTATTTCGCACGCTGCGCTGGCTAGGTGTTTGGGCACACGCGACCAGCAGTGACAATAGCACTGCACCAAAAATGACCTTATTTAGGTAACTACTGAGTGTCGTCATTATAAAATAATTTCGCTAACATCATTCAAAAGTCATCCTTCCATGCCCGTAATTTGGCAAAAATATCGTTTTGATTCCAATACTTAAGCTCTGCATGTGCCGCAACTTGCTGCTGCACAGCTAAGTGGTCCGTTCGCATGAAGGGATTCGTCAGCAATTCAAGTGCCAGTATAGAAGGGACCGTTGGTAAATTTTTCTCTCGTAGGTCTGCGGTATTCGCCATTCTCTCGCGTAATTCGCTGTTGTCCGGCTCCACCGCGAGCGCAAAACGCAGATTGTTTAACGTGTACTCATGTGCGCAGTACACCGCAGTATTTGCAGGTAAAGCTTGGATTAGTCCAAGAGACTGCAACATTTGTTCCGGCGTACCCTCAAAAAGCCGACCGCAGCCACCAGCAAAAAGGGTGTCACCGCAGAATAGGGCAGGCGCAGAAGTGGCGCTGTCTATATAGTATGCAATATGGTCTAGAGTATGTCCTGGAACGGCGAATACGCTAAACGTGTAGTCGAACAGAGTGATTTTATCGCCGTGTTTGAGGCGCTGATTGATACTTTCGCATTGATTTTCTGGACCGTACACCGGAATATTGGGGAAGCGTTCACAGAGTAATTCGATACCATTTACGTGGTCGTAATGGTGATGGGTAATAATGATTGCCGACAGGGTTAAGCCATTTTTGTCTAGATGATTAAGCACCGGCGCGGCATCGCCAGGATCGACAATTATTGCCTCTCCGTCGCGTGCGACACACCAAATATAGTTGTCGCTAAAAGCAGATATGGGTGATATTGACAGCATAATCATTATTTTAATGTGGACAGCGAAGCATAAACATTCCTTTATCTTGCCGCAAGTGGCGAAACAGGAAAATCGTTAGGAAGAATTATGGCAAAATGGCGCACACAGCATTCACCAGAAGTCCTGTTACCGGCCCTCAGGCGATGGTTTCAAGGGCCGGTAGGACGAACCGTTTTGGCGGAGGAGCGGCCTTTAATCGCCGATGCGATAAGCGATTCATCGACCGCGAAGTACAACCTGTTAAACCTTAGCGTTATTCCCGAGCGCTGCCCAATTGCGAGCGATGTGTTCCAGCGACAGTTTTGTATCGGCGGTATGCAGCATTACGGTTTGAGCCAAGTCCTAGATGTTATCTGCGATTTTGAAAATTTACCGGTCGCGAGTGAGTCACAAGATGTGGTGGTCTTGCACCACCTTTTAGAGTTTGTCGACAACCCACATAAGGTACTGCGTGAGGTAGAGCGCGTCATTGTGCCCCACGGCAAAGTCGTGATTTGCGGCATAAATCCTTATTCACTATTAGCTGTGCGCGGATTGCTTGGCCGAGTGAAGCGCAGCCCCATGTGGCAAAACCACCGCTTGCCAATCCATCGTTTACAAGACTGGCTGTCACTTTTAGGGTTTGAAGTTAGTGTGGTCGATTACGGTTTCCATCGCCTGCCGGTAAGCAGCCCGAGTTACTTCATGTCGCATAAAACAGTGGCAAAAAACGTCCCTATGGGTGGTGTTTTCATCCTCAGCGCGACAAAATACCGCGCGCCCTTAAGCCCTTCGGCTCAAAACTTGGCGCGCCGGGCGAAGATACTTCGCCACCCCACAATGGCGGGCGCCACACGCACCATAAAATCACGAGCTGACTATGAGCAAAACCCAAGAGAAAGTTGAGATTTTTACCGACGGCGCTTGTCGCGGAAACCCCGGCCCAGGCGGCTGGGGCGCCTTAATGCGCTGCCAAGGCAAGGAGCGCAGTTTATTTGGGGGCGAGCCGGCGACGACAAACAATCGCATGGAATTAATGGCAGCGATTGAAGCCTTGCGCGCTTTAAAGCGGCCCTGCGAGGTTATATTGACCACTGACTCCCAATATGTGCGGCAAGGTATTACAGAGTGGATGGTCAATTGGAAGAAGCGCGGCTGGAAGACAGCGGCAAAACAGCCCGTTAAAAATGCGGATCTTTGGCAGCAGCTTGACGCTGCGACGCAGGGGCATCAGATTGACTGGCGCTGGGTAAAGGGGCACAGCGGCCACAGAGAAAATGAGATTGCGGACACCTTAGCCAATCGCGGTATCGATGAATTAGAGAAAGCCTAATGCGACAAATAGTACTCGACACAGAAACTACTGGCCTAGAGCATGCGTCCGGCCACCGTATTATTGAAATCGGTTGCGTAGAGCTGGTCAATCGCAAATTGACAGGTCGGCATTACCATCAATATATCAACCCAGATCGCGAGGTTGAGGCGGGCGCAATTGAAGTTCACGGCATCACGAATGAGATGCTAAAAGACAAGCCCCGTTTTGCCCAAATCGCCGACGAGTTTTTTGAGTTTATTAAGGGCGCTGAGCTGATTATTCACAATGCCCCCTTCGATGTTGGTTTTATCGACGCTGAGTTTGCCTTGCTCGGACGCAAAATACCCAAAGTAAGAGCCATTTGTGGGGTTATCGATACCCTTATTATGGCGCGGCAAAAGCATCCTGGGCAGCGCAATAGTCTCGATGCACTTTGCCAGCGCTACTATGTCGACAATTCGCAACGGGATTTACACGGTGCACTGCTAGACGCAGAAATCCTTGCCGATGTGTATCTAATGATGACTGGCGGTCAAACAGCGCTAGCATTGGCTGGGGATGATGGTTCCCAGCAGAATGAGGGCGGGGCGGCCAGTGAGCACCGGCGCTTAGACAGCTCACCGCGAAAATTAAGAGTCATTCGCGCCACTAGCGAAGAACTTTCCCAACATCAAAAGCAGTTGGCCGAAGTCGATAAGGCCAGCGGCGGGAATTGCCTCTGGCAGCGTACATCACAAGAATAAAATAGCGAATCAAACTCGTTAGTACATCGGGTAAGAATCACATAATTGCGGTTTATATCGAATAATAATGCTGTGCTTCATGCCTTTTTAGTGCTAAATAGTCTATAAATAACCGTTAGTTAAGACTGATTCTGAAAAAAATTGTAATGTGTTTGTGATACCCCCTGTTTTGGTGAGGTAGTAAACACGAAACAAAATTTTGCAGTTTATCAACGTCAGAGTGATATTTGATGGCAAGCCCAATGGGCTATAAGGATGCTGTGTGGGACTGAAAGTAGAAATTAATACCAGCTCATATGCCATGGTTGCGGATGAGTTAGGTAAGACATTGCAGCAGGCCACCAATGTTTTTGAAACATTCCTGTCTGAACGTCACAATTTATCACTGTTAGAACAATGCGAAGCAAACTTGCGCCAGGTAGGTGGAACACTACGCTTGTTGCAGATTCCCGGCGGGGCCTTGCTCGCGGACGAAATGCGGGCACTGTGTAGTGCCATTTTAAAAAGCACTGCTGCCGTTCCAGAAGGTCAACTCAATGCCCTCAGTACGGCGTTCTTTGTCCTGCCTAGATATTTAGAATTTGTGCAATCCAGGCAGTCCGAGATTCCAGATCTGGTGATTTCTCACGTCAACGAATTACGCGCCGCTCACAACCAACTATTGTTACCAGATAGCTACTTCGCCGACGCCGACGATTTTCTTTTCAGTCGCGACTCTAATCTTGGTTTGCGGGGCAAGTCGCTCGCTGAGGCTGAGTTTATTGCAGGCTTAAAACGAGCCAGTCATCTCTATCAAAGCGGCCTATTAGGCTTGTTAAAAGACGCACATAGTCCGATGCAGCTCGTCATTATGTCAAGGGCAGTCAGGCGTTTGCGCAGCAGTTTAGAGCCGGGGCCACAGCAGCGGTTTTGGCTGCTAGCAGATGCGGTTTTAGACGCCTTTGTTAATCAAGGGCTGGAGTTAAATCCCTACCGCAAACGTGTTCTAGCCAGCCTGGAAGGGCAAATGCGGGCGCGCTTGAAAAATCGACTGGTGCTCAATGAAGTGCTTGAGCGCGAGCTCGTTTTTCTACTTTGTGTCAGCGCTTACCGCGATGGTTTTGTCGGCAAAGTTATGAAAGCAGCGAAACTTCAGGCAGCGGAGATTGATGACGGCCAGCTCAAAAATTTGCGCGGTATCATGCTCGGCCTGAGTTACGACACTGTGTCCTCGGTGATTCATGAATTGCGGACGGAATTGCGGCATGCCAAAGATGTATTGGAGTTACTTGCCCAGCACCAGCGCAGTGAAAGTGAAGAATTATTGCCGCTGACTTCAGTCCTAAAGCAAAGCGCCGACATTCTAGCTGTGCTTAATTTACCAGCCCTTGCGGGCACGCTTACCAGTCACGCTGACGCCCTGCATCAATTAGTGGGGTGTGATTTGAGTAAGGAGCGCGGCCGACTTGAAGACCTGGCAGACACCCTTCTATTTATAGATGGCAGTCTGGCGCAAATTGATCGCCGTAAATTAAACTATGAAGACCTGGGCGAAATTTCGCTTGAGCGCCGTGATGCCATCAGCGCCGATAACCAAGTTAGCGAAGCCCGTAGTATCGTCATTGAAGAATCTAAAGCGGCAATTGGCCTAGTGAAAAGAGCTATTTCGGCCTATATAGACTCAGGTTTTGATAATACACATATCGCCAACCTACCTCAGTTGCTCGATTCAGTGCGCGGCGCGTTTCAAATGATAAATGCCAACAAACTCCCGGCTGTGACACTAGGGGCAACTGAGTTCATGCGTCGTTTCGTTAACCGAGAGGCGGTAAATCCAGCTACAGATGTGCAAGCGCTAGAAACTCTGGCGGACGCCATGATCAGTATCGAATACTATCTCAACGAACTAGGTCGCCGTCATATCGCCGACGAGCGTATCCTACTAGTGGCAGAAGACAGTATCGCAACGCTACAGGCTTTCAATTAAATATATGGATACGTTTGTCGGATTAGATCAAGCCTTGCTCATCATCTGTGGTGTGGGCGTATTGCTGTGTTTCTTGGCGTTTATAAGGCTTCGCCGCCACGTGTTTACTGGTCTCATTGCAGTACTGTTATCGCTAAGCTTTACCGGTGCAGCGGTAGTCATTACCAAAGACGTATACAGCTATCGCCATTTAGCAGACGAACAACTTGTCGCCAGGATCTTTGTCGCGGGTAAAGCTAAGCAACAATATATAGTCAGCGTTGACACTGTTAACGAGGACCCCTTACAGACGTTTCTGATCATGGGCGATCAGTGGCAATTAGACAGCAGGGTGATTCGTTGGAAGCTGCCAATCGCGCGCCTTGGTTTTGATAATTTATATCGATTAGAGCGCCTTTCCGGTCGCTACCAAAGCATTGAAGAAGAGCGCAATATGGCGCGCACTATCTACCTTATCAGCCTTTCCGAACCTGTGGATATTTGGGCCTGGTTGCACAGCAACAGCTACTTAAATAAGTGGGTTGAAGCTGATTACGGCAACGCCGTTTTCGCGCCGATGGTAGATGGCGCTCAATTCAACGTTTATTTAGGCCGCGATGGCTTGTTTATTCGGGCGGGAAACCCCATCGCAGTCAAGGCCTTAGGCAATTGGCCAACTTGACTTAAACCACATCCACATACCACTATGTGGCACTTTTTACCTCTGGGAGTACGTAGTTGGAATTCTTACTGGAATACGGCTTATTTTTGGCCAAGTCGGTCACTGTTGTCATCGCCGTTATTGTTATCGTTAGTGCTATTGCAGTCGCAAGTCAGCGAAATAAGCGTGAAAGCAGTGACGGTCATATAGAAGTCACCACCTTAAACCACAAGTTTGAGGATTGGGAAGACATGCTAAAGTTTGAAATACTAGACGAAGCCGATTTTAAAAAAGATCGTAAGGCAAAGAAAAAGCAAGAAAAGCAAGATCGCAAGAAGGGCAGTGACGAAACCCGTAAACGCCTTTTCGTGTTGGATTTTGACGGTGATATGAGCGCCTCCGACGTAGAATTTCTGCGGCATGAAATATCCGCAGTTCTAACTGTCGCCAAACCTGAAGACGAAGTATTGCTGCGCTTGGAAAGCCCCGGAGGCATGGTTCATAGTTACGGTCTCGCCTCATCGCAATTACAGCGAATTAGAAGTCACGGAATTCCCCTCACCATTTCTATCGATCGCGTGGCCGCTAGTGGCGGTTATATGATGGCGTGTATCGGCAGTCGTATTCTCGCTGCGCCTTTTGCCGTGATCGGCTCCATTGGCGTGGTAGCTCAACTGCCTAATTTTAATCGCCTGTTAAAAAAGCATGATGTCGACATTGAGCTTCACACGGCGGGTGCGCACAAACGAACCTTGACCATGGTCGGTGAAAACACCGACGAAGGCCGGCAGAAATTTAAAGAAGAGTTAGAAGACACCCATGTACTGTTTAAAGAGTTTGTGAGCGAGAACCGACCGCAGCTCGATATCGACCATATCGCGACGGGTGAAGTTTGGTATGGAACGCGTGCATTGGATCAAAAGCTTATCGATGAAGTGCGTACCAGTGATGATTATTTGCTGAGTAAACGTCTTGATACCGACCTGTATTCCGTTAAATATCGTCAAAAACGGAGCTTGCCAGAGCGCTTGGGTTTTGCGGCGGAAACGGCAGTAAACCGCGGCGTTAGCAATTTATTAGGTAAATTGACGCAAAATCGGTACTGGGGATAATTGCTGACGAGCGACTGATTCACTGTCGCTTTGATTCAAAAAAGACAAAAGCATCGATAGTAAGTAGCGTGCGGAATGGGTAGAGATTTAAGAGCGATAAATGTTGATTAAACCGTACCAAGCCCGCGTCGCCAAGCGCGAAGTAATTAAGTTAAAACAAAAACAGCGGGGTATTAAACGCTGGGAGTTGATGCTTGTTCTACTTATCTCTGTCGCAATTGCTATCGGTGTTGGCGTTATCGTAAAAAAGCGCATTGGTTCAGCAATGGTTGAGCAAGTTGAGAGCGATTTTCGTCGAATCTCAGTTGCCTTGCACCAATATAAACTCGATAACAAGCGCTATCCGACCACCGAGCAAAATCTATTGGCGCTTTTTGAAAGGCCGCAAATCAAGCCCCTAGCTCACTTCTGGAAGGGTCCGTATATAAACCGCGAAACCCTCATCCATGATCCGTGGAAAAATGCCTATCTTTACGAGAGTTCAGATGCGCCGCCAGCTTTTGAATTAACCACTCTGGGCGCTGACGGCCAGCTGGGCGGAGAAAATTTAAATACTGATATGTCGATGCGGTTTCAAAGTGATGAAGGTTACTTCGAATAAGGGGCGGGCGCTTGAAAAGAGCAATAAAAAGGGCCCGAGTGGCCTTTTTTATTGCGTAGATTGCTATCTCGTATCTAGTTAAACTTTTCTTTCCTTACCGCTAGCAGCCCGTTTTTTATCATCAGCCTGGACGTACACCGTATCTGTTGTGGACATACTGGCATGACCAAGATCCTCTGATACATCTTTTAGCGCACGACCGCGTTCAATCTCTAAACTGGCGCCGGTATGACGCAGCCAGTGTGACGTCGCTTCTTTAAAGTTACTGGCATTTTCTTCGCCATAACGGGCTTTCATTCTCTCGTAAGCCATATCAAATACTTCTTGCACCAATCTTGATAATTGTCGCGCTGTCATCCCGCCACGGCCGCGGATTTTTTCAATAATAGGGTGGTTTTCACCGGCAACAGGGAGTTTATTTAGGCCTCGATAGAGTCGGTATCGGCTTAAATAGCTAAGAAAGCTCGGCGGCACCGTAATATCTCGGACTTTTCGGCCCTTACCATAGATCTTCAACCACCAATTATTGTCATTATCCTTCCAAAAGTGACTCATGGTGGGCGACCATTCTGCGCGATCTGAGTACTCAGAAATGCGGAGAAAAAGGGTTTTTAATGATGCAATGAGAAACAGGCTTCGCTCATATCGCGAGTCGTCATCGGCCATGGTATGAGCAACTTCCAGCAGGAAATTCCACTGGTCTCCTGTTAAGCGTTTTACGTCCTTGACCTGCGCATCTTTGATCAAATATCGACAGTCCTTCTTGGCTAATTGGACAGGGTTGCCGTAGCAGTATTCTTCATCAGTTAGATGTTTATAGAAGGCATTAATCGCGGTAAACGTCGCTTGTAAGGTTTCTTGCGAGGGACGGTATTTTTTCTTGTCTGGCGTTGATGTATCGCCTTTGGCAGTCATCAACCGGAATGGCGCCCATTCAGCGTTACTTGTGTAAAGGCCGCCTTTAATAAGAAATTTCTCAACATTCGATAAACATATCCACGTTAATGGCGGTCGCCAGCAGAAATCTGCATATTCTAAAATATCGGCTTTTCGGTATTGGTCGATTGGCTTATTTTTGATGAGAAATGCCCAGAGCAGAAATTTCTCGACTTCAGAACGAAATCGCGTGTATGTGTGTTCTGATTTGTTGCGGCCAATATAAGATAGAAATTCTTGGCCCCATAGCCACGCTTTAGATTTCCATTGATCGGTATCGGCTAACACGGCGGCGATGTCGGGAAACTCTTCAAGCCGTACATCTTTGAGGTCTTTGTATGTCGGGTACAGCGGGACAGGTTTAGGAATGGCCATGGATTTTCCTGATATTTACAGATAAGTGTATATAATCGGCTATCAGCATTCTAGCACCCCGCACGCCCTATTTCCAATACGTCACCGTATCGGATATGTTATAGCTATGACCTCCTCATGGTAATTCTAAAAAGCCATCTGAAATGAACGTCTTGCAGCTCAAGCAGGGAAAGAATAAAATCATCGAATGAAAAAGCGCCTCACCTACATACTTATCCTTTCGCTGATGCTGTTTACTACATCGGGCTGGGGCAGCGTATTGCAGGCCGCCTATTGTGATCCAACAACGTCCGTTGCGGCTGAACACATGACGCCGAACATGCAAGCCAGCGATATGCAGGCTGATTGCGATTCACCAGCAAACTGTTGTTGTGTGGATAGCAATAATAGCTGTGAAAACATCGATTGTGGCATTGGTGGACTAACAGCAAGTTTTCTACCACCCCTCCCTATCGCTGCACTTGAAAAAAAACCAACGACGCAGACAATCACCCTCCCGCCGCCACCCAATCCAGCGTTTCAGCGCGTACTGCTCAGACCCCCAAAATTTTCATAATTTACTAGTAGGCACCGGATAACGGTGCGTGGCTTGGCCTATTTATAGCGCCAAGCAAAAGGTATTTTATGAGGATTGATTATGTTCGCCCAACATTGGTGGTGTATCGCCGCCCTGGCCCGACGTTTTGTTGTTGCGGTCGTCGCCGTGTTGTCCCTGATTTCTGCCCCAGCACTGTATGCAGCTGAGGAATACACCCGCTCGGTAACGCTGTCATCGTCATCGGGGGCAGTAATGTCTGCCCAGGCGCTCGTTGACGAAGCGCTGCGTGCCAACCCTGGAATAACTGCCCTTGAAGCTGCGATTCAAGGGGCTGAAGCACGAATCGTTCAGTCTACTGCCTTGCCCGACCCACAGCTGCTTACTGCGGTTGCCCCCGACACCATCGGCGGTTACAACTCGCCGAACGGGCGCGGCAGCAATGTTCGAGTGGAATTAACGCAAACGCTTCCATGGCTGGGAAAGCTTCGTTTGCGCGGCGACGCTGCGACTAAAACAGCGGAGGCGGAGCGTGGTAATCTCGCGCTGCGGCGGCTAGAGCTACGTACAGTGGCGCTCAGCTACTATGCGCAGTGGAACTACATTCATCAGGCCATTACCATTAATGAGCGCAATAGCACCTTAGTTGATGAACTTCGTCGCGTGGCAGAAGCGCGTTACGCCGCGGGGATAACCAATCAACCAGACGTGCTGCTCGCAGAGGTAGAGCTTCAGCATATTCGTCACCGAAGTGTTCAATTGCGACGGCAAATGGCGACCCTGCGTGCGCAAATAAACACCTTGCTCAATCGCAGTACAACCGCCGACATTGCGCTTTCAAACGCTCTCCCCCCGCCAACGGCAATCCCTGATTTCGATACGCTTCGGCTTATCGCCCTGAGTCAGCACCCAGGTCTAGCAGCTGCCAAGCAACAAATAGCAGCAAGTCGCGACAGGGAAAAACTGGCCGATAAAGATTTCTATCCAGATTTTAAATTATTCACTGGCTATAACAGCCTTTGGGATGAAACGGCCAAACGCTGGGTAGTCGGTATTGGTATTAACTTACCACTAGGGCGGGATAAATATCGCGCGGCTAGGGATGAGTCCCGGGCGAACACCGTTGGCCGGCAATCTGAATTAGATGAGCTGCGCTCGCAGGTGCTGGGAGATTTAGAAGAAGCCCGTGTCCTCGTCAACGAAGCACTGCATACCATAGCCCTCTATGAGCACGATTTATTACCGAGAACAGCCGAGAATCTTAGCGCGACGCGGGCTGCCTATGGCGCAGGCGGCGGCCGTTTTAGTGAATTGATAAGCGCCGAGCAAGTTCATCTTGATGCCGAATTGAGCTTAGAGCGTGCTCGCGCTGATTACCTAATTGCAAAAGCCGCACTTGAGAACGCGCTCGGCGGACCGTTGGCCTTACCCAAAACTAGCCAGCATCACGCCAACATGGCGACGAGTCAAAATAGCGCTACCGCAAAAATCAAACCAAATACCACCTCGGAGCACGCCCAATGAAACAGCGATTGCTTGTCAGTATCATTATTATTTTAGCCGTGATTTTAAGCTATTTTAGCTATGTCTATCGTTCATCTACCAATGCCTTCACTCAGCAAATGAGTGATGCAAAGGAATATCGCACGGACGATTATCGCATCGCCATTGCATTCGAAGATGGCGTTCCCGCAGTGGGTAACAACACGGCCATTTTGCAATTGCGAGACGCCAAGGGAAATGCTGTTTCGGAGGCTAAAATTCGCGGGCAGGCAGAGATGGCCGCAATGGGCAGCATGCCATCAATGCGGGCTCCCGTGATATTTAATGAGATTTCCCCAGGCTTTTACACTGCCGAATTCGACCTCGCTATGCGCGGTGAATGGCCATTAAAATTACAGATCAGCAAAGACAATACGTCAGCCGATCTCAGTTTTGATATGGCGACTGGACGCTCAAGCCTCACAATCAGTGGCGGCGGAGTATCAATGGCTAGTGAAATGCCCGTCAACGACAACCAAGCCACATTTCCCTCTACGCCAGGTGTCGACCTTAGTTCAAATAAGCAAGGTTTCTATACCGTTGGCAAATACCTTATCAAAGTGGCGTTATTAGAAAATGCCAAACTCCGCCAAGGTGATAATCCGCTGATCATTACTGTGCAGGACAGCCAGAATAATGCGCTGAACAATATTGATATTCGCCTGCTAGTCACGCAGTCGATGACAAACCCCGGTGCCGAGGACACTCCAGCGCAAGACAATGCCGCCCTTGTGACGTTACTGCCAAGTACGGATGGCCGTTACCGCGGCACTATTGTCCTGCCACAAGCAGGGGATTACGACTTTGCTATCGACGTATCCAGTGAATTACTGGGCCACGGTGATTTAATTCTGACCGGTCAAACTGGCAGCAGTGAGTTACATGCTGCAACAGCAACACCTGCGGGAATTTCGCATTACACCTGTTCAATGCACACTCAGTTCGCGCGGCCGCCCCGGGATCTTGCCCTATCTGCGGCATGGATTTAGTGCCGGTCAGCAAACAACAAACGCAGTCTGGAGTCATTAGTATTGATGCTCGCAGAAGACAATTAATCGGCGTAAAAACGGCGACAGCAGAATATCGAGAGCTCAGTAAATCGATCACGGCGGTGGGACGTATTGCCTACGACCAGCACAGTGCTAGCGAAATAAATTTAAAATTCGATACCTGGATTGGTGAGTTAAAAGCCGATTTTATTGGCGCCCGTGTCAAGCGTGGCCAAGTACTGTTTACGGTTTACAGTCCAGAACTGCTATCAGCACAACAAGAATATTTAGAAACTCGAGGTCGATTAGCAAGTCGTGGATCAGACGACAGCTTGCTAAAGGCCGCCCGCTCCCGCTTAAGTCTATGGAATATTTCAAGTGCTGACATACGCGCACTAGAACAGCGCGGTAGGCCAATCGAGTTTCTGCCAATTTACGCCGAGAAAAATGGCGTCGTGGTGAATAAATCCATCGTGAGTGGCAGTTATGCAAAAGCGGGCAGTACGCTGCTGCAATTGGCTGATCTCTCGACTGTTTGGGTTGAGGCGGAGGTCTATGAAGCGGATTTGTCGTTACTGGAAAAGGGGATGTCTGCGACTGTTAACATGCGAAACCTCAGTGAGCGAGAGTACCCCGCAAAAATCGATTACATTTACCCAAGCGTCAACCCCCTCACCCGCACCACTCGCATTCGTTTAGTTCTCGACAACAGCGATGGCGAGCTCAGGCCGGATATGTACGCTCAGGTTCACTTCAACAAGGAATTAGGTAAACGCCTTTGGGTACCCGAAGAGGGAGTCATGATTGCGGGAGAAACTCGTGTTGTCTTTGTGGATTTAGGTAGCGAGGGGAAAATAAAACCCGTTTTAGTCAACACTGGCCAAAGAACAAAAGGCTGGATAGAAATTACAGAGGGCTTATCCGGCGGTGAACAGGTAATCACGTCTGGTAATTTCTTAATTGCCGCCGAAGCGAAACTGAAAACGGGGATTGCGCAATGGTAAACCCCCAAAGTAAGCATCCGCAGGGTTTTCTTGCGTCGCTAATTAGCTTTTGTGCCCGTAACTGGCTACTCACAATACTGCTGTGTGTGGGAGCATCACTCTGGGGTTGGCGCTCTCTCATGGCCGCGCCGCTCGACGCCATTCCCGATATGTCAGACACCCAAGTCATTGTTTTTACCGACTGGCCGGGGCGCAGTCCCGATTTAATGGAAGATCAAATCACCTACCCGTTAAGCACTACCCTACTCGCAGCACCTGAAGTGAAATTTGTGCGTGGCCAAAGCTTTATGGGGCTGTCGTTTGTCTACGTCATCTTTGAAGATGGCACCGATATTTATTGGGCGCGTTCGCGCGTATTGGAGTACCTCAATAGTGCCAGTGCCGATTTGCCAGACGGCGTTACCCCGACCTTAGGGCCGGATGCGACTGGGGTTGGCTGGGTCTATCAATATGCCCTTAGTGACAAAACGGGGAACACTAGCCTCTCGGAATTGCGCAGTCTGCAAGACTTCAATTTACGCTATGCGTTGGAGGCAGTACAAGGTGTTGCGGAAGTGGCATCCGTTGGCGGATATGAAAAAGAATATCAGGTTAATATCGACCCTGACCGTTTGGCCGCCTATAACATTCCGCTACAAAACGTCGCCGCTGCACTACGACGCTCAAATAATGATGTGGGTGGCAGGGTTCTGGAGATTTCAGGCCACGAACATTTTATTCGCGGTAGAGGCTACATCACCTCAACGGCAGATCTAGAAGGCGTCGTTCTTAGCACTACCGGCGATGGTATTCCTGTAAAGGTGTCTGACATTGCGACCGTGTCACTAGGACCCGCAATGCAGCGCGGCAGTGCCGAGCTTAATGGCGAAGGCTTAGCCGTCGGCGGCATCGTGGTCATGCGCTTTGGCGAAAATGCCTTAGACGTCATAAATCGAGTTAAAGCTCGCTTGGATGAGGTTAAGACATCTTTGCCTGATGGAGTTGAAATTATCCCCGTGTATGACCGCTCCGGCCTGATTGAACGGTCTATCGATACCTTAAGCCGAACCCTGAGTGAAGAGATCCTCATAGTCTCGCTCGTTATTATTGTATTTTTGCTGCATCTGCGTTCGGCGCTAGTCGCTATCATCACCCTGCCTATCGCCATATTATTAGCGTTTATTCCTATGTATTACCAAGGATTAACTGCCAATATCATGTCACTCGGCGGAATTGCGGTTGCCATTGGCGCGATGGTCGATGCGGCGATCGCCATTGTAGAAAACATACACCGCCGTCTCGCGCTGTGGCGAGAGCAAACTGATAGCTCGCAGAACCGCACAGACGTCATTATTGCCGCGATGCAAGAAGTGGGGCCATCCATTTTCTTCGCATTACTAATTATTGCCGTGTCATTTTTGCCGGTGTTTGCCCTTGAAGGCAGTGAAGGACGGCTTTTTAAACCCTTGGCTTACACCAAAACCTACTCCATGTTTTTTGCAGCCCTGCTGTCCGTTACTCTGATACCCGCTCTAGCAGTTTTACTTATTCGCGGGCGTATTCGCGGCGAATACAGTTGGTTAAATCGCAGTTTGATTGCGCTATATGCGCCCGTGGTACGCTGGGTGGTAGATAGGCGCTGGCTGGTGGTGGGTGTCAGTGTTCTTGTGCTGCTGTCCGCGATCATCCCCTTCCGTGGACTTGGCAGTGAATTTATGCCGCCATTGAATGAGGGTAGTATTTTGTATATGCCCACAGCCCTACCCGGAATGTCGATCAGTGAAGCTCAAAAGACGCTCCACACAATGAACCGGGAACTAATGACCTTCCCGGAAGTAAAAACGGTGTTTGGAAAAGTGGGGCGTTCAACGAGTGCTACTGACTCCGCACCACTATCGATGATTGAAACCAATATCACCCTCAAGCCGAAAAGCGAATGGCGCGAAGGAATGGATTGGGATAGCTTAATCGCCGAGATGGATCAAAAGTTACGCTTCCCCGGCATGCCCAATATTTGGTGGATGCCCATTCAGACACGGACACAAATGCTCGCTACGGGGATTCGCTCGGCATTGGGCATAAAAGTGTTTGGGCCGGATCTCGCGACGATTGAAAGCACCGCGACCGCGATCGAACGTGCACTTCAAAGTGATAGTCGTACCACTGCCTTTACGCGAAGCGCATTTGCCGAGCGCACCACGGGTGGCTACTTCTTAGATTTTGATATTGACCGAGACGCTGCGTCGAGATATGGATTGAATGTTGCTGATATTCAAGATGTTATTGAGATGGCCATCGGCGGTAAAGTAGTCTCTCAGACAGTTGAAGGACGTGAGCGATACAATATTTTAATGCGCTATAACCGTGACTATCGCGACTCGATAGCAGCTATAGAACGTACTTACGTCACTACCAGCCATGGCGGCCAAATCCCGATAAGCCAAGTCGCGACGTTACAGTATCGCAAAGGCCCGCCAATGATTCGCAATGAAGACGGCCAGTTAGTCGGCTTTGTTTTTGTCGACGTTGCCGACAATATCGGCATTCCGGACTACGTCGCGTTAGCCAAAAAAGTGGTCGCTGAAAATGTCGACATCCCCACTGGTTATCGCCTCGCCTGGGCTGGGCAGTTCGAAAATTACGAGCGTGCAAAATCGCGTCTAGAAATTCTCGTACCGATGACCCTAGGGCTGATTTTTATGATGCTGTACTTTCATCGAAAATCGCTAGTCGAAACGCTCATTGTCATGCTCGCGCTGCCTTTTTCTCTGGTTGGTAGCTTGTGGTTTTTGTGGATGCTCGAATACAAGATATCAGTCGCCGTGGCCGTGGGTATGATCGCCGTGGCAGGTTTAGCGGTAGAGCTTGGTCTACTGATGATGCTGTATTTAGATATATCTTGGCGACAACGTCGTGATGACGGCCTACTCAACTCCTTTAATGACCTTACTGAGGCAGTAGTCGACGGTGCAGCCAAACGACTACGCCCAAAATTAATGACTGGACTCGCATTAATTTTGGGCTTAGTACCGATCATGCTAAGTAATGGCAGCGGCGCCGATCTAATGAAACGGGTCGCTGCGCCAATGCTGGGTGGGGTTGTGACCTCGCTCATTATGGTTCTAGTGGTGTTTCCGGCATTGTTCGTGATCTGGAAGCAACGCTCTAAAAAAGTAGTACCGGCAATCAAATCCTCATAAAACTACTGCTTAACGCTGGCCGGGGAGCTAAGGCTACCCGGCATTATTATAAATTCGCAGCAAGTCTCCCTCCGATATATAGCGCCGTATTACAATGGAGCCTAGGTGAATCTCAATTTACAGTCGGCCAGCGTAATTGAATTGGAGTGAGTTTCAAATATTCAGGTTTGCTGATCCATTAGAATTATTCTGGAAAAGGTGCATGCTAGCGTATAGATAAATTTAGGCTGACTTTTCCTTAACGACTTTATATAAGATATCAAAGCGAAATAGTTGATCCAAGATAGACCCTGAGGACTCGATAAAATGCATCATAATCAATTGTTATCACAGCCTTGGCTAGGGTCGGCGGCCATAACAGCAGGCATGGGGGTATTTCTTGGCGCCTCGGGCGACAACAAACCTCACCGGCATTGGGCTCATCAAATCGCTATTGGCCTAGAAGAACCAATAGCGCTGCTATCTGACAAAACACGATATTTCGAACGCGGGCTATGGATACCTGCAGGTACCGCTCATCAACTAGAAACCGCACATGTATTATGCATCTATATCGACCCAACACATGATTTTTGTAAAACACTGCTACCGCAGGTAGCCGTAGAGGAATGGTCTATATCCTTGCTGAATGAAGAAATTTCATCCGCGTATGTAACGCGCTTTGCCAAAGTAAAAAACCTCCACGCAGCGTTGATTAGCTTCGACAAACAATGTCGCTGTCAATTCAGTGACACTCCAGACGAGCGATTGAATGTCATTTTGGCAGCACTTAACGATGATATTAGTAGCGGCAGCAATACTACGCAGAAAACCTTATCGAGTTTGGTAAATCTCTCACCCAGCAGGTTCTCTCATTGGTTTACAGAGCAAACAGGCATGCCATTACGCAGTTACAGGAAGTGGCTTAAACTGCTGGTCGGATTTGAACTATCGCGACGAATGCCTCTCACCGATGCAGCACTTTTATCTGGTTTTTCTGATCAGGCCCACTTCTGCCGAGCAGTAACGCAGGCCTTCAGCGTAAGCGCTACAACCATTAAGCAACTGCTGCTACCAAAATAGCTTTTTCGTTCAATGTGCCGCCATTGAAAAATGACAAACTAAGCACTCTGTAGCTCTGGAAGCTTTTGCATATGAAAAGCACATTGGAAATGTTTGTCAAAGTCCTCTACTTGCCTTTCTTTCTGATCGTAGGAAATGGCATCGCTATTTATATGGCGGAACAAGATTATTCGAAATTAGCCTTGGTTGCATGGGTCGGCTTACTCATCGTAGTGTCGTTCTTAATTGAACAATGGATGCCATTTAGTCCCGAATTCAACAAGCCTCAAGCAGACTCGGGGCGTGATGTTATTCACGCCTTCGTCAATGAATCACTGAGTATTGTCGGCGTATTAAGTGTCCCAATCATTGCTAGTTTTATCCCATTTAATTCAATTTGGCCCTCCTTCGCACCGCTGTGGTTGCAAGTGTTGTTGGCGGTGATCATCGCCGATATAGGCATTACACTGGCACATTACGCCAGTCATAGGTACAGCGCGCTGTGGCAGCTACATGCAGTACATCATAGTGTGAAACGTATGTATGGGTTTAACGGTCTTATGAAACACCCCTTGCATCAAACCATTGAAACCCTTGCAGGTACTGCCCCGCTACTCTTGATGGGCGCTCCACAAGAAGTCTTACTGCTGCTGGTTGTTGCGGTGGTTATTCAGCTGTTACTGCAACATTCCAATGTTGCCTATTTCGCAGGGCCGCTCAGATCTGTTCTGGCAATTAATCAAGTTCATCGCTTCCACCACCTGAATACGGCAAAAGAAGGCGATGTCAACTTCGGTCTATTCACAACGTTAACGGATCATCTCTTAGGCACTGCGTACTATGACAAAGAGAGAGTTATCCGTTCAGAAGATCTGGGCATCGGAACCGCGCCGGATTATCCCGTAGCTTATATTCCACAAATGCTAGCACCGTTCAAGCGCCTTGGCTGAACCGCCGACCCGCAGTACTTATCTCACGGCATTGCTAAATATATAGCTACTAACCCTTATTACAGTACCAAGCATCTGCGGACTTTTCAGATGCAGGTTATTACGCGGGAGTTATTATCGGAGGCTGATATTAAAAATCGTACTGGATGCCAACTAGTGTGGTGCGCGGTCGATTTGGACGGGCGCCGTCAGGATTACGTGAGACTATTTTCTGCTGGTCAAAGATGTTTTCAGTTTTCAGAAATATTTCAACATCTTGCGAGAGTTGGTAACGACTGATGAAGTCCATCACAAATAGTTCTTCAGTCTCTTCATAAGAGTCGCCAGTCCGATTACAGCCAGCAACAGAACACATTTCATCAATGTATTTGGCTACGATGTAATTATTCCAACCGCTTTGGTGCTCGAAGCCCGCTCGCAAACTAAAAACCCGGCCAGGAACATCCTTTCGCTTGTCACCTGATTCAAAGCCAGAAACGGCGTTGTCTTTGGTGATTTCGGCCTTGGTGTAGGTGAATGCAGCGTCCAGTGGAATCTGAAAAGCACCGATTGCGGCCTCTGCGCTTACTTGTAGTTCAAGACCTGACACCGCCGACTCGCCAAGGGCAAAAGAACCAGAAGTATCACCATTGCTGCATGGCGCAGCCACTGAGCAGTTTTCAGTGGTATCGGTAATGTCACTGTAAAATGCTATTGTTTCGACAAATATATGGTCGTTATTAAAGCGAACACCCGCCTCCCAGTTTTTACTTTCCTCCGGATCTTGCGATACTTTGGCACCACCACCTAGCGGCGAAAAACCCTTGTGAACACCGGCTAGCAATTGTATTTGGTCGTTCACGTCGAAGCTAAATGATACCCCGGGCAACCAAATAGCCGTGTCGTTTTGGCGATTTTTATCAGTGGCAAACGTGGTGCGAGCGGTATCAGAATATTCTAGCCTGCTACTTTCAATATCTTCGTATCGCAGGGCCAAATTAATATTTAAAGCGTCGCTAACTTGCCAGGAATCGGTTAACCAAAAACTAAGGGCGTCGGCTTCTTCCTCTCGGTTGTTACTACCCGAAACCTGTCCAGTATCACTGCTGCGAGATTGGAATACTAAGTCACCGTTTGATTCTTGCTTGTAGGTGTCTACTACTTGAAAACGATCCATTTCGTCGTGGTGACGCCTTAACCCTACAGCGAACTGATGAGCGCCCGCTTCGATATCAAAATTAAGCTGAACACCTTCCGAAATATACTTCCGATTGTTGTTCGTATAGTTCAGACCATCTTTTTCTGCGCTACCATCTAATATGGCTTGCTCAAGCGCTCCGCCCTCATTAGCAGCTCGAACGATATCTCCGCCGCCACTTAACTTAAACCAATTCCTAGCAAAGTCATTTCTATATACCGTTGCGGTGGACGTCACGGTATCAGACCACTTAAAAACGTGGCTTAGGTTGAGCGCTTGATGATCATTATCCATTTCATCAATACTGCTTAAGCCATACCGTCGATTAGGATCTTCATTGAAGTCCTTATCACTTAGTCCAAGATAGGTCTCGTTGGAAATTTCATCCGAAGATTGTAATTTCAACAAGACACTCTGACGCTCACCGCTCCAACCGAGCTTAAACACATAATCAGAAATATCATATCCTGGGTTCTGACTACTGCGGTCGATATCCTTAAAGCCCTCTCCATTACGCTGAACGGTTTCGAGCAAAAAGCGCCAATCGCCTGTCTGGCCACCAAAATAGGCATGTATATCTGAAGAACCGCGTTGATCGGCGGTGACTAACACTGATCCACTCATTTCCTCAGGGATCGGTGTAGACAACATATTTACAATGCCCCCAGTTGTTTGGGGCCCGTGACGTAACAAGGGGGCGCCCTTCAGTACTTCAAACAGCGACATACGAAGCGCCGTTGGGAAATAATAGGCTTCTGGGTTTGAATACGGCGCAGGCGCAATCAGCACACCGTCTTCCATCAAGGTAATTTTACCACTGCGCTCACTGGTCGCACCGCGAATACCAATATTTGGACGAAGACCTAAGCCGTCTTCTTCAAGGATATAAATACCGGGAACAGTTTTAAGTGCTTGGTTAATATCTGTGGTGACTTCTGTTCGCAGCTGTTCTGAGCTTATAACAGCACCTGAGCCAGGTAGACTTCGTGCTCCTTCAACACTGCCAATGACAAGCATTTTTTCGATACTAGCGATATCTGCGAATGCCGGAACTACGGGCGACAACACGATACACGTATACAATAGCGACTTCTTCACACCCAACCCCATTCTGTTAATGTTATTCATTTACGAATCGTAATGATAATGATTATCATATCTTAGGTCAATAAGGGGCGCGAGCTTGTGCATCTTTATCTCGGCGAATACAGCGAAACAGGCACTTATGAATTTGATCGCAATTGAGAATTGAGCGGTTAAACGAGAATGAGAATGGAGCTGCTATGCGCTTAGAATGGAGTTTCTAGGGTGCAGCCTTGTTAGTCATTGCGCCAAATTGGACTTCCTAGGGTTTGCTAGACACCAAGTAACGTTAGAATCTAGTTCTTCGAAAGCTCCTGCGTCACCAGACTGTGTGAAAACTATTTTCAAGTCATAATTTAGACAAGGATTGATGTGAATATGTGTCTTACATCAAAATCTGACCAAGTTTTCTAGCCCATCGTATACACATTTCACGTAGGATCGCGTGATTAATTTCATTATAGGAGTTTTCATACAGCCTCTCACAATAGCGGACATTTAGTGACAACACTTTGCCGGCCCTTCTTGCACAGTGAGGGAGGGAGGCTGACTTCTTAACGGAAATTGGTTATGAGTTTGATAGAAAATTTGAAAATCACCCAATGGCAATCATTATTGCGCGGTGTACAAAGTAACCCACAACCAGCAAAAGCAAACCCGATATATAACTTTGCCAAAAGCCAAGATGAAACCGCTCAGCCAGTAAAAACGGCAGGAAGAATAAATAAGAAATCGGCACGCCAAAAAGAATACTTTTGGCAAAGGTGATGCTGGCCTGCGGGTCTTTGTGTTCGATGTACGAAAATAACAAAGCCAAAATAGAAACCAGTGGTAGCGCGACAATAAAGCCCGCCAACACCGGTTTCTTATCCGATAGCCACGACGCATAACCAATAACCGCTGCTGCAAGAATCAGCTTAGCGGCAAATATATAGGCTGTCATAAGCTCACCTTTAGTTCACACCTTCGAACTTACCGCTGATGTTCGCATCAAATACTTCGCCTTCGGCGGACATCAGGATATAAAGTGCCCGCTCATCGCTAGGGTTAACAACCTTTACGATAAAGTAGCCGGGCCCACTCTGGTAAATCGTTGCTGATTCAGCGTCTACTTTCGACCAACTCTCAGGAACCTTGCCAAAGCCAAGCTGAGGGTCGGCGCCGGCAAAGCCTTGGGTGATTTCCGTTGCTATCACTAAAGCCTTTTGTTCAGTAATTGGCGCATGGCCACCGCCATGTGCTAATAGATTTGAGCTTATAAACAAACTTGCTAACAAACATAAAGCGATTCGGAGTTTCATATTTTCACCTTTCTTTAGTGGCTGTGATAAGCACCATCACCGTGCTCATGGGATGCTTCGTCCTGCAACGAAGGCTGAGGAGTAATCATACGCCGGGGATAGCGTTCCAGGATATTTGATTTCGCTTCCATCGCCATATCTTCATGGATATGCGCGTGGTCGTCGGTATTGATCGGGAAATTATCAGCAAAGGCAGTGTGCTGATAGCCGTGCAATTGATGCAGGAACAGCAAGCCACCAACGATGACCAGCAAGGTATTGGCCATGACGCTAAAGCGTTTGAATGATTCGGTTTTGCGCCACGCTGCCAGCAAGCCTAGCATTGCGGTAAGTGCCGCGATTTGACCCAGTTCAACACCGACGTTGAAGGCGAGTATTTTCATCACGATACTGCCGTCCCCCATCGGCAATTGCTGCAACCGAGTCGACAGACCAAAACCGTGAATCAGGCCAAAGCCAAACACCATCCACATTAGATTAGGCGACGCTACGCCCAGATAACGTTTGAAGCCGTCGAGATTCTCGAAGCCCTTGTAACAAACGGTGAGTGCAATCACCGCATCAATCAAAAAGTAATTTGCCTGTACTGTATAAAGCGTGGCAAACACCAGCGTTAGCGAGTGGCCCAAGGTGAACGCCGTGATGAATTTAATAATATCGACAAAGCGGCTGAGAAAGAAAATAACTCCAAACAAGAAGAGTAAGTGGTCATAGCCGGTAAGCATATGGCCTGCACCCAACAAGATATAGTCTGGCAGCCCCGCCTCAATTGCGCGTTGCTTATCTGCCTCAGACATGCCGTGGGCGAGCACATTTATACTGCTGAACATCAATACCGCTACGGCAGTAATGAGCGCGTAAAAACGAGTTGTAAACACTATTTTTTCCACATTATGTTTATTCACATTATGCTCCTTTATCGGCGCGGTGCAGCATACGGTATAAAGACGGCAGCACAAATAGGGTAAGCAGTGTTGACGATAAAATGCCGCCAATCACCACGGTAGCGAGGGGGCGCTGCACTTCTGAGCCTATCCCGGTGTTTAATGCCATGGGTACAAAGCCCAAGGACGCGACCAGCGCCGTGGTAATGACCGGCCTTAAGCGTGTCAGCGCACCTTCGATAATCGCAGGCTCTAGCCCCAGGCCATCGCGACGCAGCTCGCGAATAAACGACACCATCACCAAGCCGTTCAGTATTGCGATACCAGATAAGGCGATAAAACCCACCGCCGCTGAGATGGAAAAGGGGATATCTCTGAATACCAGCGCCAAAATGCCACCGGTAAGTGCGAGTGGCACACCGCTGAATATAATCATTGCGTCTTTTAATGAGCCAAGGGCCAGCAATAAGAGGCCGATAATCATCACTAAGGTCACTGGCACAACCACCGCCAGTCGCTGCGCAGCAGATTGCAAGGTTTGATAGGTGCCACCGTATTCCACCCAATAACCTGCTGGCAGGGTTACTTGCGATTCGATGGTTGCCTTTACGTCGCTAACGAAGCTGCCAAGATCGCGGCCACGAACGTTCGCCGTTACCACCACGCGGCGCTTACCGTTTTCGCGATTGACCTGATTGAGTCCCGTTGTCAGTTCAATATCCACCAATTCTTTCAGCGGCACATAGCCGCCACCGGCTATTTGAATAGGGAGTGAACCCAGCTGATCAATATCACTGCGGCGCTCTTCAGGCAGGCGCACAACAATCTCGGCACGACGGTCACCCTCGTAGAAAAAACCTGCGCCCTGCCCCCCCATTGCCGTGGCAACTTGATCTTGCAGAGTATTCAATTCAACACCGTATTGGCCTAAAGCGAACAGTTTAGGCTTGAGCGTTAGCATGGATAAGCCCGTGGTCTGCTCCATCTGGATATCGACAATGCCGTCAACAGCGCCAATTGCAGCTTCGATTTCACCGCCAAGGGCTTCGAGCTGAGCCAAATCATCACCAAATAGCTTTATGGCTAATTCTGCGCGCACGCCTGATAAAAGCTCGTTAAAGCGCATCTGAATCGGCTGAAGAAATTCATAGCGATTGCCCGGCACGGGTTCTACCAAGGCCGCGAGTTCTTCCACAACTTGATTTTTAGTCTTGCTCGGGTCTGGCCACTGATCCCGCGGTTTTAGAATAATAAAGTTATCTGCCACGCTAGGGGGAACCGCATCAGTCGCGACATCGGCGGTGCCGATCTTGGCAAACACACGCTCTACTTCAGGCATGGTCTTAATTGCGGCTTCTAAGGTTTCCTGTAAGGCCACTGCCTGACTTAGCGAGGTGCCAGGAATCCTAAGCGCGTGCATCGCGATATCACCTTCATCGAGATTTGGCACAAACTCACTGCCCAAGCGACTTGCCAAGCCCGCACACACAACAAGTAATACCAGCGCAGCTGCAACCACAGCGCCGCGCATGGCGATGGCTTTGCGCAGCAGTCCACCGTAAAGATGTTTAGTTGCTTCAAATGCGCGATTTTCTTTTTCTACTACTGGCCCCTTAAACATCAAGGCGATTGCCGCGGGAACAAAGGTGACGGACAACAGCATGGCTGCACTCAGGGCAATAACCACCGTCATGGCCATGGGGTGGAACATTTTGCCTTCTACGCCCGTTAAGGAGAAGATCGGTAAATACACTGCTGTGATAATGAATACGCCAAACAGTGCAGGTCGTATCACCTCTTTGGTGGCGCTAAACACAACATCTAGCCGCTCATTCAGCGACAAGGTCTGCTTGTCGCTGGCAAGGCCCAAGCGTCGCAGGCAGTTCTCTACAATGATAATTGCACCGTCTACTAGCAGGCCAAAATCCAATGCCCCCAAACTCATCAGATTGGCACTGACGCCGCTGCGCACCATGCCGGTAATGGTCATTAACATGGCAACCGGAATAACCGCCGCCGTCAGTATCGCCGCGCGCACATTACCCAGTAGTAAGAACAGAATAACAATAACCAGCAAAGCACCTTCGAGCAGATTGGTTGTTACCGTCTTCAGGGTTTTATCCACGAGGCCGGTGCGGTCGTATACCGCCGTCGCGGTAATGCCTTCTGGCAGGCTCGACTTAATTTCTTCAAGTCGTTCACCCACAGCTTTGGCAACGCTGCGGCTGTTTTCACCAACGAGCATAAATACCGTGCTCATAACGACCTCGCGGCCATTCTGGGTGGCGGCACCGGTACGCAGCTCCTTGCCTTCGCCCACGGTTGCCACATCAGCAACACGCAGAGGCTGACCATCCACCGTTTTAATGACGATCTTGCTAATATCGGCAAGCGTCTCGGCTTGTCCTGGAATACGTAGCAGCCACTGCGAACCTTTTTGCTCAACAAAGCCTGCACCGCGGTTTTGATTATTGTTGGCAACCGCATCGATCAGTTCTTGCTGAGAGACACCATAGGCGAGCATTTTTTCGGCTTGCAGGCCAATTAACACTTCCCGCTTGTAGCCGCCAATGGGGTTAACCTCAACCACACCGGGCACGCGCAATAGCTGGGGGCGAATAATCCAGTCGTGCGCTGAGCGTAAATCCGTTGGCGTAATTAGCTTGCCATCAGCATCAGTCGCACCGGGCTCAGCGTCCACGGTGAACATGAAAATTTCCCCCAGACCCGTCGCTATCGGCCCAAGTTCAGGCTCCAGCCCGATTGGCAATTTGGCCCGCACGTTGCCGAGCCGTTCGTTCACCAGCTGACGTGCGAAGTAAATATCGGTGTCATCGCCAAAGATGACCGTGACTTGGGAAAGCCCGTAGCGAGAAACAGATCGGGTGTACTGCAGCTCGGGCAGGCCTGCCATCGCGGTTTCTATGGCATAGGTGACGCGTTGCTCTACCTCCAGTGGCGTGTAGCCCGGTGCTTCAGTATTGATTATGACCTGAACATTGGTGATATCGGGAACGGCATCAATCGGCAGTCGGTTGAAATTCCATAAACCCAAACCGCAAAGCGCAAGCACAGCGGCCATCACCACACCGCGCCGCGCTAGGGAAAATTGTATAATTGCATCAAGCATGGGACGTCCTTTAGTGGTCGTGTGAAGCGCCGGATTTTTCGATATCGGCCTTGATGATGTAGCTATTCTCGGTAACGTATTCGGTTCCCAGCTTTAGTCCACCTAGGACTTCAATCCAGTCGCCCGCCTCGCGACCGAGTTCCAACATGCGCACTTCGTATTGATCGCCGACTTTGGCGTAGACCACGGTGAAATCCCGAAAGCCTTGCAGTGCTTGGCGCTTTACCGCGAGGGGTACTTCATAGCGAGCAACTTCCACATTGCCGCGTACAAAGCTCCCCACTGGCAGCGCAAGATTACTGGTGTCAACGCTAACGCGTATATCCGCAGATTGATCCGCATTGAGCAGCGGTGAAATCCACTGCACGACACCTTCGCCAATTTCTTCCATCGCATCGTTGAGCAGCTGCACGCTGTTGTTTAGCGCAATTCGACGCCGGTCGTCAGGGTAGGCTTTAAGTAGAACCACTTGGCGGGAGCGATCGACAATACTCACCAGCGTACGGCCAGCAGTCGCTTCGCCGATATTGACCGGCAGCGCCGCAATTTCACCTGCAATATCAGCGCGCAACACATAGGATTTCAGGCTTTCATTACTCTCGATGCTCATCAACGGAGTGCCCGCTTTCACCTGCTGACCCAAGCTTACGTGAATGGCTTTAATCACACCGTCGAAACGGGCGCTTAGCTGCGTTAAAGCATTGGTATCGGCTACCAGTCGACCGAAAAGCGGCAAGCGTTCGACGAGCAGTTGCGAACCCGCAGTGTCAGTGCTAATACCCATCGCCTCAGCAACGTCGGCATTAATCCGAGTTCGCCCTTCATAGTTTTCGTATTGCCACTGATAGCGCTTACCACCATAAGAAGCGTTAAGGGTAACTAGAAATGAATGTGGCTCGACTATTTCCATATCACCCCGCAAAAAATCATCCTGCGGCTTGAAATTGATTTGGTCGTCGCCGTCACCGAGTCGCCCTAAAGTAACGCTTACTTTGACCTTCTCTGGAGGCAAGGCCTCACCACCTTGACTTGCCCAAACACGAAACTCTGGCGGTACACCGGTCTCAAAGATTGCCAATTCAATGGCGAAATCATCCTCGCGCAACATACGCCCCCGATGCGGGCCTTTTTCAGGTTCAATTTCCTGCACTTCGGCGCCAACGGCGAGTGCAGCGCTACTTAAACTCATTAATAGCGAGACAAGCATACTGACGATTAACGATCGCTTTACTGAATTACTCATGGATTTACCTCATCGTTGCCTAACAGAGGCAAACCGGTTAGACGTTCAATTTCGACGCGTGTGAGCTGTGCTTTAAACTGGCTATCTAATAAATGACTTCGTGTCGCGAGCAACTCCTGCTGCACTCCGTGCCAATCTTGGTAGCTGTACCTGCCAAGCTGGTAGGCGTTTCGGGCTTCTTTCTGGGCTTGTTCAAGCGTTGGGATAATGTGCTCAAGCAGTGCACCAACCACATGCTGCGCGTGCTGAAACTCTTGCAGCAAAACGTACAAGCGCGCTTCCAGTACTATTTGCACCGCTTCAGCATCAGCACGATAAGCATCACGCTCCGCAGCTAAAGCGGCTACACGTCCACGATTACGCTGTTCGCCCCCTAAGGGGACGGTAAAGCCAGCCACTAAGGCGTAGTCGTCGGTATTTTCAAAACGCCTTACACCGGTTGAAAACTGCCATCGTGACTGGGCTTCCGTTTTTGCTAAGGCGATCTCGGATTGCGCAATGCGCTCTTGGCTGAGTAGTTTCTGCACGCGCGGATGACTGCTTAGCTGCAGCGCTAGCTCCTCGTAGTTCAGTTTGCCGGTGGCAATGGCGAGGGAGCCTGATACTGTATCAAAATCGAGTTGTCGCGCACTCCACTGGGTCGCCAACATCCGCTTAGCGCCACGAATTTCATGATCCAGATCTTCGAGTGTTATCTCTGCCCGCGCTAACTCGGCTTCAGCACGAAGCTTGTCAGCGAGCAGCGATTTGCCTGCATCCATGCGCTTTGACAGTTCTTTAACCACTGAATCCGCTTGCGCTCTTGCGGCTGCAGCGAGTTCTTTACGCTGCTGATAAACGACTACGGTGAGAAATTGACGGGCAGTCTCGGCGGCCACATCCAGCTTCTTTATCGCTTGCTCATCGCTAATCACCTGTTTTTGCACGTCAGCACTATGTCCGCGCTGCTGCAGTAAGTCACCCTCTAAAACCCAACTAATTCTGAGCGTTGACTGAAGGCTGTCAGAACCGCTGTAGTCCCCCGAGCCAAATCCATCTTCAACACTTAAGCCAAGCTGGGGGCGACTGCCGACCCGTGCCTGCTGCGCCATTCCATCGGCAGCTGCGCGACGGTAGTAAAAGGCTTGGAGCTCTGGGTGTTTAGTAAAGCTTCGTTGAATGGCCTCGTTTAACGTTAAGGATTTCTCTGCCACAGAGGCCGTCGACATAGTCAGCAATAACGGAATTAGGGCAAGCGTTTTACGCCAAAAAAACCGATCTACAATCGGTTTTTTTGGCGTTAGAAACGGACTAAAAACATACATAAATACGCCTCAATGACTAAAAATTGCTTCAACCGCATGATGATAGCTATCCACACTCAAAAGGCAGGAAGCCAAAAGTACACACAGAAATACAACAAACAACGATAAGGGGAAACTGCGGCCTGGTTCAGACCTCAGCTGATAATGAACACGCGCTTCAATTTCAGACGCATAGAAATGACAAGACAAGGGACTGGAGAATTGCTGCTGATTTCGCGACAAGCGGCATAGTTTTATCACGGTACTAGCAACGGTGGTGCCACCCGATCCGCCCACAGCCGCATAATCGTCTGCTGCAAGCTCCAAGCACAAAGAAAATTCGCGGCGTAACCGGTTGCTAGTGAATGGTAGGTAAAACGCCGCAAGAAAGGAAAAAGACCACTTCCGTAAAGGGTCAAACCTCTGCTGGTGGGCGAGTTCATGGCGACAAACGATGTCATTTTCAGCCGCAGATAATTGTGCTTGCAAGGCAGAACTAATGAAGACTTTAGGCCGAAAAAGACCAGCGGTGAACGCATAAATCACCGTAGAGTCCACGCTACTATTTTTAGTAAAACCATCAAGGGTAAGCAGCGCACCAAGGGCAGACCGATGCTTAAGCAATTGGTGAGTATGGCGAACTATCGCTAGAAAAGACGCCGCGGAAAATAGAAGTACTATCGCGCTGTGCCAGCTATATAAGTTGAAAACATTAATATGGTGCCAATGGGTAAGCGCCAAGAACCACGAGGGCATAACCGCGGCAGAATCAGGCATTAGTACAACGCTTGCAACGCTTAGAGCAACAAGCCAAGGGATCAAAACAAATGACCACAACACCCATTGGCGAGCGCCTGCGGATAATTTGACCCGCCACTGTTCAGTAGTTCGAAAAACGAAAGTAAGAATTAGTGAGCAATAGAAAAACACCGATGCGGCAATAAACACGCTATTTAGGGTAATCGCATAACCGCCGACAAGCATTCTTATTTCCCCGATTTATCGCTGGCGCGGCGCTGATCAATAAGCGATGCCAATGCCTGCAATTGCGTTTCAGTCATTTCTGCTGACAGGGAGCTAAATGCGGCCAATAAGGTGTCTTCATTGTCAGTGTAATCGGCGGCGACTTCGCGCATCAATTGCGCCAGAAAAGCATTTTTGGCCATAGCTGCACGATAAATGAAGGCGTGGCCAGCTTTATTACGGATTAAGAGCTTCTTTTTATATAGCCGGTCAAGGGTACTTTGGATCGTGTTTAACGTTCTCACCGAATCATCCGTAAGCTCGCGATGTACCCGCTTAGCGTCTGCTTCATCTGTATCCCAAAAATACTGGAGAACCAATTTTTCCAAATATCCCAATTGCATGCCACATTCGACCTAGGTTTACAGAAGAATAGTATAGTGCCTACGAAAAAACCGATCGTCAATCGTTTTTTTCGTAGGCACTACAACGAAGAAAATGGGTTAAATGATAAACAGAAGCGGAACCGCTGAGGGATCGCAGGTTGAGGCGCCAAATCCCCCGCTATACCCAACGTAGATAAATTCATGCGAGGTCGACCAATTATCAGCGATGACGAGCGCAACGAATTTAGGGTGGGTGAGTTAATTTATCCGCTTGAAATGACAATAAATGAAACTCTGCATTTTGCCTATCGGCGTTTGGTGAGATTCTTCTTCGTGGCCTAATAATTCAAACTGCGCACCTAATTCGGCGTGTAACGTACTCGGAGAATAACGGCGCACAGGCAGACCGCTGCATTGCTCGGGGCCATTCTCGGAAAAAGTCGCAATGATCATGTGCCCACCTAATTTAACGCAATCTAATACTGTTTCAACATAGCTGCGCCTATTGGCTCCCTCTATCAGGAAATGAAACACCGCACGGTCATGCCATAAGTCGATACCCTGCATAGGAAGAAGGAAGTGAAGAACATTCCCCTCAATCCACTGTACTTTTTTAGAAGTATCTCCTAGTCGTTTTTTGACCGCGTTAAGCGCGGCCCCAGATATGTCCATGACGGTTACATTAACAAAATCATTTTCCAGCAATGAATCTACAAGAGTGGATGCACCGCCGCCGACATCTATTATTTTTGCTGTTTTCTCAATATTGATTTGTTGAATAATGTGCAGCGAACGGGATGCGTGGGGCTGAAACCAGCTTACAGAGTCAGCTGATTTTGTTGTGTATACTGCATTCCAATGCGCTTTGGTGTCCATAAAGGCCCCTTCATCGAATTTAAAAACCGCGAATTTTTTTGGCGCACTGCTTTATAGTAAATATCCAATACGCACTAATATATCTTAACTTTCGATCATGCTGATAGGTAAACGTATTGAAAAGTATGTCACGCTGCTATTAGAGTCAGCATCGACCCTACCACCATGAGCTTCAACAATGGACTTAACTATTGCCAGGCCCAGGCCAGCTCCCTCACTGAGTCGCTGACGCGAAGGATCAACGCGATAGAATCGATCAAATATTTTTGGTAGATGTTCTGGGGGGATCTCTAAACCGGGGTTTTCAACACGGAGCTCTACCCATGCATCATCTGTTTTTTTTAGTTTCACGTTAATTGTTTGCCCGGCCGGTGTATATCGCAATGCATTTGATAGCAAATTAGATATGGCGCGCCTCAACATAGCCCGATCGCCACTCAGCATGGGTGTGCTTCCGTCTAAAGTCAGAACAATCTGTTTCTCCTCTGCCAAAGCCTCAAAAAAGTCAAATAACTCCCGCACTTCATGCCCGAGATCCAGCCACTCACGTACTGGATTACGTAAACCGTGTTCGCTTTGAGCCAACCACAGCATGTCGTTGACCATTTTCGCTAAGCGCTCCTGTTCTTCTAAATTTGAGTATAGTAACTCTTGGTATTCCTCCAAGCTTCTGGCCCGATTAAGCGCGACTTGGGTTTGGGTAATGGAATTTGTTAAGGGTGTACGCAGTTCGTGGGCGATATCAGCAGAAAAGTGCGAAAGTCGAGCAAAGCTGTCTTCCAAACGACCGATCATGTAATTGAATGAGTCAACAAGCCCTCGCAGCTCACCCGGTACAATATTTGGGTCTATTCGCACATGCAGGCGATCGGCTTGGACATCGCGCATAGTGTCGCTTAAGCCGCGCAGCGGCGCATGCCCCTGATGTACGCCAAACCAAGCGGCCAACAACGTGACGACGCCAGCTAAAGTCATAATAAGCCACAGGCTGCGCCTAAAATTATCGAGAAAGAAGATATGGAAGTTCATATCCATGGCCGCGACAATACGATAATTACGTCCACTAATTAGAGTTTGGGTAATGGCACCTCGGTAAGCATTTCCCCCTGCGCCCCAGCTATGTAAATTAGCTGCTAAAATACGGGAGACGGGCGTATAGAGAGTCACTGGCGTGAGCAGTTCGTCATCACTCGGCCCGTAGATGAGTTGTCCGTCTGGGCTCCAAACTTGGAAATATACGCCATGATGTCCTGAAACCGCGTGGGATAGCACTTCAGGTAGCCGCGGGATGTCGTCTGCGCCTGCCCGTAACGCCCGTTCCACGGCCTGAGTAATAACAATGAGCTCATCGGCATCCTGCTCAGCAAAGTGACGTTTTACGGCTTGTTGAACAAGGTGTGCAGTCATCAGTAGGCTTAGGCCGATGGCAAGGGCAACGAAGACCATCACTCTTGTTGTTAGCGATAACGGGCGACGCTTAACTCGACTAAGCCACTTCATTATCGTCTTCGATCTCCAGTTTGTAGCCCATGCCACGCACAGTGTGAATCAACTTTGCTGGGAAATCGTCGTCGATTTTGGCACGCAGACGGCGAATCGCAACGTCAATAACGTTTGTATCGGAATCAAAATTCATATCCCAAACTTGGGAGGCTATCAGGGATCGTGGTAATACCTCGCCCTCTCTACGCGCTAAAAGCTCCAACAGGCAGAATTCCTTGTGGCTAAGACTAATTTTTTTACCTCCACGGCTAGCGCGGCGGCGCGGAAGATCTAAGGTGAGGTCTGCAACAGTAATTTGATCTGAAAGCACAGGCGCTACACTTCTGCGCAGCAAGGTACGAACTCTAGCTAGTAGCTCAGCAAAGGCAAATGGCTTAACCAAATAATCATCTGCGCCAAGCTCAAGCCCTTTAACCCGGTCTTCTACGCTATCTCGGGCGGTAAGAAAAAGTACTGGAGTTTGCCGACCAGCTTCCCGAAGGGACTGCATTATTCGCCAGCCATCAACATCGGGTAACATGACATCTAACACCATCAGGTCAAAAACTTCCGTCATTGCAAGATGATGGCCATCGAGGCCGTTGCGCGCCAGCGTGACCATAAATCCTGCCTCAGAAAGCCCCTGGCGCAAGTAATCGCCGGTCTTGAGTTCATCTTCCACTACCAATATCCGCAAAATTGCGTCGCTCCGTCGTTTGGCTTAAGTCAGTTTGATAAACATTATGGATGAGGCCTTCCAACACAAAGATGACTTAAAGATTACAGATTTGTAATCTTTAAGTCATGCGAGTGACAGGTGTAGGTCTCTAGTATTACGAACACAAATCACTGAATGTATGAGGTAGTTGCCCGTGAGCCAATGGCTTCCCCAACAAAAAAGATCTTTGCAACCAAACCGCCGTCGCTTTGTGCAAGGCCTTGCGGCTGGCGGCGTACTGGCGGCAACACCCACTTGGTTACAGGCAGCAATGAGCAGCAAAGTGGCACAGGGGCAAACGCCTGTTCTAAGTGGGCGTGAAATCAATCTTGTTATAGCCGAAAGTCCCGTCAACTTTACCGGCGTGACACGTATGGCAACAACGATCAACGGTTCCATACCCGCTCCTACTTTGCGTCTGCGCGAAGGCGATGAAGTGACGATTCGCGTCACCAATCACCTAGCAGTTGCCACCTCCATCCACTGGCATGGCATTCTTCTACCCTACCAAATGGATGGCGTGCCTGGCATCAGTTTCAAAGGCATAGCGCCGGGCGAGACCTTTACGTATCGATTTACCCTACAGCAAAGCGGTACCTACTGGTATCACAGCCATTCCGGTTTTCAAGAAATGACGGGGATGTATGGCGCACTAATCATTGAGCCTAGAGCAGGCGAAAGACACCGTTCTGACCAGGATTATGTGGTGCAACTTTCAGATTGGACTGACGAAGATCCTATGCGCGCTTTCAGTAAATTGAAAATGCAGAGCGATGTCTACAATTTCAATCAGCCCACCTTCTTTGACTTTAGCGAAGATGTTTCAAAGGTCGGTTTACAGGGCGCACTGGAAAAGCGTCAGATGTGGAACCAGATGCGCATGAATCCCACCGACTTAAACGATCTATCGGCGGCCACGCTGACCTTCCTCATGAACGGTACAGCGCCTAATGGTAATTGGACGGGACTGTTCCAAAGAGGGCAACGCATACGCCTGCGCTTTATTAATGCGGCAAGCAATAGCTTTTATGATGTGCGTATTCCCGGCTTAAAATTGACGGTCATTCAGGCCGACGGCCAAGATGTCGAACCGGTTTCCGTCGATGAATTTCGCTTTGGCCCCGGCGAAACCTACGATGTATTGGTTGAACCTGCAGACGATGCGTACACCATCTTTGCCCAGAGTATGGATCGCACCGGTTATACCCGAGGCACATTAGCATTGCAGCAAGGTCTATCTGCGCCAGTCCCTGCGCTTGATCCGGCAGAGTGGCTGACGATGTCAGATATGATGGGTGCAATGGGCAGCATGGCCGGCATGAATCATGATTCCATGAAAGGTATGGAAGGAATGAATCATGGCTCGATGAAGGGCATGCAGGGAATGGGCAGCATGGACGGTATGAAGGGCATGGCAGGAATGAAGGGTATGGATCATTCCGCCATGAATCACCAGCCAAAGAATCCTTTGGCCAAGCCCTCTAGCACTGTCAACCACGCCAGTAGTGAATACGGCGCGTCTGTCGATATGCGAGTGGATACACCGCGCACCAATCTTGATGATCCAGGTATCGGTTTACGTAACAACGGCCGACGAGTATTGACCCTAGCCGACCTGAAATCAATTAACGGGCTGCTGGATGATCGTCGCACACCAACCAAGGAACTTGAACTACACCTCACAGGCAATATGGAGCGCTACAGCTGGTCATTCGACGGTTTGGAGTTTGGTAAAAGCACACCGGTGTCGTTGAAACACGGTGAGCGCGTTAGAGTTATTCTGCAAAATGACACCATGATGACGCATCCAATGCATTTACACGGCATGTGGAGTGAACTCGAAACCGACCAGGGAGAGTTGCGAGTTCGGCGCCACACCATTCCCGTTCAGCCATCGCAACGCATCAGCTTTTTAACAACCCCCAATGACCTTGGTCGCTGGGCGTGGCATTGCCACCTATTATTTCATATGGATGCGGGCATGTTCCGCGAAGTGGTGGTGTCATGAGTAATATGAAACATATCGTCGGCTTCGCGGTGATTAGCGCAGCTTTTAATGCCTCGACCTCATGGGCGCAAATGGATCATGGCGAAATGCAAATGCAAGGTGGTAGTGCACCAGATAACGCTCGCGACCCACATGCCTATTCAGATGGCTACACGCTTACAGACGGCCCATATGCCCAACAAGGCCCGAGGCAACTAAAGCTGGCTGATGAACATGCGTTCCTTTCTGTATTAGGCGACCGCCTTGAATACAGCGAGGATAGTGGCGATACGACCTTCGACCTTTTAGCTCGGTATGGTACTACTTACGATAGTCTCGTTGTAAAAGCTGAAGGTGATACTAAGGGTAGTCAATTGGAAGAAAGTCAGACAGATCTACTCTGGAGTCACGCTATCAGCGTCTTCTTTGATACTCAGCTGGGTGTGCGGCTGGATCAGTACAAAGAAGGTAGCGATCGCCAATGGCTCGCTGCGGGCATCCAAGGTTTAGCGCCGTATTGGTTTGAGCTAGACGCTACCGCTTATCTCGGTGACGATGGACGTACGGCGCTTACCTTCGAAGCGGAATACGAGCTATTACTAACCCAAAAGTTAGTATTACAGCCTCGAGCCGAGCTTAACCTTTACGGTAAAGATGACCCGAGTAATGGCCTTGGCAGCGGTCTATCAGATCTATCTATAGGCTTGCGACTGCGCTATGAAATCAGCCGTCAATTCGCCCCCTATGTCGGCGTGGAGTGGTCGGACGCATATGGCGGTACCGCTGATTATCGACAAGCTGCAGGACAGGACATTAACGATACGCAATTAGTAGCAGGCCTGCGGTTCTGGTTTTAATTAAATTATCGATTGCTCATATTCCCAACTCAAAGATTAAGGATTATTCCAATGCGCTCAAAATTTATAACAATGTCAATTGCAATCTCTACGCTGGCTTTTACTTTATCAGCCCAGGCTCATGATCCCAAAGAGCACATGAACAACGCAGAAAAGCCAGATTGCGCGGCCATGGAAAATATGGATCACAGCAAAATGGATATGAACGACCCTGTCATGCAAGCCATGATGAAACAGTGCATGGGCGACATGGAAGGTATGGAAGGTATGAGTGGCAGTGAAGCGCCTCAAGGCGCTAAACCGGCGCAACACGGAAATGAAAGTAGCACGGAACAGACTGGCCATAATCACTGATATAACTATTTCGAGTCACCCAGCAAGACTTCATTAACTCTTTAGACGATTTGGAAATATTATGGCCGCAAACAAATTTCTACGCTGTGGTAAATGTTTGATGATTACCGCCGTTGTCGCGATGTTGGGCGGTCTAGCATTTCTTTACTCTGGTCTCTACCCGATGGGAGCTGATGTGCCGCACAATGGCCTAACATATTGGGGGCTCGAAACGATGCGGGAACGCTCCATTTCCCGAGCGGCAAGTACGATTGAGGTTCCCAATGATCTAGCCTCATCAGAGCGACTGCTAAAAGGTGCTGCTGACTACAATGCGATGTGCGCGAGCTGCCACCTGAAACCTGGTAAAAACCAAAGCGACTTTACTTTGGGCCTCTACCCTGCCCCACCCAATCTCGCACAGAAGGGTGATGATCATGGCCATGATGGCGGCCACGATGACAACACCTATGCTTTACAACGCCAATTCTGGATTATTAAACACGGTATCAAAGCATCTGGCATGCCATCATGGGCACCTGGGCATGACGATGAGCGTATATGGAATATGGTGTCATTTTTACAACGATTACCTGAACTAAGTACTGGGCAGTACCAGGTTCTCACTGCACGTAGTGACAACACCAAAAAACAGGAACATTGATTACTGCCTAATCAATGTTCCAATTAACGCTATACACTCGATAATTCAATATGAATACCGCACTACCCTTCTGTGATGACATTTAAAAACTCTACTAACAACCAGAGAAATAGCCATGGCAAGCGCTAATTATACTTTGAAATATATGCTGGCAGTATTCATCCTTAGCCCCCTTTTCGCCGCAGCCCACTCAGCACATGACCCTGTTAAGGAAATTCACAAAAAAGATCAGACGATTGCGACCCGACAGTCCGAATTTGATCAATTACAGTACTCAGGGCAAAAAATAGAAAATCTCCAAGACCAAATTACCGCCATGGAAAGTAAAATACTTATGATACGAAATTTGATGGCTAGCGATTATCCTCATATCAAGGAAAAAATGAGCAAGTACTCTTTCGACTACATTAAAAGTGTAGAAGAATCACTAGCGCAGTTAAAAAACACATTACAGCAAACTGATACATTACTTAATCAATAGTGATGGTTCGTAAATTGCGTCGAGCGCAGTCAACAAGCTCTAGTAGGAAGCTTCAAACGACTCTCTGTATTTTGTACGCACTAATCTAATCGGCTAAATACAATTTTCTCGATCGCTACCGCTGTCACAATTCGGCGGTCGCTTCCATATCACCTGGCATGGACAAGCTTTTAATAGTGGAGTGAGTGTATTACTAATAAGGCGGAAATAATCAATACGCTGTGTTAGACTACCGTGCATGGAAA